>CAIOFO010000148.1 GCA_903857685.1 uncultured Alphaproteobacteria bacterium
GTCTCTATCATCAGCACTTATCATGCATACGCTATAGGATATGTTCTCTAGCGCTGTCGGCATTACACTTTTTGCCAAAAAATAAAAAACACTACGCGCAGATTTTTTGAGCCTGTACAATCTGCCCGCAATGAATTCACCGACACCAATGCAAAAAATCGGACCGCTTAAATTTTCTTGCCAAGAGGGTGAGGTTGGAGTGTGCTGACGGCAGCCACGACTTGAACGCGCCGGCGCGCTGCATCTGGGATGCGCTCCTCGCTCAAGCGGCTTGCTACAATGGTGAATCCATGACGCGACGGAAAAAATCTTCAGAAGTCTATAGCGGGCTGCTCACCGAACCCTTGCCGCCAAGCTTCAGACGGCGGTTCAGGCGCGCAGCTCTTCCGGCGGGCGCGCTTGGCATCTATGCAAGCACATCACTGCCGGCCATATCTGGCAAGCTAAGCCACGTCCCCCAATGGCGCATTGAGTATGACCAGAAACTTCCACTTCTCCTGGAGCATTTTGGGATCAAGCAGGGAGAATCCTATCCCTGGTTCAAATTGGCCGTGTGCCTGGCCGTTGCGCATGTCCCGGGGTTTCAGGAAAAGTCCCGTCGGAAGGGCGGCCGCAAGCGGATCATGTCATGGGAAGAAGGGGCCAAACTCGACGCCAGATTTTGCGAATTGAAAAACAAAGGCCATAGCGAGCGCAGCGCAGCTGCTATCATGGCCGAGGAAATAAAGAAGGCTGGCGGTCCGAAGGTCTCCGGCGCCGCGCTCCTGCGCAGGGTGCAGCGCCGCAGCGAAGCAACCCAGAAATTCACCGCGCTGTTTGCCAGCTCGCTACTCCTGCCTGTCGTGACGCAAAATCCCAAACCCTGAATTTTGCGTCACGCATATTTTGGGCGTGACTTTTCTGCGCATTTTGTCCCCTTAAGTTGGCCTCAGTTCGCCGCACTTCGCTGCGATTGTTTCTAATGAGGCCAGTCATGAACGATCAATCACCAACATATGTTCGCACGCGGCAGGCCGCGCGCTATCTCAGCCTGTCCCACCGCACCCTCGAAAAGCTGCGGGTCACCGGCGGCGGTCCCGATTACTTCAAGATGGGCCGGGCCGTCTCCTACGCCATCAGCGATCTTGACGCCTGGCTCGCCAAAAATCGCAGGAGCTCGACAAGCCTTGGCGCGCTCCCGCCAGTCGAACATTTCGGTAACTAAGTGCCGGCGACACACCGCGCCACACACCTAACCCGCATCAGGCCACACACCCAGGCACACACCAGATCACACACCAGGCCGCACACCATGCCAAAACCGCAAAAGCCCAAGCGCAAACGCGCAATTCCATACATTTATTCAAACCCCCGCCTCGACGAATTGCTGGAGCAGCTGCTGCAAGACCGCGACTGGCGGCTTCGGCTCTATGCCTATCGATTGGAAGACGACCAAAAGATCCTGCCTGCCATTTATGCCGGTAGGCCATTTTCCGACTTGGAAGATTGGCTTCGTGATGAACATGGTGGCGGGGATTTCCACATCATCATTCGGCGCGGCAAGAAAATGACTCTCTCCGGGGCGATTGGCATCGGTGTTCCACTTGCCCAGCAAGCGCGCTGATCGCTGCCACACGGGACAACGACCTGAGAATGTCTGCTTTGCGCCAAATGCGAACACCCGCTGAATGACCGCTTTTGACCCAAAGCAGACAATCCCGATCGGTCATATATCTCAGACTTTGGTCTTAACCTGCTATGCCAATGCAGCCTTGGCGGCCAGCTTAGTCCTGAGTATTGATGCCGCCTGACATGCCGCGCTGCTTCGTCATTGCGCCCGGCCTATTGGGGAATCAACGTTAGTTGGTGGCAAAAACAGGAAGATTCTGGCGCGATCCCCATAAGACGGGAAGATTTCCTATGCCGAATGCAAATTGCAGGCAGATGGCGGCACCAAAGCATCACGCATTGCATAAAATATCCGCGAGGGAGTACAAACAGAAATCTGCCGCCACGTTGCTTCGCGCGGCCGCTCGTTGCTATCGAACGTGTATTCACGCTTCAGTTTTGTATGAGCACCAGGATCGCTGCCGAGGCAGCGGAGTACCTGCCAGTCCCCATAATCATTGCGCGTTCTGATGTTGGAGATCATTTTGTTCGTACATTGGGAACATAAGTTTTCCGTTGGAAGCGAATTGGTCGACGCAGAACATCGTATGATGTTGTTTCTGTGTCGGAAGCTTGATTTCGCGATCAAAAACGATTTTTCCGAAAGGAACCTCATGTGCATCATTCATGAGCTAAAGGCCGACACACAATTCCACTTTCTAAGCGAAGAAAATGTGATGCATGAGGTTGGGTATCCCGGACTTTCTCAACACAGTGCAATTCATTCTCAGCTACTCAAGACTCTGGACGAAATGACGGTGGAGATCGTCAAGCACAAAACCAGCGAGTTCAGCATGCTCGATTTTCTTCACAACTGGCTGCTGAATCACATCCAGCATGCAGACGCGGAGATGGGGGCCTACGTCAGGTCCGCATCAACGCGACCGATTGGGGAGAAGTTCTACAAACATTTTCTAACTTACCGAGATTGAGCGGACCGCCTAATTGCGAGCCGCCTGATCCGAACAGGCAGCCCATCAGGCGCTGCGTCAGGAGAATGAACTAGACGGATACGGCCTAGCATGTTGGATAATGGAGAACAGGCCGGACATTCCCATCATTCTGGCAACAGGCGACCTGGGCAAGACCAATGCCGCCGCCCAAATCTGCACGATAGAGCATTTGCCCAAGCCCTATGATTTTGCCGAAGCGGCCAGAAAAATCCGCGAGACAATCCTCCGGCACAGGCAGAAGCGGGCGTAAAGGCCCCCAAGTCCAGAAGCGTTCCACGGATGTGATCGCCCCGCCAATACCGACGGGCTAGGACGCTGAGGTAGCGCGACCCATCAATCGCGCAATGAATGACCGCTTCTGACCGATTGTGTTGAAAAAGTCCCCGACCAACACTTCGGAGCCGTTTCCGCGCAACAATGATTCAATTGCGGTATGTATCTTGAATCATCGCTGCGTCAGCAAGGCTCTGCTCGACAGGAAATTGCGAGCGAAAAATGCCTTCCGACTTTTTCAACACAATCGACCCAAAGCGGACGTTAGCAGTTGCACAAAACTCTCAGACTTTGCCCTGCGTCACCCTGCGCAAACAGGCTGGAACCTTTGTCGTGGTGGAGACTTTAGTCCAAGGACGCGGCTGGAGTTCCAATCTCGTCGCCGGTGCATCACGCACCCAAGGATTATTTCGATGAAAATGATGATTGTCGGCGCGCTTGCGCTTTCGATCGTGGCCGGGTCGGTCGCGACTGCCCAGCCCTATGGCAATGGCCCAGGTCAGGGCCAGGGCAATCGCGGCCAGGCTGCCTCCCACAAAAACTGGGGCAAGGATTACGGTGGCAGCCATAAGTGGAAGCGCGGCCAGCGCGTTGGCTACAACGATTGGCAGAGCGCTCAGGTCGTTGACTACCGTCAGCACAAGCTGCGTCAACCGCCGCGCGGCTACGAATGGCGGGAGTCAAACGGCCAATATATTATGGCTGCGGTAGCGACTGGCCTGATCGCCTCGATCATCCTGAACGCCGGGCACTAGCCGAAGCGGCGCTCGGCGGGAATAAGCCCAGTCGAGCGCCACGGGCTGGCTTATGCCACCACCCCCTATCTCCGAGCGCTCATCTTGTCAGTAACCAACGCAATTGGAGTTTGTGATGTTCGAGGCGATTAAAGGCTATGCGCTATTGATTGTTTTTGGACTGACATCCCCGTTCGGCATAAATCTTGGCACAGAACAGCCAAAATACCGAGTAATTGAAACGCTTGGTGGTGGGGTGGAGGTTCGTGAATACGTGGAGCGTATAGCGGCTGAAGTTACAGTTGATGCTCACACTTCTAATGAGGCTCGCAGTGAGGGCTTCAACACATTGGCGGGATATATCTTCGGTAAGAACAAGCTGAGGCAAAGCATCGCAATGACCTCGCCAGTCGAAATAAATTCGAAAGGAAGGTCAATCGCAATGACGAGCCCCGTCGAAGTAAATGCGCGTGGCGGCTTGATGACGATGCGGTGCTTTATGCCAGCTGCCTATTTAATGGCGGAATTGCCCCAGCCTACTGATCCAAGAGTAAAACTCGTCGAGGTGCCGCCGGTAACGGTCGCAGCATTGCGGTACAGTGGGTCTACCATGGACGCCAATACGAAAGCGAAAACCATTGCGCTTTTGGATAGGCTGAAGTCTTCACAGTGGAAAGTGGCTGGCCCATCGAAGGCATTTTTTTACAACCCGCCTTGGACCATTCCTTTCCTTCGTCGCAATGAAGTTTTGGTCGAAGTCGCAGGGTAGTTAGTCCTAAATCACCTATCTGAGCGGGATTGTCTATTTCAGACTGCGGAATGGCCGCTTTTGGCGCGGATCGGACCTTCGTCCCCAGTCAGTCTATTGGCCGCTTCTGACCCAAAGCGGACGTTTAACGTGGCCCTTCAAGAACGTTCTCAATGACCTACTCGTCACCATTTCTTTCGCGAAAAAATCTGGCTAGGTTGGGGCATTCATTCGGTCTCCATCCCGCAGCCAAATATAGATTGCAGGGATTACCAGCACTGTCAGTAGTGTGGACGACGCGAGCCCAAACAAAAGCGAAATGGCCAGGCCCTGGAAAATTGGGTCCGTCAAGATCGTCGCAGCGCCTATCATAGCCGCCAGAGCGGTCAGCAGAATCGGCCGGAAGCGCGTTGCGCCTGCGTCCAGGAGCACTTCGCGCAGGCTCTTGCCGGGCGTTTGGTCATGGCGAATAAAATCCACCAACAGGATCGAATTGCGCACAATGATGCCTGCCAGCGCAATGAAGCCGATCATGGAAGTGGCGGTGAAGGGCGCGCCAAATAGCCAGTGTCCCAGTAGAATACCAATTAGCGTCAGTGGAATGGGAGTTAGAATGACTAGCGGCAACTTGAAGCTTTTGAATTGTGCCACCACTAAGACATATATGCCCAGGATGGCGATCCCGAAGGCTGCGCCCATGTCGCGGAATGTGACATAGGTAACTTCCCATTCGCCATCCCAGAGCAGCGATGGCTTGGTTTCATCCGACGGCTGGCCATGCATCAGAATTTGGGGTTTATCCAGCTTGCCCCAATCATGCTTGGCAACCAACTTGTCGACCGCCAGCATACCGTAGATCGGAGCCTCAAAGTCGCCTGCCAATTCCGCGGAAACCATATCAACATAATGGGCGTCGCGGCGGAAAATTACCGGAGTGCCCAATTCTTCCTTGACGCTGACGACATCGCCCAGTTCGACAACCGCCTTGTTTCCGGGTTGCGCGTTAGCGGGAACGGGAGTTGAGGCCAGCTTTTGTGTCCAGGCGAGATCATTTTTGGGCAGGCGCACGATAATTTCCAGAGGGTTGCGATCCTCGCCACGGTGCGAATAGCCGACCGGGACACCGCCAAGCAGCATGCTCAGCGTGTCATACACATCGCTTTGTTCGACGCCGAAATATTCCAGCTTGTCCTGATCAATGGTGATGCGCAGTCGCGGGCGGGGATCGCCGAAAGAGTTGTCGACATCGACGATGTAGGGCACCGATTTGAATAAAGCCTCGGTTTGGTTCGCGACGGCCCGGCGAGTCTTGCTATCCGGCCCGTATATCTCAGCCAGCAAAGTAGCAAGAACAGGCGGTCCGGGCGGCACTTCCACGACCTTCACCACCGTACCTTTTGGCAGCGTCAGCTTTGCCATCTGTCGGCGAAGGTCAAGTGCGATGTCGTGGCTGGCGCGAGAACGATCGGCCTTATCGGCTAGGTTGACCTGCAGTTCGCCCATCTCGGGCTGGGTGCGAAGGTAATAGTGCCGGACAAGGCCGTTGAAGTTGAACGGGGCGGGCGCTCCTGCATAGGCCTGGATCGAATTGACTTCCGGAAGCTGCTCTGTGACAGCGGCAGCATTGAAAAGCGTTCGCGCCGTATCTTCGACCGTTGCTCCCTCAGGTAAATCGACCAGCACCTCGAGTTCGGATTTGTTGTCGAAGGGCAGAAGCTTGACGGTAACGTTTTTGGTAACGAACAGGAGACAGGCAAGGACCGTCGCCGCTGCGACAAAGGCGAGGAAGCGTTTGGCGTTCCTGCGCGAATGCACCACTGGCGCAGCTAGTCGCCTGTAAATCGCGCCAAGCCTTCCTTCGCCATGGTGAGTATTTTTGTCACCATTGCGTGTTTTGCGCGAAATTTTGAGCATCGCCCAAGGTGCGATGACCATCGCTACGAAGAAGGAAAACAGCATGGCGGCCGAGGCGTTGGCCGGTATGGGCGCCATATAGGGGCCCATCATGCCCGAGACGAACAGCATGGGTAGGAGGGCCGCGACGACGGTCAGGGTGGCGACGACAGTGGGATTACCGACCTCCGCCACTGCCTCGACGGCTGCCGTCATGCGGTCGCGCCCATCGACCATAGCCCAATGTCGAGAGATGTTCTCCACCACGACAATGGCGTCATCGACCAAAATGCCGATGGAGAAGATCAGGGCGAATAAGCTGACGCGGTTTATGGTGTAGCCCATCAGATTGGCGGCGAAGAGCGTCAGCAGGATGGTGGTTGGAATGACGATCAGTGTCACACCGGCCTCGCGCCAGCCGACCACAAAACCAATCAGAAGAACGATGGATATCGTGGCGAGCGCCAGGTGGAACAGAAGCTCATTTGCCTTGTCATCTGCTGTCTTGCCATAGTCGCGTGTGATCTCGACATTGACGTCCGCAGGAATGAGCGGCCCCTTCAGCGCTTCAGCGCGCTTGACTAGGGATTCTGACACAACAACAGCGTTGGCGCCGGCACGTTTGGCGAATGCCACCGTAACGGCTGGTACGGTATTCCAGGCTGGTGGGCCGCCCTTGGTGGCACTGGTCCGAACCATGGACCAAGCGTGATGTTCGGCGACGCCAGGCCCGACGATGATATTCGCCAAGTCGCGCACATAGACCGGGCGCCCGTCTCGCGTCGTGACGAGAAGCAGCCCGATATCGGGGACGCCCGCCAGTGTACCGCCGGCGACGGCTTGCGCCATCTGGCCGCTTTGCCGAATCTGGCCGGCCAGGAAGGACCGGTTGGCGCCCTGAATCTTGGCTTCCAGCTGCTGCAGCGTAACGCCAAAGAGAGCGAGCTTTTCAGGATCAGGCTCGACTCTGATTTCCTCCGCCGTACCCCCGGAAATATAAGTCAGTCCGACATTGTCAACCTTGATAAGTTCGGCTTGAAGTTTGTTGGCGACGGCATAGAGGTCGCTCTCCGTCCAGCGGCCTGCGGCTGCTGGCTTTGCCGATAGCGTCATGGTCACGATCGCAACATCGTTAATGCCGCGCGCGACGATCAGAGGTTCGGGGATGCCTAGCGGAATCTGGTCATAATTTGCGCGCAATTTTTCCTGGACGCGCAGGATAGCGTCGTCTTCGCTGGTGCCAGTGAGAAAGCGCGCGGTGACCATGACTTGGTCGTCCTGCGTCTGGCTGTAGACATGTTCGACCCCATTGATCCCCTTGACGATCTCTTCCAGGGGTTTCGTGACGAGCTCGGCGGCGTCAGGTCCTTTTAGGCCGTCGGCTTTGACAAAGATGTCGACCATCGGAACGCTGATCTGTGGCTCCTCTTCGCGGGGAATTATTGCGAGAGCGATCAAGCCGAATACGATTGCCGCCAAGAGAAAAAGGGGAGTCAACGGTGAGCGGATCGTTGCTCGCGTAAGTCTTCCGGAAAGACCAAGGTTCATGGGGTCAGAAGCCTGTCGCCCTGCTTCAGCCCAGAAAGCACCTCAACACCGTCTGTTACACGCGCCGTCCAATGGCTTTCACCGCGCTGAACCGGCACATCGAGCGCCGGGCCAGCCTTTTGCCACAGACGCGCATAGTCGATGCCAAATCGGGTCGTCAGCAGGTGTCCTGGGATGATAATGGTTGTGCGCGTGCCCGCGGCAACCCAGACGGGAACCCGCTCGCCGACGAAATAGTCCGTAAGGCCACCTACACTTGCATCGGCCACCACATGCCCGTTTTCGATCTGGGGATAGACAAGCTTGATTGCGCCAAATCGCGGCGTCGAGCCAGTATCGTTGCTCTCCAAGCGTATCGGGTCGCCCGCTTTCAGGAAGCGGGCATGCCGTTCGGGCACCTCAAGCCGCAGAACGAAATCCTTCTCGGCCACGGTGGCGACGGTATCGCCGTTTAACACCACCGTACCTGCTGTGACCGGAACGGTGATGACGCGCCCTGCAGTCGGTGCGAGAATCTTTCCTTCCGTCACCTGCTGCTGAACCACAGAACGCTGTGCGTTTATTGATTTTAGGTTGCTCAGTGCCACGTCGTAAGCGGTATGAGCCTGATCATAGGCGTTCCGGGCAATCGCCCCCTGCGTGACAAGGCGCTGGGCGCGATCGAAATCGACTTTGGCCTGGGCGGACTGAGCCTCGGCTGCCTGAACCTGGGCGGCGTAGGAATTGATCTGCAGTGAAAGTTTGCGATCACCTACCGTGGCGATAACCTGGCCCTGCTCGACATGATCGCCCTGGTGGACCTCCAGTTCGAGGATGGTGCCGTCCATCCGGGACCGCGCCGGGACGACATACGCAGACTCAACGGTGGCAAACACCGACTTTTCGTCGGGGACCGATGACTGCGTGACCAGATAGGTGATTGGCATCGGCGGTTCAGGATGAGGTGCCGGTGCGGCTGTCATGCCGAAAAAGGCCATTATCGCTGCAAAAATGTGCATTGGCCCTGCCTTCGCCGTTACTGTTGATCGCGCGTTTTGCCCGTCTCTGGGTCGATCGAAATGGTCGGTAAACCTGCTGACTTCCAGGCCTTGATGCCCCCTTTCACGTGGCTGTCGTTGCTCAATCCGGCGGCCTGGCACTGGGCCACGGCTTTGGCTGAACGCATTCCGGAACCGCATTGAAACACGATCTTGCGCTTACCATGCTCGGGCAGAGTGTGGGGATCAAAGGTTGAAAGCGGAAACAACAACGCGCCATGAATGCGTTCAGCCGCGTATTCTGCTTGCTCGCGTACATCTATCAGCACGATTGCATCTTCTTTTAATTGGCGCGCCACTTCCTGGGGATCAAGATCCTTGATGATCATCGTGATTTCTTTCCCGGCAACTTCTTTGTGTGGCGCTTGCTCTTGTGCATGCCGACGTCCGCGGAACTGCAATAAACGTCGTATAGTGTCTCAACCAGACGGCGCACGATCGGGTTGGCAAGCGCATACCAGATCGTCTGGCCTTCCCGCCGTGTGGAAACTACTCCGTCCTTGCGCAAAAGCGCCAAGTGCTGGGACGCCGTGGAATCGCGCAATTCCAGGAAAGCGGCCAATTCGCCTACTGATCGCTCCCCACCCACCAGCTGACAAAGGATCATCAGGCGATGACGATTGCCCAGCGCCTTCAGCATTTGCTCAGCGGTAACGGCCGATTCCCGCATCTCTTCAAGATTCATGTTCATACTTGCGTATATACGAGTTATCGTATACATAGTCAACTATGATGCGGGTAGTGATGACGAAGAAAAACCGTTTCATTGAGGTCGATTAGAGGAGCTTTACAACATGAGTGTAGATCAAGCCGTCCTTGTCTTTGCTGGGCTTGTTATCTTGGCGGGCACAGTCTTGACGCAACTTTACAGTTCGTGGTGGCTCCTGCTGCCAGCGTTTGTCGGCCTAAATTTGATCCAGTCTGTTTTTACCGGTTTTTGCCCGGCGGCAATCGTCTTCCGCCGTCTGGGATTAGCGCCTGGTGAGATATTCCGCTAACTGATTCAATAACCACGCACCATGTTGCCTAGTGTCATGCGGCGCGATCTATTGTACCGCTGGCAATAAGCAACACGGTTGGCGTCCCACCCCGAAGCGTGGTGAGGGCTTCCCTAGGCTAATCGGCCTATGAGCCGTCGGCCGCTCCCCTCAGAGCGCGATCTGGGTACGGAATGCAACGGTGTCGAAATTCTGGTTCAGGCTGCCGAACGGCGCCGCCGCATTGATGTGGTTGACTTGGGTATTCTGGAACTGAAGAGTGAATTTCAATGCCGTGTTGGGATACCAGTTTACCCCCAGCGTACCGATGCGCTGCTCACCGCCGCGGATGCCGCCCGCCGGAGTGACCGCGCCCGTCAGGCCAACATTGTCGTTGAGATTGAGGTCGCTATAGCGGGCCGCCAGTTCTAAGGCCCCCCAGCCGCCGCCGGGTAGCGAGAAATTGACCCGTGGCTTGGGATTGGTGAAGGAGCCCGTGGCGGTGGACCAGCTGCGCGCCTCGCCGGTCAGAACCCAGCTGCCTTCGGCATACCAACCGTTGAAGCCTTGGCCGCGCAAGGTAGTAATGCCGCGCTGGTCAATGCCGTATTTGAAATAACCGCCCTGGGCCAAGAAATTGTCATAGGTGGCTGCGCCTTCCAGGTTCCAGTCCCAGGCATCCGTGACATTGGCATCGGACACCGAAACGAATTTAGTGCTGTTGTCATCCACGATCAGTTCGGGTGGATTGGAAATGCTAAAAGGGCGCGGCGAGTTCAGCGCTGAGGTGGTATCACCGGGGCGGAAGACATCGGTGCTGGCCAGGCTGGCGACTAAGCGCCAGTCATTGTCGCTATAGACTACGGCCGCGACACGGGCCACCAGCGCCTGCTGCTCGTCGAACAGCAACGTAGTTTCCTGCACCTTGTCCCCAGTTAAGGCCAGAGAACCAAACAATCTGTCGCCCAGATAAAGAAGCTCGAAGGAATCGCGGCCATCACCACCCGCCATATTGCGGGTAGCGTCGCCGGGTGCGGAACGCTCCATCAGTAATTGATCGGTGGCGGCATAGGAATCGTCCAGGCCAGTGGACGGCGGATGGGCGCCGATGCGCACCGTGAAGGGCGCCAACCCGTCATATTCAACATAAGCCTGCTGGATATGGCCGGGGCTTTCCGTGCCGGTCGAGCCGCCAGAGCCGTAATCAATGTTGAAATAATAGGACCAGTCGCCGAACAGCTTGCCCTGCAGGCCAATCTGGGCGCGGCGGAAATTGGCGCCGCTGGATAAGTCCGGACCCAGCGCCAAGGCACGGGCCTTGTTGCTCTGCATGTAATCCGCAACGTCAAACTGGCCAGTCAGGCGCAGCTGGGCGCTGAAGCGACCATCGGCCGAGGTCAGAGACAGGCGGCCATTGCTGACGCTGGCTTGCGTCTGTTCCTGGGTATCTAAGCGACGGCGATCATCCTGGGCATTGATCTGCCTCTGCTGGGCATCAATCATTTTCTGCATCTCGTCGAGGCGCTTTGTAAGGGCTGCTTCATCGGCAAGGGCAGGTAGGACTGTCAGTACAATCGCTGCCCCAGTGAGCAGAGCAAAACGCAGTTTCATGAGAGTTCCCCATTTTTTACGGCCATAGTTGCAATGAGATTGGCGGGCCAATGCAGTTGCGACATTTAGTGCCGCTTACTTTGTTAGGACCGAAAATCCATCTTTCCGGAACACCGCGCTTGCCGTGGGCGAAGCCAGATAGGCGAGAAAGCCCTTGGCATCCGATTTGGCGTCCTTGGTCAGCGCGGCGGGATAGAGGATTGGTTGGTGGCTGTTTTCCGGAAATACGCCTACGACCTTTACGCGTGGCTCGGCCTTGGCGTCGGTTTCGTAGACGATGCCCAGCGGCGCCTCGCCCCGGGCCACATATTCCAGTGCCACGCGAACATTCTCGGCATTGACCAGCCTGTCCACCACGCCGTTCCATGCCCCCAGCGAGATCAACGAGGTGCGGCCGTATTTTCCCGCCGGCACGGAATCCGGATCGGCGATGGCCAGCCGCCCGCCTTTCAGCGCCCCGGCCAGGTCGAAGTGCGGCGCGATGGTGATGCTTGTGGCTGAGTCGCTGGCCGCGACCAGTACCAGCCGGTTGCCGAGCAAATTTGTGCGGCTGTCATGGGCGATCAAGCCCTTATTGTCGAGGTAATCCATCCAGTCCAGGTCAGCCGAAATGAAAATGTCGGCACCGCTGGAGTTTTCGATTTGCCGCGCCAGAACCGAGGAAGCCGCCAGCGATAGCGTTACTGTTTTGCCGCTTTCTTTCTGGTAGTCGGCGGCGATTTCCTTCAAAGCGTCGGTCAGGGATGAAGCGCCGAATACGGTGATATCAGCGGCATAAGCACCCGCTGAGGCGTACAAAAGGACAAGTGCGGCCAATACTGCCTGTTTCAATTGCTTCAAAGGACACCCCATTTGGTCTTGATATATTCATGATACTATCGTTATATACGGGCGAATACCACGAAACCTGTCACAAATAAAGGGCAGAAAGAAACAGTAACTTTGGCAGCCGGCCATTACAAAATGGCGCGGCAATATCTTCATTGTTCAAAATGCTAGGGAGATTTGTCGGTGAGGCTCAGCGCGCGCAATCAATTAAAGGGGCACATTGTCGGCCTTCAGAAGGGGCAAACAACGGCCCATGTGCGGATAGATATTGGTGGAGGCGTGCTCGTTACTTCCTCGATTACAAATGAGGCAGTGGACGACTTGGCGCTAAAGGTTGGTGATGGTGTCTTCGCAATTATCAAATCTTCAGACGTAATTGTTGGAAAATGACGATGGGTTGGCAATCTATGCACGGCATCATGAGGGTTATGAAAAGGCTTGCGGTGGGATATCTAGCCGTCCTTTGGTTTGCTTCTGGCGCTGCTGCCGAGCCCTCTATTTCTGTCACCGGCATGGTCGCTAACCCGTTGCATTTGTCGCTTGCTGATCTTCGCGGACTTCCATCTGCGCATGTTGCCGTTTCCCAGCTATCGGGTCGTGGCCCTGTCAATCTGGAATGCACTGGGGTTACCATCTCATCGCTCCTCAAAAAGGCAGTGCTTTCCTTCGGACCTAAAAATAATGCGAATCTGGCGCACACGCTTTTGATCACAGCCGACGATGGCTATGCAGTCGCGTTATCCATTGGGGAAATTGATCCTGAATACGGGCATGTTGAGCCCATCGTAGCCACAGACTGTTTGGGTAAGCCGCTGGATGCTCCACGGCTTGTTGTACCGGGAGACATTCACGCGGGCCGGGCGGTCAACGGTATCGTGACCATAGAAGTGAAATAAGCGAAAGCTACCTACTTACCCTCGAATGACCGCTATTGGCGGCGGACATTCGGCTGACGTGTGTCGGTCTGAAGCTTCCTTTCAATGTGGCACTTTTTTCCGCCACATAAAAATTCCACCGCAAAATCCCTGTGGTTGCCGCGCACAGCCTGTCCTTAGAGCGCATAAGAGGCAAAGCGTGAATGTCCGCTTTGTCAATAGCGGACATTCAGCAATGTCTGCTTTGCGCCAATAACCGCCAGGAGCACCATAAGATCAAATCGCTGATTTTTGCTCATGCGCTGGCGGTGGCAGACTGGTGTTGCTTGGAATTGCTGGCTTCGGCAATTGCGCGAGGTTTGAAGAAAATTCAATTGGGTCCGAGCGCTTGTCGAATAAGGGGTTTGCGACGACACGGTGCAGATCTTCTGGCCGAAGATGGGTATAGCGCTTGAGCATTTTCCAATCGCGGTGGCCGGTGACAAGGGAAACCTGTTGGATCGTCAATCCCGCTTCGAACAGCCTGCTCGCGGCTTCATGCCGAAGATCATGAAAGTGAAGATCTACAATTTTCAATTCTTGACAGGCACGGCGAAACGCGGCGCCGACGGAACGCCCGTTATAGGGAAACACGCGATCATTGCGGCTTGATATGCTTGCTTGCTCTTCCAAAAGCGCCCAGGCGTCGTATCCTGTCAGATGCAACAGCGGAACCTTTTGATGATTTCCGGTCTTGACGCGCGGATCCTTACGGTCCCGGACTAGCGCAGTTCTGTTTGTGGCATCGATATCCTGCCAAAGCAGATGACAGATTTCGTCCTGGCGCATTGCCGTGGCGACGGCAAAGCGCGCTATGCGGGCGACCGGAATAGATTGCCGCGAACTCCTCTCCAGATGATTGAATATCCGGTCGAGCTCGTCTTGGGTCGGCCGGCGATCCCGAGCCTGTGATTTGGCAATCAGGCCCAAGCGCTTGAGCGCAATCCGGGCCAGATCGACCGGTTCGGCGGACACGGCAATGCCGTGAACCGCTGCGGCATGGGCGATGATGGTCTTCACATAGCCCAGATCCGCGCCAATCGTGACGGGGCCTGCGCCTTCGCGCGCGCGATCTCTGCCGAATGTGACAAGGCGTTCGCGGGTCAAGTCGGCAATCCGGACCATGCCGAGTCTCTTCTTGAGGGAGTCCAGGCTGAAGACCTTGGACCTTTGGTGGCACTTGCCAACCTCTTTCATATCGGAGAAATGCAGGTCGACGAGGTGTCCGAAGGTCGTCGGATCGCTGACCGAGGAGGTTCGAGGGGCTTCCCCGCGATCGATCCGGCGCTCATTCTCGAGGGCCCATTCCTCGGCGTCCTTGTGGCGCCGGAAGGTCTCGCTTATGTAGCGGCCCTTACGGCGGATCTGGACGCGCCAATTTCCGGAGGAGAGCCTGAAAACGGTGGCCAAGATGTGCTTTCCTTGTGCAGTAAGCAGTCAAAACAGAACGTATTTGGGCGTTTTTGAGTGCACACGGGCGTGCACATGTTCCTATTTAATTCCTTGAATATACTGGATAAACCGTTGATCTTCAAAGGCAAAAAATTCTGTGTCGCCCCGATGATGGACTGGACGGACCGGCATTGCCGTGTGCTGCACCGGCTGCTCTCCGCCCGCGCCCTGCTCTACACCGAAATGGTGACCGCGGAAGCCATCCTGCATGGCGACAAGGCGCGGCTGCTGGGCTTTGACGCCCGCGAGCATCCCGTGGCGCTGCAACTGGGCGGCTCGGACCCGGCCAAACTGGCCGAGGTGGCGCGCATCGCCGAAGGCTTCGGCTATGACGAAGTGAATCTCAATGTCGGCTGCCCCTCCGACCGGGTGCAGTCGGGCCGCTTCGGCGCCTGTCTCATGCTGGAGCCCGCTTTGGTCGCCGCCAGTGTCGGGGCGATGCGCAAGGCGGTGGCGATCCCGGTGACGGTGAAGTGCCGCATCGGGGTGGACGAGCAGGACCCCGAAGTGGCGCTGCGCGATTTGATCCGCGGCTGCGCCGCTGCCGGCGTCACCAGTTTCGCCGTGCATGCGCGCAAGGCCTGGCTGGAGGGCCTGTCGCCCAAGGAGAACCGCGATGTGCCGCCGCTGGATTATGACCTGGTGCACCGGGTGAAGCTGGAAAATCCGGGCCTGGAGATCGTCCTCAATGGCGGCATCACCACCCTGGAGGAAGCGCAGGCGCATCTTGCCCGCTTCGACGGCGTCATGCTGGGCCGCGCCGCCTACCAGAATGCGGCGATGCTGGCCGAGGTGGATGCGCGCTTTTTCGGCGGCGAAGCCCGCGATCTGGACACGGCAGTGGCGGGTTATTGCGATTATGTCGAAGGCAAGCTGGCCGAGGGCGTGCGCCTCAACAGCATGACCAAGCACATGCTGGGACTGTTCAACGGCCGGCCCGGGGCGCGGGCCTTCCGCCGCCACCTCAGCGAGAACGCCACCCGCGACGATGCCGGGATCGCGGTGCTGCGCGACGCCCTGGCGATGGTGCAGCGGCAGAGCGAAGCGGCCTAGATCTTCTGATCGTATTCGCCGACTTCAGGATGTTTCGCCAGACGCGCGTCGATGTCGGCGAACATGGCGCGCATATTGGCCTCGGATGTCGGGCTTTCCACCACCACCACCAGCGACGGCTTGTTGGACGAGGCCCGCACCAGGCCCCAGCTGCCGTCCGCCAGCGTCACGCGCACGCCATTGACGGTAACGACCGAGGCGATGGCCTGGCCCAGCAGCTTTTCGCCCTTGGCGGCCAGCTCAGAATAGTCCTTCACCAGCGCCTCGACCACCCTGTACTTTTTGTCGTCGGGACATTCCGGCGCCATGGTGGGCGAACCCCAGGTCTTGGGCAGCCCGTCATACAGCGCCGACAATTTCGCCGGCCCCGCCCGGTCCAGCATTTCCAGCACCGCGATGCCGGCGACAATGCCGTCGTCATAGCCATGGCCGATGGGCGGGTTGAAGAAGAAATGGCCGGACTTTTCAAAGCCCGCCAGCGCCTTCAGTTCGGCGGTGCGGCGCTTGATATAGGAATGGCCGGTCTTCCAGTAGTCGGTCTTGACGCCGCGCTGATTCAACACCGGATCGGTCAGGTAAAGCCCGGTGGATTTCACATCCACCACAAATTGCGCATTTTCATGCTTGGCAGACAAATCGCGCGCCAGCAGCACCCCGATCTTGTCGGCGAAGATTTCGCGGCCCGTGTCATCCACCACGCCGCAGCGGTCGCCGTCGCCGTCAAAGCCCAGGCAGAGGTCGGCGCCCGACGCCTTCACCGCATCGCCCATGGCGTGCAGCATATGCATGTCTTCCGGATTGGGATTGTATTTGGGGAAGGTGAAATCCAGCTCGGTGTCCATGCCGATGACCTCGGCGCCGATGCGGCGCAAGGCTTCCGGCGCGAAGGCTCCGGCCGTGCCGTTGCCGCAGGCGGCGATCACCTTGATGGGGCGCGACAGCTTGTGGCCCTTGGTCACCGCCGCAAGGTACGTCTCGCGCATCTCGGGCACGGCGATATAGGCGCCGCCGGGACGCGGCTTGCCGAGACCCTCCAGCACGATCTTCTTGATGGCGTTGATCTCGTCCGGCCCGAAGGTCAGCGGCCGCTGCGCCCCCATCTTCACGCCGGTCCAGCCATTTTCATTGTGGCTGGCGGTGACCATCGCCACCGCCGGGCAGTCCAGCGCGAATTGCGCGTAATAGGCCACCGGCGACAGCGCCAGCCCGATGTCATGCACTTCGCAGCCGGCCTGAAGCAGTCCCAGCGTCAGGGCCTGCTTCACCGACAGGGAATAGGAGCGGTAGTCATGGCCGGTGACGACCTTGGGCTTGACGCCGATATCGTGCAGATAGGTGCCCAGCCCCAGCCCCAGCGCCTGGATGCCGAGCAGATTGATCTCCTTGCCCAGGAGCCAGCGCGCGTCATATTCGCGAAAGCCGTTGGCGGTGACCAAGGGCAAGTTCTCGTAATCCGCCGTATTGGGGACAAGGTCGGCGCGCGGCTTGATCATGAAATTCCAGGTTAAAAAATCGCCGGTGGGTTCTAGCGAACCCGCGGCGCTTCCTCAACCTTTGGCCTTCAGCCTGGGTCGTGGGGCCCGAGGCTGCCGTCCCGCCGCTCAAAGCGCGGATTGGAAAGGTCATAGGTGTCGTAGCCGCAGAATTTGCAGGCCGGGATCAGCGCGCCCCTGGACAATGGCGTTACCTGATGGCAGCGCTCGCAGCGGAAATTGGCGCTTTCGCGGGCCGTCTCGCCGGCTTTTTCGGTCATTTGGGGCTTTCATTTGCGGATCAGGGGTGGCAACGCGGCTGTGGCCCATCGCGTTCCCGAACGGATATAATGAAACGATGGACCGGAACATCATCACGGCACTCAACCTCGCCCCGTTCGAGAAGGGCTGGGTATGGCTGGTCGGCGCCGGTCCGGGCGATCCCGGCCTGATCACGGCGCTGGGCCTGATGGCAATCGCGCAAGCCGATTTCATTCTTTATGACGCGCTGGTCGATGAGCGCTTGCTGGGACTGGCCCGCAAGGGCGCCGGACTGATTTTCGCGGGCAAGCGCGCCGGCGTCACCAGCTGCAGGCAGAGCGACATTTCCAGCCTGCTGATCGACCTGGCCCGCAAAGGCAGCCGCGTGCTGCGGCTGAAAGGCGGCGATCCCTTTGTTTTCGGGCGCGGCGGCGAGGAAGCCGGCGTGCTGGCCAAGGCACGGGTGCCGTTTCGCATCGTGCCCGGCATCACCGCGGGAATCGGCGGCCTGGCCTATGCCGGGATTCCCGTCACTCACCGCGACACCAACCACGCCGTCACCTTCATCACCGGCCATGGCGCGGATGGAAAATTGCCCAAGCTCAACTGGCAGGCGATCGGCAAGGGCTCCGAGACTCTGGTGTTCTACATGGCGCGCAAATTTGCCGGCGAAATCGCCGCCGCCCTGATCTCGGCGGGCCGCAAACCCGACGAGCCGGCCGCGGTGATCGCCAATGCGGCGCGCCAGGACCAGAGCGTGACCGTCACCACCCTGGGTGGCCTGGGCGAAGCGGCAGCCGCGCTTCCCGCCTTGTCCATACTCGTGGTCGGCGAAAATGTGCGCCTGCGCGAGCAACTGGACTGGCTGGGCAAGATGGCCGGCGCGCTCAATCCGGCTTGAGTTTTTTCATCCGCGCCGGAAGTTCCGCCATCACAAGGCGGCGCTCGGCATCGCTGAAATTGGCCCAATCCGCGATCTCGTCCAGGGTGCGGCCGCAGCCGGCGCAGAGCCCCGAGGCGGGGTCCAGGGTGCAAGTTTTTATGCAGGGCGTTTCCATTCGGGCCGATTATCCGCCAATTCGTTCCAAGCCGCACCAGGGTCTTAACCGGGACTTAACAGCGCTGACTTAGGCTTTCCCGGCAGTTTCGCGGAATTCTTCGTCATGGCAAAAGCGCAGTTCCACAAGAACCAGCGGGTTTACGTCAAGCCGGTCGGCACCTGGGCGCTGATCGAGCATGTCGTGCCGCATTGGGCCAAGGGCATCGATGAGCCGATCCGGGTGCATTACGATGTCGGGCTGGGCCGCGAATTCGCCGCCGAGGAACTGCTCAACGAAGAGCCCATGGGCGAGAACGGCCAGAATGGCGATGGCGAGCATTGGCGCGTGGTGCGGGCCCGCAACAAGTGGCAGCCGGCAGAGGATTGCGCCCGCCATCCGGTGCCGGGCACCTATCCCGTGGTCATCACCGGCGAAACCGAATGGGGCGGCTGGCGCGTGCCGGGCGCGGAATATGACCTGGATCCCGGCAAGGTCGAAATGCAGGCGCGGCTGATCGCCAGTGCGCCGCAACTGGCCGCCTTTGCCGGCGGCCTGGTGGAATGGGCGCGCAAGTCCGGCGAGGACATGCCCAATGCGCTGGTGGAACTGGCGCACGACGCGCAGGACATCCTGGCGCATGTAAAAGGCCAGGGGTGAGCCAGGAAGATCCGAAGGTCCGGTGGACCTTCGGCCCTGGCGCCATGGGGGCCAGCTTTTCTAAGCTCGCTATCGCTCGCCAAGAAAAGCTAGGCCAACGCCGCAATGCCGCGCGCCCAAGCGCGGCATGAGGCCGGGATAGCCTTTCGTCGGGCTGACAAACGCCCGCCACTTCGGCTAGGTTCGCGGCCCCTATTCGAGGCCGATATGCGTACCGAAGAACCGCGCGCCATTCATCTGGCGGACTACAAAGCGCCCGACTTCCACATCCGGACCGTCAAGCTCGATTTCGCCCTCGATCCGCAGGCGACGCGCGTTTCGGCGCGGCTCGAAATCGACCGGCGCAATGCGGGCGCGCCGCTGGTGCTGGCGGGCGAAGAACTGAAATTGATTTCCATCGCCCTGGATGGCCGCGCGCTCGCGCCTGCCGATTACCGGCTGGATGAGAAGAGCCTCACGATCCCGAATGTGCCCGACCGCTTCGTGCTGGAGACGGTTGCCGAGATTGCCCCCGCCGCCAACACCGCGCTGGAAGGGCTCTATCAATCGGCCGGCATGTTCTGCACCCAGTGCGAGCCGGAAGGCTTTCGCCACATCACCTGGTTTCTCGACCGCCCCGACAATCTCTCCGTCTTCACGGTGCGGCTCGAAGCCGACAAGACGCAATATCCGGTGCTGCTGTCCAACGGCAACAGGCTGGATGGCGGCTCGCTTGAGGGCGGCCGCCATTTTGCCCTGTGGCACGACCCCTTTCCCAAGCCGTCCTACCTGTTCGCGCTGGTGGCGGGCGATCTTGGCTGCATCCAGGACCGCTTTGTCACCCTATCGGGCCGCAGCATCGAACTGGCCATCTATGTTGAGCATGGCAATGAATCGCGCGCCACTTACGCCATGGGCGCCCTCAAGCGGGCGATGAAATGGGATGAAGAGGCCTATGGCCGGGAGTATGATCTCGACATCTTCATGATCGTGGCGGTCAGCGCCTTCAATATGGGGGCGATGGAAAACAAGGGCCTCAATATCTTCAACGACAAGGTGCTGCTGGCCTCGCCGCAATCCGCCACCGATGACGATTATGCCCGCATCGAAAGCGTGGTGGCGCATGAATATTTCCACAACTGGACCGGCGACCGCATCACCTGCCGCGACTGGTTCCAGCTGTCGCTGAAGGAAGGCCTCACCGTCTTCCGCGACCAGAGTTTTTCCGGCGACATGCGCAGCCATGGCGTGCAGCGCATCCAGGATGTCCGGGCGCTCAGGGCGCGGCAATTCCAGGAAGATGCCGGGCCCCTCGCCCATGCCGTGCAGCCGCAAAGCTATATCGAGATCAACAATTTCTATACCGCCACCATCTACGACAAAGGCGCCGAAGTGATCGGCATGCTGAAAACGCTGGTGGGCGCCGAAGGCTATCGCAAGGCCGCCGATCTGTATTTCATGCGTCATGACGGACAGGCCGCCACAGTGGAAGACTGGGTCAGATGTTTCGAGGACGCCTGCGGCCGCGACCTCAGCCAGTTCCGCCTTTGGTACCGCCAGGCCGGCACGCCAGTGATCGAGGCCAAGGGCAAATACGACGCCGCGGCGCGCTCTTACACGCTGGACCTGAGCCAGAGCCTGGCGGCGACGCCCGGTCAGAGCGACAAGAAGCCCATGCATGTGCCGGTGCGGATCGGCCTGGTGGGCAAGAGCGGCGCGCATTTGCCCCTCACCCTGGACGGCGATAACGCCACCGGTCCGGAAACACGGGTGCTGGAATTGACCGAAGGCTTCCAGCGTTTCACTTTTGTGGATGTGGGCGAGGAACCGCTGCTGTCGCTTGGTCGCGATTTTTCCGCGCCGGCGATTTTCCTCACAACGCATACAAGCCATGACCGCGCCACCTTGATGGGCAAGGACAGAGATGGTTTCAACCGCTGGGAGGCCGGCCAGATCCTGGCCGCCGAGATCATGCTTGAGCTGGCGGACCCCGCCGGCGCGAGCCAGGCGCGGGCCGATGCCGGCACGTCTTACATCGCCGCCATCGGCGATGTGCTGGGCGGGGCCGAACAGGACCCCGCCTTTGCCGCCCAGATGCTGATGCCGCCGACCGAAAGCGAGCTGGCGGCGCGGCGCGTGCCGGTGGACCCCGATGCCATCCATGCCGCCCGTATCGGCTTGGTGCGCGCCATCGCCAGCGCCCACCGTCCACGCTTGGCGCAGCTGTACGAACAGATGCGCGATGCCGGGGATTTTCGCGCGGACGCCAAGGCTGCCGGACGGCGCGCCCTGCGCAATGCAGCGCTGCGCTATCTCACCGCCGCCGATGACGAAGCGGCGGCCGGCCTGGCCGAAGCGCATTACCGCAGCGCCACCAACATGACCGACATGATCGCCGGCCTTGCGGCGCTGACGCGGATGCAGAGTCCGCTCAAGGGCAGCGCCTTCGGCCATTTCCATGACCGCTTCAAGAACGATCCGCTGGTGCTGGACAAGTGGATGAGCCTGCAGGCCGGATCTCCGCTGCCGGAAACGGCGGAAGCGGTGCGCGACCTGATGGGCGATCCCGCCTTCGACATCAAGAATCCCAACCGGGTGCGGGCGCTGGTCGGCGCCTTCGCCGCCAACCATCTGCGCTTCCATGACCGCTCCGGCACGGGATACCGCCTGGTGGGCGAGGTGATCCGCACGCTCGATCCCATGAACCCGCAGGTCGCGGCGCGGCTGACGGGAAGTTTCGAAAGCTGGCGCCGCTATGACGAGGCGCGGCAAGGCCTGATGCGGGCGGAACTGGCGGCCATCCTGGCGCAGAAGCCCCTGTCGCCGAACCTTTTTGAGGTCGCCAGCAAGATTCTCAATTGAGTCGCCCCCTTTAATATTTCGTTTCCCGCGTTACGCGCGACTCGCGAACGGCGATAATCCCCAAACGAATCAGTCTGGGGGCCTTGCGCATGGCGTCAGGTGTGTTCTCCCCGCCTATGAATCTGGCGGTCGCCGGAACGGCGCGCTGGATGACGCGCCATCTGCGCCTGACCGTACCCATTCTCATCGTCCTGATCTGCGGCAGCTTCGCCGCTGCCGCACTGCTGCAGATCCGGCAAAGCCGCGCCCAGACGGTCGCCGAGGCGGCGCTTTTTGAAAGCCGCCGTGCCGCCGATCTGGCTGCCGTCAGCGGCGCGGCGCTGGACCGTTTCGCAGAGGCGGGCGAACTCTATGCCGGCGACCCGGCCGCGCCGCTGACCCTGCCCGGCCTGATCAATATCGCCGTGTACGATTCCAGCGGCGCGAATACCGCCACCCTCCACCCCGACAGCGCCATGCCCTTGCCGCCGCAGCGCCTGGCGAGGCGCGCAGTGTTCCGCTTCGGGCCCGAGGCAACGCTGGCAATCCGCAGCGGCACGAAAATGATCCTGGTGCTGTTCGATCCGGCCAGCCTGGCGCCGCAATCGCTTCGCGCCCGCGCGGTAATCGGCGGAGGCAGCGCGATCCTGGATGATGCGCCGCCGGGCGCGGAACTGGCCCGGGCCGCCGTGCCGGGCTGGCCGCTCACCGCCGGCACGCAGATTGATTCAAAACCCGCGCTGGATGCCTGGGCAGGCGCGCTACCGCTTTATCTTTTCATTGTGCTGGGTCCGGCCATCGTGGGTGGCTGGCTGGCGGCGCTGTTCGTGGGCAATTTCGAGGGCAAGCAAAAAGCGGCAAAAGCCATCCGCAGTCTCAAGGCGACGCGCCCGGCAGAAGCCAAATTGCTGGTGCGCCTGGCTGAAGCCGAACGGGCGGCCGTGGAGGGGCTTCGGGCCAAATCCGAATTCATCGCGCATATGAGTCACGAATTACGCACGCCGCTGAATGCAGTGATCGGATTTTCCGAAGTGATCGAAAAGGGCCTTTATGGCCCCACCGGCCATCCCAAATATGCCGAATATGCCCGCGACATCGCCGAAGCGGGCCGGGGACTGCATGACCGGATCAGCGACATACTGGAATTCGCCAATATCGAGGCCGGCCATTATCCCATCGCCCTGGCGGCGGTGGAATTGTCCGAGCTGGCCGCCCTCCTGACCAGCGAGCATCAGGGCCGCGCATTTTCCCGCCGCATCATACTTCAGACCGGCTTCGCCGAGCCGGGCCTGGTCCGGGCCGATGCCCTGGCGCTGCGCCGGGCGCTATCGCATCTGATGGACAACGCCATCACTTACACGGGCGCAGGCGGTCGGGTGCTGGTCGAGGTGCGGGCCGAAGACGGCTGCGGACTGGTGCGGATTACCGACGGCGGCGGCGGCTTTTCCGGCGCCGAGCGCCGCACGGCCGGGCGCGCCTTTCAGCGCTTCGACCGGCCCGGCTGCGTCACCGGGGCGGGACTGGGACTGGCCATCGCCTCGGAGCTGACCAGGCGGATGGGCGGGGCGTTGCGTTATCGGACGGCGGAAGGCCGCGGCACGACGATGGAACTGCGTCTGCCGGGCCAATTAAGGGAAAATTAACCGTGGTTAACGAGGCTCAGTCCTGCTGCTTCGCGCGCGCAAGGGGAAGACCGTCGTGACCAGGAAAATGTCCATTTTCGCGGCTCTTGCCGCGGCGTTCACCGGCGTCCTGCTGGGCCCGGCCGCGGCGCAGGGACCGGCCGGATTCGAGGTCACCGCCCATGACGCCAATGTGCTGGAAATCCGCTTTCACAATATGCCGCTCAAGGCGGTGCATGCCGATGCCGCCCAGAACGCGCTGGCGCTCGACTTCGTCAATGGCGTGGACGGTTCGGCCTTTGATCGCATCGCCGCCGCCATGCCCGACTGGGTTTCGATGGCCTATGCCAATTACGACAGCGGCGTGATCCGCGCTTCGCGTCCGGTGACATTCCTCACGCGCAATGAATCGGACGGATTCTCGCTGCGCCTGGTGGCGCGCGCCGGTCCCCCGGCGATGGTGCCGGCGCCACCTGGACCGGTGGCGCTGCGCGGCCCGGTGGATGGCGGCCCGCCGCCGATGCAGCAGCCCATGTATGCGGGGCCGCAGGCGCCGCCGCCCGATGGTTTCGCCCGCTACAATGCCTATGGCGCGATACGCAGTTACGACCAGCTGGAACTGGCGGTGAACCGCAGCGATCCCTATTGGCAAATGGCCTATGGCCGCGCCGCCATCCAGAGCAATTCCGAAATCGGGCTGGGGACGGAATATCATTACTACCATTCCGGCGACACGGTGATCGCCAGCCATGCCCATATGAAGATCATGCTGGCGGACGGCGTCTCCATCATCGGCAGCGTGGACGACACCGACGCGGCGGCCGACAAGGTGCGCAAACCGGACGGCACTTTCGCCACCAACAGCCATACCAATCTGCTGGATGGTTCGCTTGGCTTCGGCCTGGACCTGGGCCCGGATACCGCTGCCGCGCTGGTGGCGCTGGAGGGCAACAATATCACCGGCGTGAAATTCACCGGCTATCGGGGCGATCCCGACAGTTTCTGGCAATTGGCGCTTATCTACCACCAGCCCGACATGGACACGCCGGAAAGTATCGCCGGCCGCGCCTTCAAGGATGAACTGGTGCTGGGCACCGGCCAGCATCTGGGTTACGGCATCTGGGCCAGCCTGGCCGCGCATGGCGACAATTACGGCGTGCATGGCAATGCCAGCGTGGCGAAAACCGCAGGCTGGGCCGGCAGCCTGCGCTGGTCGACCGACCTGGGACCGGTGCTGGCGGGCATCGCCTATGACGGCCATGGCGAATATCTGGCGGACAATGTCAGCTTCACCGGCACGGCGCCGACACCCTATATCCCCTTGTCGCTGCGCAATAGAGAAACCCATGCCGTCACCGGCTCGCTGTCCTCGCTGCTGTGGGGCGATACGCTGTGGCTTGATCTTTATGGCGGCTATATCAATGACCGCTACGCCAGCGATGGCGGAATTTACGGCGCCGCGATCCGCTACCGTCCGGCGCCCGGCGTGGACCTGGCGCTGGGCGCGCGCCATTCCAATGTTTCGCTGCTGCAGGGCGAGACGGGGGCAGAGACCAGCGCCGGCCTCACCTTCACCCTGGGCTTTGACGGCCCGTCATTCGGATCCTTCTGAGTTCAGCGCCGGATCCTTGAGAGCGAGTGCTGCGGCGATGCGCGCCGCCCGTCCGGACAGGCAGGCCAGCGGCTCGGCGTCTGCGCCGCACAGATAGAGCCCCGCGAACCTTGTTTTCACCCGCACGGCCGAAGGCGCCAGCAGATGCGCCAGCGTCGCGCGCGCGCCCGTGGTGGAAGGCATGAAGCGCACGCCGCTCACCAGCGCCGCTGCCCCCGGCACCTGGCGCGAAAGGGCCTGAACCGCGCGCGCCGCCAGCTGGGCGTGATCATCCTTGCCGAGCATGGCGGGCACCGGACGCAGTGTCACCGTGATCTTGTCGGGCGCGGCGGCGGCAAGCTCCATCGGCAATTCGGCGGCCAGCCGTCCGCTCCGCGCCGCTTCATGGGCGTCGGCATAAATTCCCGGGCGTTCGGCCAGCACCAGGCGCACCGGCGGGAAGGCGATTTTCTCGCGCAGCGAGATCAGTAGCCGGACCTCGCCGACCCTGTTCTGTAGCGGCGGCGCGCCGGTCAGCGCCATGGTGGCGCCGCCGGACAGGCTGGACAGGACCAGCGGCGCTTCGATCACTTCGCCCGTGGCCAGCCTGACGCCGGTCACCACGCCTGCCTTTGTCGCGATGCCTGTCACACTGGCGCAGCAGCGGAAATCGGCGGTGGCGGCGGCCTTGATCAACGACCAGACCAGTGTGCCGGGCACGGGCATGGCGGCGGCGCCTTCAAGCCCCGCCATCTCCTGGGCGGCACGCCAGACCAGCGCCAGCGCCGAGCCTGGCTCGGAAACATGAAAGCCGCCGGCGCTGGCGTCGAACAGCAACGCCGCGATCAGTGCTTCGGACTGGAAATGCGCAGCCAGGAAGGCATCGGCACCGGTCAGGCTGAGGCGCGCGAAATAATCCCTGGCGGCTTGCCGCTCCAGAACCCAGTCGGCGGCGCCTTCCTCCAGCGCACTCCACCACCAGCGCCTGAGCTGGCGGGCCAGCGCATGCACCTCGCGGCGAAAGGGCGTCCAGGCCTTTGCATCACTCTCACCAAGCGACCCGAGCGTTCGCGACGCGGCATAGCTGTCGCGGTCCAGCACAATCCCCGGAAGCGCCAGGGGCAGATCGCGGTTGACAAAGCGCAGACCCCGCACCGACAGCCGGAGCTGGGACAGCAGCACGGGATCCAGCGCATAGACCGGACCGATGGGTTCGGGCGGCGCCGCTTGCTGTTCCAGCACCAGCACGCGCTTGCCCGCGCCCGCGAGAATGGCGGCGGCGGCCAGCCCCGCCACACTCGCACCGATTACCAGGGCGTCGTGTTTGCGCATCAGCGGTCTGCCAGCAAAGATAGGGCTGCCGTGTAGCCTGCGGCCCCGGTGCCCAGTGGTGCCGCCGCCGTGGACGCGCCACCGAGATAAAAACCGGGCAGCATCGTGCGGGCGTCCGGCCGCAGACCCAGCATCTGGTCGGCAGCAAGCTGGCCGCCGTCCAGATCGCCCTCGCTGGCGCCCAACTGTGCCTCCATGTCGGGCGGAGCAATGACGCGGATGCCCGCCAGCGCCGCCAGCGTGCCGGGCAGGGCCGCCTCAATGCGGCGGAGCGCGGCGGCGGCGAGCTGCGCGCGTTTTTCCGGTGTCCAGGCGCCATCGAACAGGCGCGCGGGAATCCCGGCCATCGTGACGGTCAGGACGGCGCCGCCCGCCGGCGCCAAGCTGGCATCGCGCGCGGAGACCGGATCTATCAACAGGGCGGGCTGGAGCGGCACGGCGCCCCGGCGGAAGGCGGCGCGCGCGGCATCGTCGCCTGGCAGCAGGAACGGCGCGGAGCAGCCGGAGGGGCGCTTGAGGGCCAGGAGCAGGCGCGCAGCGCCGCCGCCCATGCGGAATTGGGCGGCGCTGGCGGTCATGGCGGGCGGCAGCGCAGCCCAGGGAAACAGCGCCAGGGCGCTGCGCTTCAAATCGAGGGTCGAAATCACGGCATCGGCCTCGACATGGCTGCCATCGGCCAACAGCACGCCAGATGCCCGGCTGCCGAAGCGTCCGCTCTTGACCACAATTTCGCTGGCCTCCAGCCCCAGCCGGAACGGCGCGCTGGCGGCGGCCGCGATAAAGGCTTCGCCCACGGCGCCCAGTCCGCCACGGCGCGGCTCGGCGCCAGCCAGCGCCAGCAGCGTCATGGCGCTGCCGGCCAGATCGGGATCGGTGGCGCGGCCCAGCAGCGCCCAGGCCTGCAAGTCCGGCCAATCGCTGAGCGCCCGCGCCGCAAGATCCTGTCCCGGCCATGCCGTACCCGGCAACACCGGCATGATCGCGCGGCGCAGGCGCGCCAGAGGCGTGCGGCGATGCGGCGTCCTGGCCTCGGCGAAGAGTCGCGCCAGCGCTCCATCGCGCCGCAGGCAGATGTCATGCGGCGGGCTTTCGATCTGGAGCGGTATGGCAAGCTCCAGCGTGGCCATGATCTCCACCGGAATCGCCGGCATGCGATCGGCGAACAGCGACGCGGCAAAACCGGGATGGAAATCGTCGGTGATCAGCCGCCCGCCGGGCCGCGCGGCGCGCTCGATCACCAGCACACTCAGTCCGGCGCGCTGCAGCACCGCGGCGGCGGTTAGGCCGTTCGCGCCTGCGCCGATGATCGCCGCGTCGTATCGCACACCAGATCCTGACTGCTATTAGGCAGCGCAGGATAAAGCATGAAAAAAGGGCGGGAACGCGATGTTTCCGCCCTTGGTTAAATTAACCGGTTCTGTTGACTAAACGACGCCGCGCTTATGTTCGCCGACCACGATGCGGCCGGGATTGAAGGCGCGCTTGAACACGTCCAGCGCCTTGCGGGGCTGGGCATCGCCGCACATGAACACATCGAAGGCCGCATAGCCTTTTTCCGGCCAAGTGTGGACGGAGATGTGGCTTTCGGCCAGCACCGCCACGCCGGAAATGCCGCCGCCTTCCTCGAAGGTGTGCAGATGAATGTGCAGGAGCGTGGCGCCCGCCGCATTCACCGCGTCGATCAGCGCCGTCTCGATGCGCTCACGATCGGCGAGGCCTTCGGCTTCCCAAAGGTCGATGATCAGATGGCTGCCCGCATACGACAGGCCATTCTTGGTGATGAAGTGATCTTTTTGATCATCGTTCGAAGGGGGAACGATGACCGGAACGGGCCTCGCAGTCGCGCGGACGCGAGGCGCCCTTGCTTCTTTGTTCGCCGCTACCAGATTAAGTCGAGCCATTGAGCACCTACCCGTCTTGGAGTTGACACCTACGCCTTGGCCTTACGGACTTCCGGACGCGCCTAAAGAAGAAAGCGACGCTCGGGGTCACCCGGTCGCCGCTTTTTCCCGCTTTTTTTCTCGCGGGGTCGAACGGGACTTAAGGCTAACCGCCCTCCCATGCAAGAAAAAATTTCCCCCGGGGGCAATTTTTTTGGGCGGTGTGCGCCACCGCCACAGCGCGGGCAACGGCGCAAGGACGCGCGACAGGCTTTTTCACGACGCTTGGCGTGCGCGGGAAAGCCCCACTGAATCGGCATCAAACGCATTGCCGGCGTGGTAGACAGAGCGTGCGCTGCGCCCTATATGGCCTTCGCCAAGCCAACCGCTGTCACAATCCCTAAGGAAGTCTTATGGCCAAGCTCTCCCAGGTTCAGGAACGTCTTCACAAGGGCTATGCCCAGACGATGGAGGTGACCAAGGTTCTGGCGGACGAAAAAAGCCAATTCCAGCACATCCGCATCTTCGACACCGTCGCCAATGGCCGTGTCATGACCCTGGACGACATCGTCCAGATCACCAGCCGGGACGAGAGCGCCTATGCCGACATGCTCACGCACCTGCCGATTCTGGAGCATGGCAAGGTGGAGCGGGTGATGATCGTGGGCGGCGGCGACCTTTCCATCGCCGACGAGGCGCTGAAGCACCGCCACGTCAAGGAAGTCGTGCTTGTGGATATCGACGGACGGGTAATCGAGCTTTGCAAGAAGCTGTTCGGCGGCATCAACGCCAAGGCTTTCAAGGACAAGCGAATGACCATCGAGGTGGCCGATGCCTTTGAGTATCTGGGCCGCAAATCCAGCAAAAACCGCTTTGACCTGATTATCGCCGACCGTCCCGATCCGGTGGGGCCGGGCAAGGCGCTGTTCGGCGAAACTTTTTATGACCGGGTCAAGGGCGCGCTCAAGAAAGGCGGCTACGCCACATTCCAGACCGGCGTGCCTTTCTACCAGCCCTGGGAAATCACCGAGGCGCTGAAGGAATTGGCGGCTTTCTTTCCCCGTTCCGGTCTCTATCTGACCGTGGTGCCGACCTATATCGGCGGCTTCATGGCCTTGTCCTGGGCCAGCAAGGGCGGCGAAGCGCTGGGCACCAAGGCCGGCATCCGCCGCGCCGCCAAGGCCTACAAGAAGGCCGGGCTGAAATGCGACTATTACAACCCGGCCATCCATCAGGCGGCCTTCGCGCTGCCGGAATGGATCAAAAAACTGGTGCCCTGATCGGCCATTTTGGAAGGCGGGCCAGTGACGGCCGGCCCGGCCGGCGTCCGGACGCCGTTGCCGGCCTGGCCCTGGTGACGGAACTTGGGGTCACCCCGGGGCTTCGGCAGCGGCGGCTGGCTCGCTAGCCTCTTTCCTTTCGCCTCCCGGCACCCCATCTTTCGGGACGAAACCAGCGGGACCTCAGTCATGGCCTTGATCGGACCGGGCGGCCGCCCCGTCACTTCCACACCTGTCCAGAACAGCGCGGCGGCGGGCGCCAGCCCGCATATCAAGGATTCCGGCATCGCCACCTTCGCCGCCGATGTGCTGGAGGCCAGCCGCGAGGTGCCGGTGATTGTGGATTTCTGGGCGCCCTGGTGCGGCCCGTGCAAGCAGCTTGGCCCTGCGCTGGAAAAGGCCGTCAGCGGCGCCCAGGGCGCGGTCAAGCTGGTCAAGGTCAATATCGACGAAAATCCCGAGATCGCCCAGCAGCTGCGCATCCAGTCCATCCCGACCGTCTTTGCCTTCAAGAATGGTCAGCCGGTGGATGGCTTTATGGGCGCCTTGCCCGACAGCCAGGTGCAGGCGTTCGTCACGGCGCTGGCGAGCGGTGGGGGCGAGGGTCATGACCACGGCCATGGCGGCCCTGAACATGCCGCCGAAGTTCTGGCCATTGCCGGCGAGGCGCTGGCAGCAGGCGATATCGGTACCGCCGCCCAGGCCTATGGCCATGTGCTGCAGGACATGCCGGGCGAACCCAGGGCGGTGGCGGGGCTGGCGACCTGCTATCTCAAGAGCGGCGATGTCGAGCGCGCCCGCACCACCTTGCAGCTGGTGCGCCCCGATGGTGTCAATGACGAAGCCATTCGCGCGGTCGAAGCCGAACTGAAGCTACAGGCCAATCCCCTGCCGCGCGGTGAGATCGAAGTGCTGCGCGCCAAACTGGCGGCGGACGAAACCAACCATCAGGCCCGATTCGACCTGGCGCTGGCGCTGGACGCGGGGGGCGAACGCGAATCCGCCATCGCCGAACTGCTGGAGCTGGTGCGGCGCGACCGCAAATGGAACGAGGACGCGGCCCGGACCCAGCTTCTCACCATGTTCGAGGCGATGGGCGCGACAGACCCGCGCACCATCGAGGCGCGGCGCAAGCTGTCCGGCCTGCTGTTCTCATAATGCTGAGGGGCTATCACAGCTTCACCGACCTCCCCGGCACCATGCCGGTCTTCCCCTTGACCGGTGTGCTGCTGCTGCCGCGCGCCGCATTGCCGCTGAATGTCTTCGAGCCGCGCTATCTGGAACTGGTGGATGATGCGCTCAAGGGAAACCGGCTGATCGGCATGATCCAGCCGACCGAGAGCGAGGAAACCGTGCTGCGGCCCAAACTCTCAGCTGTGGGCTGCGCCGGGCGGGTGATTTCCTGGCGCGAAACCGAGGACAACCGCTATCTCATCACCCTGGCCGGCCTGTGCCGCTTCCGTGTGAAGGAGGAAATTTCCGCGCTCTCCGCCTATCGCCAGGTGGCCTGCGATTTCGCGCCTTTCGCCGGTGACCTGGCCCAGGGCGATGAGGATGGCGATTTTCCCCGTGACCGGCTGCTGTCGGCGCTGAAGGATTATCTGTCCCGCCGCGACATGAAGGCCGACTGGAAAAGCGTGATGACGGCGCCGGCGGAATCGCTTGTCAATGCGCTGGCGATGATGTGTCCGTTCGAACCGGCCGAGAAACAAGCGCTGCTGGAAGCGCCGAGCTGGACGGAACGGGTATCGACCCTGGTGACGCTGCTGGAGATTTCCACCGTGGGTCAGGGTCCGGGAACCCTGAACTGATGGAACCCGATCCCAAGCTGCTGGAGATTCTGATCTGCCCGGTCACGCGCACCACGCTGCATTATGACCGCGAGCGGCAGGAACTGGTGTCGCGCGCCGCCGGCCTGGCCTATCCCATCCGCGGCGGCGTGCCGATCATGCTGCCGGGCGAAGCGCGCGAATTATCGGACGATGAACGCAAATGAGCTGGCCCACCGAACTGCGTCTTAATCCCGGCAGGAACAGGCTGATCATCACCTTTGACGATGGTGAGCATCACGCACTGGGCGCCGAATATCTCAGGGTCCAGTCGCCCTCTGCCGAAGCCCGCGGCCATGGCGCAGACAGACCGCCGCCGATCACCGGCAAGGAAAATGTGAAGATCGCGCGGCTGGAGCCGGTGGGCAATTACGCCGTGCGCATCGTGTTCGATGACGGCCATGACAGCGGCCTCTACAGCTGGGATTTCCTTGCCAAACTGGGGCGGGAGGCGCCCCCCACTCCGGGTATCACGTGAGCGAAGCTCCGCGGCCGCGCCCCAGCAAAGTGCGCAGCCTGGCCAAGCTGAAGCGCGGCCAGCGGGCCGCGATCATGAAGGGCCAGGACAGCGGCCGCTTCATGGATCTGTATCACAACATCCTCACCGTCGCCTGGCCGTTCTTTATGCTGCAACTGGCGGCGCTGTTCCTCACCATCAACCTGATCTTCGCGCTATTCTATGCGGCGGACCGCGGCGGCATCGTCAATGCGCGGCCGGGCAATTTCGCCGATGCTTTCTTTTTCAGCGTGCAGACGCTGGGCACGCTGGGCTATGGCGCAATGGCGCCGCGCACGCTGTATGTCAACCTGCTGGTGACGGCGGAAAGCTTCACCGGCATCTTGATCATCGCCCTGTTCACCGGAATCATTTTCGCCCGCTTTTCGCGGCCTTTCGCGCGGGTGCTGTTCTCCAATGTGGCGGTGGTGGCGCCTTTCGACGGCGTACCGACCCTGATGTTCCGCGCCGCCAATCAGCGCGGTGAATCCATTCTCGATGCCTCGATCACCGTTTCGCTGGCGCGCCAGCACACCACGATCGAGGGCGTCACCATGCGCCGCTTTCACGAACTGAAACTGATGCGCTCCAGCAATCCGCTTTTTGCCTTGTCTTGGACGGTGATGCACCCGATTGACGAGGCCAGTCCGCTTTACGGACTGTCCCTCGAGGACATGGAATTGGCCGACATGGAAATCGTGGTGATGTTGAGCGGCGTGGACGAGATCATCTCCGACCGCATCTATGCAAGGCATGCCTATTGGCATGATGAAATTCTCTGGAACCGGCGCTTTGTGGATGTGATCACGACGGCGCCGTCGGGCCTGCGGGTGGTGGACCTCACCCTGTTCCACGAAACACGCGAGCATCAGGCCGGAATCGGCATCACCAGCTAGGAAATTGCGTCGACACCGACGGCGTCCGCGACATGGGCAAAGCCATCGCGGGCCAGCAGCGCCGCCAGTTCGCGCTTGATGCGCGTCACCAGCCCCGGCCCTTCATAGACCAGCGCGGTGTATAGCTGCACCAGCGAGGCGCCGGCGCGGACCTTGGCATAGGCGTCAGCGCCGGAGGAAATTCCGCCCACCCCGATGAGCGTTACCGCATCCCCCAGCCGCTGCCGCATCTGGCGCAGAATTTCGGTGGAGGGCGCGAACAGCGGCGCGCCGGACAGCCCGCCGGTTTCGCCCGCATGCGCGGATGCCAGCGCCGGGCGGGCGATGGTGGTGTTGGACACGATCACGCCCTCAATGCCGCTGGCCTGCACCACGGCGGCGATATCGTCCAGCGCCGCGCCGTCAAGGTCAGGTGCGATCTTGAGCAGCAGCGGAATTGCGCTTTTGCGGGTTTGGATCAATGCGTCCAGCAGCCGGGTTAAATCGTCCCGGTTCTGCAATCCGCGCAGTCCCGGCGTGTTGGGCGAGGACACATTGACGCTCACATAATCGGCCAGGGGCAAGAGTTCGGCGAAGGCGCGGGCGTAATCGGATATGCGGTCGGCACTGTCCTTGTTGGCGCCGATATTGATGCCGACGATTCCCTTGCCCCTGCGGCGGGCGAGATTGGCCGCCGCCACCGCCATGCCCGCATTGTTGAAACCCATCCTGTTGATGACGGCGCGGTCTTTCGCCAGCCGGAACAGGCGCGGCCGGGGATTGCCGGCTTGCGGCCTCGGCGTAACGGTGCCGCATTCGACAAATCCGAATCCCAGCCTGCCCATGGCGTCGGGGACCTCGGCGTTCTTGTCGAAGCCCGCCGCCAGCCCCACCGGATTGGGGAAGGACAGGCACAGCGCCGTCACCGCCAGGCGCGGATCATCCGCAGGCGGCTTCGGCAGCAAGGGCGCCGCCGCGCCGCTCAGCGCGATGGTGGCGCGGTGGGCGGTTTCGGCGGGCAGGAGGCGCAGGAGCCCGGCGGCGGCATCCAGAATCATGGCGCCCAACCATACGCCTTATGCGTCACGGATACCCCTGAAATTGGCGCACTTTGGCGGCAAGGGCGGCGGCATCGCCCCGGTTCAGCAGCGCCTGCAATTCGGCGGCGCGGCTCTGGATGAATTTTTCATATTCGGTCCGCGGCGCCTCATGGACGGCCGCGTCCAGTTCGCCGGCGATACGGGCATGGAATTTTTTCGTGTCATAGCCCGAGAGTGACAGGGCAATCTGGTAGCGCACCGCGACATTGCCGGACGCCGACTGCACGGCGCGGTCGAACAACGCCAGCCCGTCCGCTTCGTGCGCGCCGTAAAGAAGGCCCGCCAGCAGCGCGCCGCCGCCGCGCACCAGCTCGATGTTCCAGGCCCCCATTGCCGCCAGGGCATAGGCATTGCGGGGATCGCTGCGCAGCGCCGCATCCAGTTCGTCCTTCGCCACCGACACATTGGCGCGCGCGCTTATCATCCCCTGGATGCGGCCTTCCAGGCCCAGGCAGGCCGCCAGCCAGATATGTCCGTCCGGATAGAGGCTGCCGGCGGCCACGGATTTGCGCGCCAGATCCTCGGCCCGCTGGAGACAGGACAGGCAGGGCTCGGGCCGCATCGCCGCCTCGGCCATGGCGGCGCGGGCGGCGATGGCGAAGCCTTCGGGCGTGGCCGCTTCGGTGCCGGCGCGGATGGCGTCTTCGTAACGGCCGGCGGCGTAGACCGGGTAAAGGCTGTCGGCGGCACAGGCTGGAGTCACGGCCAGGACCAGGACGAAGGCCACAATCCTCATTTGAGGAATTCTCCCGCAAGCGCCTGGCGGATCATTGCCGCGGTCTGGGCGCAGCCGAACAAGGCGGCGAAGGAACCGAAACGCGGACCCTGGCTCTGTCCCAGCAGCACCTCATAGAGCGCCGCGAACCAGGCGCGCAGGGGTTCGAAGCCGTGCGCCTTGCCGACTTCGTACACCACATTCTGCACCAAGGCGCCGTCGCGTTCGTCGCCCAGTTTTTCCAGCGCCGCCGCCAGGTCTTCCAGCGCGGCGCGTTCCTTCGCATCGGGGGCGCGAAAGACTTTCGTTGGCTTCACGAAATCCTCGTAATAGCGCAGGGCATAGCCAACCAGCCTGTCCACGCCCGGATTGGCCTGCGGCGAGGCTTGCGGCGCATAGGCGCGGATATTGCCCCACAGCACCTCGCGGTTATGCGCGTTCGATGCCGACACGAGATTGAGCAGCAGCGCGAAGCTGACGGGATATTTTTCGTCCGGCACCTTGCCGCCGTGAATGTGCCAGACCGGATTTTCCAGCCGCTGTTCTTCGCTGGTCTCGTTCGAATGATAGGCGTCCAGGAAGGCGATATATTCGTCCACCGCCTTGGGGATGACGTCGAAATAGAGGCGCTTGGCGGTACGCGGTTTCTGGAACATGAACAGCGCCAGGCTTTCCGCCGGGCCGTAGCTCAGCCATTGCTCGACCGAAATGCCATTGCCCTTGGACTTGGAAATCTTCTGGCCCTGATCGTCCAGGAACAGCTCGAACATATATTGCTCCGGCGGCGTGCCGCCCGCGATGCGGCAGATGGCGTCGTAAAGCTTGGCGGAGGTGAGATGGTCCTTGCCGTACATCTCATAATCCACCCCCAACGCCGCCCAGCGCATGCCCATGTCGGGCTTCCATTGCAGCTTGCAATGGCCGCCCGTCACCGGCACCGTTTCCTCGCTGCCGTCTTCCTCGAGATAGGTGATGGTGCCCTTGGCCACGTCGTGGCGCACCACCTTGGCGAGCAGGACCTTGCCCGAGCGCGGGCTGACGGGCAGGAAGGGCGAATAGGTTTCCTGCCGCTCCTCGCCCAGTGTCGGCAGCATCACCGCCATTATCTTGTCGTAATTCGCCAGAATCCGCAGCAGCGCCGCATCGAAGATGCCGGCCTTGTAGGTATCGGTCGAGGAATAGAATTCATAGCGAAAGCCGAAATGATCCAGGAAGGCGCGCAGCCGCGCATTCATGTGATGGCCGAAACTGTCATGGGTGCCGAAGGGATCGGGCACCGAGGTCAGCGGCTTGCCCAGATTGGCGGCCAGCATGTCCGGCTGGGGCAAATTGTCGGGCACCTTGCGCAAGCCATCCATGTCGTCGGAAAAGGCGATCAGGCGGGTGGGAATGTCCGACAGGGTCTCGAAGGCATGGCGCACCCAGCTGGTGCGGGCCACCTCGCCGAAGGTGCCGATATGCGGCAGGCCGGAGGGGCCGTAGCCGGTCTCAAACAGCACCCGTTCCACGGGTTTTCCCTCGGCGGCGCGCTTTTCCGCCCGCGCCAGGAGCCTGCGCGCCTCCTCGAACGGCCAGGCCTTGGCTGCAAGCGCCTGATCCCTCAGCTTTTTCACGAGAAAATTTACCTTTTATTAGGGCTATTCTTAAGCGTTTTGAAAGGGCGCGAAAGCTAGGCTTTGGCGAGGGATAGCGTCAATGACCGTGGAAGTCATAACTGCGCCGGACGAGATGGCGGAATCCGAGAGAGTATTCTCCGGCCGCATCGAGGTTCTGTACGCGCTCGGACGCCATTATCTTTCCCTGCCTTTCGCGGTCTTGTGCGTGCCCGCCACCCTGCTTGCCGGCAACACACTGGGCCTGCTGCCGGTGACGCCGCTGCTGCTGCAGATGGCCGTGGTCATCGCCGCCGAGCAGCTTACCACCGCTTACAAGACGCGCTGCAAGAACAACGGCCTTCACTGCAACGACCCGCATTTCTGGGCGCGGCGCTATACCTTCGTCTCGGCCATCGCCGGCGCCACTTGGGGCCTGGGCGCCATGTTCTGGTTCGCCTGGGATTCCTTCCCCGCCGAGGCCTATCTGGCGCTGGCCTATCTGGGCATGACCGCCACCGAATTCATCGCCCGCTCGGCGCACCGGCCGGCCTTCGCCGCCCATACCGTGCTGTCGCTGGGGCCGCTGATCGCGCTGCTGCTGATCCATGGCGGGCTTTACGCCACCATGACCGCCGTCCTGGTCGGCTTTTTCGGCGCCGTGCTGATTTCCTATTGCCACGGCATGGGCCGGCTGATTGACGAAGGCATCTTCCTGCGCGGCGAGAATGCCGGGCTGGTGGAACGCCTGTCGCGCGAGAAGACCGAGGCCATCCAGGCGCGCGATGCCGCCCAGGCCAGCGCGCTGGCCAAGTCCGCCTTCATCGCCAACATTTCCCACGAACTGCGCACCCCGATGAACGCCCTGCTGGGCATGGCGCAATTGCTGGAACGCGCCGAGCTGCCCAAGCGCCAGGCCGATCACGTCAAGGTCATGCTGGAAGCCGGCCAGGGTCTGCTCACTTTGCTCGACGATGTCATCGCGCTGACCCGCGATGACGACGAACAGCTGGAAGACGAGGATTGCGATCCGCTGCAGACCGCCCGCGCCGTGGCGCGCCTGCTGCAGCCGCGCGCCTGGGAGAAGCGCCTGCGCCTGGCGCTGACCGCCGCGCCCGACCTGCCGCGCGTTGCCGCCGATCCGCGCCGGGTGCGCCAGGTGCTGCTCAAGATCACCGACAATGCGCTCAAATTCACCGATCGCGGCCTGGTGGATATCCGCCTCGACGCCGAGCGCGACGAAAAAGGCCAGGCCTTTGTGCGCTTCACCGTCAACGACACCGGCCTGGGCGTTGCGCCGGAAGTGGCGCACCTGCTGTTCAAGCCTTTCTCGCCGGGCGATTCCTCGTATGCGCGTTACCAGCAGGGCGCGGGCCTGGGCCTGGCCGTGGCCAAGCGGATCATCGACCAGGCCGGCGGCCAGATCGGCTTTGAAAGCAATCCCGGCGAAGGCTCGCAATTCTGGTTCACCCTGCCCGTCTCCGGCCAGACCAGTTTCGGCAAGACCGGCGGCGCGCCCACCGAAATGCAGCAGATCGCGCCACACGGCATCGTGCTGCTGATCTTCGCGCCCGCGCCCGGTGTGGCGCCCCAGATCGCCAACCTGCTGGAGCCGTTCGGCAACCGCGTCGTCATCGCCACCAGCGCCGCCGATGCCGCGCGCCATGCCAGCCAGGAACGCTTCGACGCGATCATCGCCTCGGCCGCCGACGCCGATCTGCTGGCCGCCGCCCCGGGCGTCAAGGCGCCCTTGATCGCGGTGCTGCTGCGCGGCGACCGCACCCCCGCCTCGACCGACAATGTGCTGCGCTGGCCGGTGATGGCGGACGAGCTGTACCGCGCCATCGATGCCGCCTGCATCGTGCCCGAGGACGGCGCGCCGCTGGAAGAAGGCGAACTGCCCGCCGCGATTGACGCCATAGCCTTCTCGACCCTTGAGAAGTCGGTTGGCGTGAAGACGCTGATCGAGATTCTGCAATGCTATATCGTCACCGCCGAAGAACTGACCAATGCGCTGGCGGCGGCCTGTGCCGAAGAAAGATGGGACGAGGCCGCGCGCCTGGCCCAGGACATAGTGGGCGCCGCGGGCGGGCTTGGCCTGGGCGCGGTGACCCAGGCGGCGCGCCTGTTCGCCCAGAAGTCGCGCGACGGGTATAATCCGCATGAGCTGCGCAACGCGGCGCAGATGGTGGTGGGCGAGCATATCCGCGCCCGCCGCGCGCTGACCAGCCTCTATCCCGATGTGGCTTAATAGGCCGCGCGTTTTTTCGGCTCTCCGGTATAATCGGGGATGCTTCCCGCAACCGACTCGCTTGTCGACCTGATCGCGCTGGTGCCTGCGCCGCCGGGAGCCGCGATCTGCGGCAGCGACGGCGCTTGCAGGCGCGTTTCGCGCGAGGAAGCACGGGAGATATTCCAATCCGGCCGGGCGCTGGTGGTGCATGGCGCCTTTGTCGCCGGACGGCTGAAAACCGCCATCACGACGCCCCTGTTCGATGTGCTGGAACTGTTCGCCTTTGTGCGGCCGGGCCAGCCCGCCGTGCCCAGCGCGCTGGGATTGGCGCGCCTGACCGACATGGCGCTGCCCCAGACGCCGGAAGAGGCGGCGCGGATTTTGCCGCGCGTCGCCGGCATGCTGCTGGAGGAAGCAGCCGCCCTGCCGCAGGAGGCGCGCATCCGCCTGGCGCCGCTGCTGGATACGATGGGCCGGGCGGGCTGGCGCTGGGCGCCGCTGCTGCGGGCGGCCATCAAGGAACAGGTCCAGCAAGGTTCGCCCATAGCCGGACTGGAAGCCTGGCGCGGCCTGCCGCAATGGGAAGACGAAGCGCCGGTGGGAACGCCGGGCTCGCAAGCGGTCTCGGCAGACGAAGCCACCGCCCGGCTGATGCGGCTGGTGGGCGAGCCGCGCCCCGAACAGGCGGCCTATAGCGTGGCGGCGAGCTATGCCTTCGGGCCGCGCGAGGATGGCGGCGCGCCCCGCATCGCCCTGGTCGAGGCGGGCACCGGCACCGGCAAGACGCTGGGCTATCTGGCGCCCGCCAGCCTGTGGGCGGAAAAGAACGGGCCGGGGCTTTGGATATCCACCTACACCCGCAACCTGCAACGCCAGATCGTGCAGGAGATCGCCCATCTCTATCCCGATCCCGCCGAGCGCGCGGAAAAAGCCGTGGTGCGCAAGGGGCGGGAGAATTATCTCTGCCTCTTGAATTTCGAGGACGCGGCCAAGCGCACCGCCCTGGCGCCGGGACCGCGCAGCGTGGCGCTTGGCCTGATTGCGCGCTGGATCGGCTCGGGCACCGACGGCGACATTTCCGGCGCGGGCTTTCCGGCCTTTCTCGCCGCGTCCATGCCGCTGTCCGAGGTCACCGACCGGCGCGGCGAATGCATCTATGCCGCCTGTCCGCTTTACCGCATCTGTTTCATCGAGCGGGCGATCCGCCGGGCCCGGCATGCGCCCATCGTGATCGCCAACCATGCGCTGGTCATCGCGCAGGCGGCCTCGGACTGGCTGGCGACCGATCAAACGACAGATACGCCACCAGAACGGCGGCTGCGCTATGTCTTCGACGAAGGCCATCATTTGTTCGATGCGGCCGATGCCGGCTTTGCCGCGCTGCTGTCGGGCCGCGAGATGGCGGAGCTGCGCCGCTGGATCCGGGGGCCGGAAGGGCGCGCCCGCACCCGGATGCGCGGACTGGAGGAGCGGCTCAAGGACCTGATCGCCGATGACGAGACGGCGCGCGAGGTGCTGGACGAGGCAGTGATGGCGGCTGGCGCCCTGGCGGGCGAAGGCTGGATGTCGCGCATCGCCGGCGGCGGGCCACGCGGTCCGGGCGAGATTTTCCTGGCGGAAGTCTATCGCCATGTCCGCGCCCGCAGCGATGACCGTGATGTTTTCTATACGCTGGAAGCCGAGCCGCATCCCTTGAGCGATGACGCGGCGCGGGCTGTGACGGATCTGTCGCGGGCACTGAAACGCATTGCGGACCCGCTGACGCGGCTTGCGAAATTGCTGCGCCAGAAAATGGACGACAAGACTGCCGAGCTTGAGCCCTATACCCGCGCCCGGCTGGAAGCGGCAGCGCGCGGCCTGGACCGCAGGGCCAAGCTGGTGCTGCCGGCCTGGCGGGGGATGCTGGAGAATCTGGAGAATGGCGAGATCATCGACGATTTCACCGACTGGTTCGAGATCGCCATGCTGGAAGGCCGCGATTACGATGTCGGCTTCGAGCGTCACTGGATCGATCCCACCATCCCGCTGGCCAAGGAAATACTGGAGCCGGCGCATGGCGCGCTGATCACGTCGGCGACGCTGCGCGATACCGGCGAGGAGGATATCGAAAGCCACTGGCAAAGCGCAGAAATCCGCACAGGGGCGCTGCATCTGCCCGTGCCGCCACGCCGGGCCAGCTTCGGCTCGCCCTTCAAATATAAAAACCAGTCGCGCATCTTCATCGTCAAGGATGTGGAGCGGCGAAACCCCGAGGCCCTGGCCGCGGCGATGCGCGAATTGTTCCTGGCCAGCGGCGGCGGCGCGCTGGGCCTGTTCACCGCGGTGCGCGCCCTGCGCGATGTGGAAGCGCGCATCGCCCAGCCATTGGCGGACGCGGGCATTGCGCTTTATGCCCAGCATGTGGACCGTCTGGATACCGGCGCGCTGGTGGATCTGTTCCGCGCCGAGGAGAATGCCTGCCTGCTGGGCACCGACGCCTTGCGCGACGGCGTGGACGTTCCCGGGCGCTCGCTGCGCCTGGTGGTGTTCGACAAGGTGCCCTGGCCCAAGCCCACAATACTGCACAAGGCGCGCCGCGCCCGCTTCGGCAAAAGCTATGACGATCTGCTCACCCGCCTGCGGCTGAAACAGGCGTTCGGGCGGCTGATACGGGGACCGCAGGACAAGGGCTGCTTTGTCATCCTGGAAGGGGCGACGCCATCGCGCCTGCTCGCGGCATTCCCGGATGCCGCCCCCGTCAAACGCTGCGGTTTGGCCGAGGCAATTGGGGATATCCGGGCCTTTTTGGGGTGACCCCGGTTGGTCCAGCCCCTATAACGCTTAACAACAGGAAGTACGGGCCATGGGAGAATTGCGGGAAATCGTCAATCCGGAAGAAGAGGGCTATGGCCGCTTCTCGACCGGCATCCTGCCCAGCCATGTGCTGAAAAGGCTGATCGCGGCCAAGCGCGAATTGCTGGCGGACGAGCCGATCGTCCCGGCCCAGATCCAGCCCGCCAGTGTGGACCTGCGCCTGGGGGCCGTGGCCTTCCGGGTGCGCGCCAGTTTCCTGCCCGGCAGAAACGCCACGGTGGAAGGCAAGCTGGCCCAGGTCTTCATGCACGAGATTGATCTGACCCGGGGCGCGGTGCTGGAGGCGGGCTGCGTCTATATCGTCAAGCTTCTGGAGCGGGTGGAATTCTCGGCCCGCATCGCAGGGGCCGCCAATCCCAAGAGCAGCACTGGCCGGATTGACGTCTTCACCCGCCTGATCACCGACCGGGGCGAAGCGTTCGACCGGGTGGATGCCGGGTATCACGGCCCGCTCTATGCCGAGATCAGCCCCCAGACTTTCCCCATTTTGGTGCGCAAGGGTTCGCGCCTCAACCAGCTGCGCATCCGCCACGGCTCGCCGCAATTCAGCGACACGCAGCTGCGCCGCCTACATGCCGAAGCGCCGCTGGTGGACGGCGAACCGGACATCGATAATGGGCTGGGCTTTTCGATTGACCTGAAAGGCTCCGCCTCCGGTCATGAGGGGCGCATCGGCTGGCGCGCCAAGCGGCATACCGGCCTGATCGACGTAGACAAGCCGGGGATACTTTCGCCCCATGAATATTGGGATTCGGTGGCGGCCAATTCGGCGGGCCATCTGGTGCTGGATCCGGACGAATTCTATATCCTTGCCAGCCGCGAACGCGTCGCAATTCCGCTGGACCATGCCGCCGAGATGGTGGCCTTCAATCCGCTGGTGGGCGAATTCCGCGTCCATTATGCCGGCTTCTTCGATCCGGGTTTCGGCTATGAAGCGGGCAAGCCGCCCTCGGCCCGCGCCGTGCTGGAAGTGCGCTCGCGGGAGGTTCCCTTCATTCTGGAACATGGGCAGATCGTGGGCCGGCTGGTGTTCGAGCGGCTTACCGATCCGCCGCCGGAGGCCTATGGCGAGGGCCTGGGCTCCAATTACCAGAAGCAGGACCTCAAGCTGTCCAAGCATTTCCGGTCGCCATGAGCGATTTGGGCGTACGCTAACCGCCCAACATCCCTAACGATTGTTGCCAAAAGTCCACATCCCCTTATGAAAAACGCGTGATCGCCTGCAATCCCGTTGCTTCGCCGCGCCGGTCCGGCACAGTTAGCGCGCTGCGGACGGACGGTTTGGGGAAACCCCGCAGTGTTTGGCACCGGTGCTGATTGGGGAATAAAGCGCCGGGCCGAGGGTCCATTTTGAAGGGGGCAGTCGTGAGGCGGTTACGGCGCGAAAGCTGCCGGCCGCCTCATGTTTTTCCGCCACCCTGCCAACCGGCGCCGGCATGCATCTGACAACCGAAAGGCTGATCCTGCGGCCGATGCTGCAAAGCGATGCGGCGGCGCTGTTCGCCATCCTGGGCGATGCGGAGGCGATGCGCTTCTGGCAGCGGCCAGTCCTGACGCGCCTGGCGGTGGCCGAAGAGATGGTGCGCGAACAGATCGCCGCCGGGAAGCTTTGCCGCTATTGGACGGTATGGCGGCAGGGCGACGCCATCGGCAGCTGCGATCTCAGCTTCATCGAGCCTGCGAATCACGCCCAGACCGGTTTTCTGTTTCGCCGGGACCAGTGGGGCCGGGGCTATGCCGCGGAGGCCATGAGTGCCGTCATCGGCCATGCCTTTGGCGAAATGGGGCTGGAGCTGCTGACCGCCAGCACCCATGCGCAGAATGCGCCCGCCCGCCGGGTGCTGGAGCGGTTGGGCTTCGGCCTGGAAGGGCTTGTTGCCGGTCACCAGCCCGTACCCGGTGTGGCGATGGACTGCGCTTTTTACGCCTTGCGCCGCCAGACATCCGCCGCCCAGAAGGGCGCGTAATAAACCAGCAGCGACAGGATGCCGATCACCACCAGCTCGGGCACGTACCAGGGCCAGGGTGACAGAAAATCCAGCAGGCTGGCATTGTCGGGCTTGGCTTTGAGAAAGCCGTAATTGGTGCCGAGCGCGAAGTCCGCCGCCCCCGCCGCCATGGCATAGCCCAGTGTCGCCGCCACAACGCGCGGCAGCGAGGCCGGCACCGGCCGCATGCCGGCAAAGGTGAGGTAGAGCAGCGCCGTCATGATGCCGGCATGATTGATGAAGAAGAAAATGAATTGCGGGTCGGGGAATCCATACGCGATGTCGGGCGTGATCAGGCCCTGCAGGGTGCCGCCGAGACCCCAGAAATATCCCAGCTCATAGGCAAGCTGACCGCGCGTCAGCAGCGCCGCTATCAGCGCCACCGCCGCCCAGTCGCAAAGATTGAGCGGCAGGCCATTGCCGAGCGTGAGCCAGCCCCGGAACGCGAATAGCGCGTACCAGCACAACCAACCGCCCGCCAGGACAGCCGCCACGGCCCGGCGGATGGGCCGGTCCAGCAGCGGCGACTTTCGCGCCGACAGCACCAGCACCAGCGGCACCAGCAGCGACAGCGCCAACATCAGCAGATGGGCAGTTCCGAACAGCACAAAGATCGGACGGGGCGGCGGCATTTCAGGAACTTAGCCCCTGCTCACAAAAATGTAATCCGGCTTGCGCGCCACCCAACCGCGGCCCGGACGTTCTTGGCAAAGAGCGGGCGAAATGGAGTGAAATCATGACATTCAAAAAGACCTTTTTGATGGCTTCGGTTGCGGTCCTGGGACTTGCGGGATTGGCGGCCACGACGACAAGCGCCAGCGCCTATGTCGCCTGCAATCGTGACGGCGATTGCTGGCATACCGACAGCCGCGTCCGGGTGCCGGGCGTGACGTTCGATTTTCATCCCGACGACTGGTATTTCCACCAGCATTGGGATGCGAACCGTCATTTCCGCGATTATCATGAAGGGCGCGGCTATTGGCGCGGCGGCGTCTGGGTAACGCTGTAAGAGCGTTGGAACAAGACTGAAAGGAGCCCGGTCCGCCGGGCTCTTTTTTTAACCGTTCGCCCCGCCAATCGCCCCGCTTGCGAAAACACCGGCTTCCGAAAACACCAGCATATGATACAAGGCCCCGGGAGCGCGGGTGTAGTTCAATGGCAGAACGGCAGCTTCCCAAGCTGCATACGTGGGTTCGATTCCCATCACCCGCTCCAATCACCGATAGCCAGTCATGTTATCGGGAGGGGTGCGCCTCGATAGTTCGTTTCCAAAACAATTTTGCGTGCGTCTAACGATAAGAGCGCGACCCATTTTTTGGAGCCGCGCTCTTGCCTCGTTTTACCGTCCGACGAACTCACATACCCTTTGGCGGGGGCGGAGGCATCTCATCCATGGATGCAGTCTGCGGCATCATGATATGCGCGCCCGGTTGTCCCGAGTTCATCATCCAGGGAGACGAGGAATTCACGCGCGAGACGGGAAGACCCAAATCCTCGCCCTTAACATTCGGCATCAGCATGCGCCACATGACGCGGGCTTCTGCTTCGGTTTTGCCCGCGCGGCTGTAGGTCATGGTGCCCACAGGCGGACGGGAAAGCTTCCCCGAAGCGTAAGCCGCATCGGTATCCGCTGTGACGGCCTTGGCGTCTTTTCCCTGCGCTTTTTCCAGAGCCTGGAAATCAGAGGCGGCACGTGTCACATCGCCACGACAACCAATATTAAAGGCAACCGGAGTGGAATTATCGACACAGAAGATATGGTTCGTTCCCTGGCGGACGACATGCGGCAGACCTTTGCCGTCATAACTGATCACCGTGGCAGAATCGCGCAAAGCCGCCGGCAAGGGCGACGTGGCACGCTTAATATCATCCGCACCTGACACTGGCTGTGCCATGGCCATAATTGACCAGAGTGCTGACAATGTTAGTGCACCGGCGAACAATGTGGACTTCTTCATGCATTTTCTCCTTTGTTACATGTCAAATTAAGGCAGAACTTCCTGTCCTGTTGATCGCCGCATGAAATCCGCAAAATGCGGTCTTTCTGCAAAACGGCGGCGGAAACGGGCTGGAGGCCTGTGGTGACTGCGGACGCCTGTTCCGCTTTAACTTGATATCGTGAGCCCCTCGGCGGCCAATGCCGCCTGAACCTTCGGCCGCGCAAGGACACGCTTGCGAAACGCCGCCAAATTGGCGGGCAATTCCATTTTCATGAGCGTTGCCCAGTTTGTTATGACGAACAAATATGCATCCGCAACGCTAAACGTGCTGCCCAGAAGGTAATCGTGTTTGGCAAGGGCGCCATCCACATAAGCAAAGCCTTTTGCTATTTTTGTTCTTGCCCCGTCTTTCGTCTCCTCCGGGCCGCTTCCGAACAAAGGGGAAAAACTCTTGTGCAATTCGGAATTTATGAAAGTCAGCCACTCCATGAGGCGATAGCGCTCGACCGTGCCCGGAGGGGGCGCAAGATTGCTTGCCGGCATTTGGTCGGCCAAATATTGCACGATGACCGGGCCTTCGGTGAGCAATTCGCCGTTCTTCAATATCAACGCCGGCACGTAACCCTTCGGATTGATTTTGTAATAGTCCGCGCCTGTCTCGGTCTTATGGGTGCGCAAATCGACTTTCTCAAGTTCGAGTGAAATCCCCGCTTCCTCGGCGACGATGTGCGGCGAAAGCGAACATGCGCCTGGAGCATAATAGAGTTTCACAGGGCTATCCTCTTATGGATGAATATCGGCGACCATGACCAAATCACCGCAATGCGCCGCGATTCAAATCCACCGCCTAATCGATAGTTGAGATAATATCTTTCCGCATAATATCGCGCAACCCTGAACGCCGGCTTCGCACTAAAACGGACGTAAAGACGATCAGCGAGATTGCGTCTCGACAGCACCTGATCGCCCGCCGCGAGGATTGCAAAAGTTTTTCGATTTCCCTGCCATCACCCGTGTTTATCGGGGGCATGCCTTGGCTGCACTGACCAGGCCGCTGGCTCGTCGTCTTTGTCGGCCTCAGCCGCCGCCGCCGTCGCCTGCACCTTGTCGGGTGCATGATGGGCAGGCGCGTAGATCGTATAGACCTGCATTGGCGTCGCGCCGGTATTGGTGATGTTGTGCCAGGTCCCCGCCGGAACGAGGACACACCAGCCGTTTGACACGTCCTTTTCAAAAGTCAGTTTATCCTTCGCGGGGCCCATCTGCACCCGGCCGCTGCCAGCGTCGAGGCGCAGGAACTGATCGGTCTCCGGATGCGCTTCAAGGCCAATGTCGCCGCCGGCGGGAATCGACATCAGAGTCACTTGCAGATAGCGCCCGCTCCAGGCGACCGAACGGTAATTAGTGTTTTCCTTGGTCGCGCGTTCAATGTCGAACGATTGCGGCTGGGGCCCAATATCTTTGATCCTGTCAGCAGTGTTTACCAAGGCTAATCTCCTCAAATATGCGGCGATGCGCTATTTCGCTTGGGGAACGTGCCAACCGGGATTTGGATCCTCTGGATTCGGCAAATATAATTGCCAGCGCCCCCACGCCGGAATGCATAAGGCCCGCCGGTATCACCGGCAGGCCCTGCTTATTGCAAAAATCTATTATAGGGCGTTGCGGACAGCGTCTTTGGCGCCGCCGACAGCGCTTTCGACCTGACCTTTTGCCTTATCGAGCGTGCCTTCGGCCTGAAGTTTGGAATCGCCGGTGATTTTGCCGGCTTCTTCCTTTATGGAGCCTTTCGCCTGATCGGCGGCTCCATTGATGCGATCCTTGTCCATGAAAAGTCCTTTCTGGTGAGATCAGAAAACTCAATAGTGAGCGGTCCGTTCCCTTTGCGTCATACGTGTATGCGAATGGCATTTCTCACGTCGAAATTGGCGCTTTCCCGCTGAGGCGTGCGCCCCAGGCCAGAAGCGCGGGAAAGCGCCGCACGACGGCCAGCGACACTGCGCGCGTGTCATCGCGCATCGCCAGATGCGCGAACAAAGTGGCGGCGTGGATGCGCGGCGCGAAGCGGCGATGCCATTCGGCGGCATAGGCCTGTGGGCGGCCTGCGATCAGCAGCCGCGTCAGCAGGCCCGACGACTGAATCGCCATGCTGATGCCCTCGGCGATCACCGGATGCGCTTCGCCCGCGATGTTGCCGGTGAAGAAGATGCCGTCCCGGACGCGCGGACGGATGCCGGGGCGGATCGGGCCTGTGGACAGGAAAGAATCGCTCAGCTGTGCGCCGCCCAGCGCGCGTTCAACACCGGCTGTGGCGGCGCGGATATGGGCCAACACCGCTTCGGCCGCCTTGCCGCCATGGCGAGACCGCGCATGGGCCAGCGTATCGCGGCGGATGCAGCAGGACAGCGAGGTGCGGCCATCGTCGGTATGCACCATGCCGCCATAACCGCCGCGGAATGCCAGCAGCGGCATCAGGCCATCGGGCAAGGCGGTATGGCGAAAATGCGCCTTGAAGGCGAAAAGGTCGGAGGGCCTCGATTCAGGCGCGGCAGCAGCGAAGACGCCCTTCCCGTTCCAGGAGCCGCAAGCGGCAATCACGATGCGGGCGGCGATTGCGATATCGTTGTCCAGCTTGCAACGATAGCCGTCCGGTGTGCGCTCAAGCGACATGAGTTCGGCGGGCTGGAACAGGCATGCCCCCGCCCGCACGGCGGCATCCCGCAGCAGCGTGTCCAGATGCTCGCGGCCCAGCGCGCGGCCCCAGACCTGTTCGCCGGGCGAAGACTGCATGGTTTGCCCGGCATAAAGGCCGATATATGTGACGGGTGGGCCAGCCGCCGCCACGAAGGCTTCTGCGACACCGCAGGCCTCCAGCACCGGCATGGTGGGAGCAGAAATAAATTCGCCGCAGACCTTGCGGCGGGGAAAATCGGTTTTCTCGACCAGCGCGACGGACCATCCGGCCTGCGCCAACAACCGCGCGGCGGTAGAACCGGCAGGCCCCGCACCCACGATCAGCGCATCAAACATGCGCGGCGAACAGATGCGTGAAGGGATAGGCGATATGTTCCGCTGTTTTCCATCCGGACGGCCACAAGGCCGACAGTTCATGGTTATTGAAGCCCGCCTCGACGCTGACCACCGCGTCATGGCGTGTCACGGCATTGCAGCCGAGCACACCCACCAGGCGGGACGCCAGCAGCGCGAAGCCGTTGCGGCGCGGCTCGCAGGCGACGAAGCCTCTGGCCTGCGCGGCGACTGTCCCGAGCAGGCGCGCCAGCGCAGCGTCCTCGAAATGGTGCAGGAACAGGTTGGCGATGACGATGTCTGGCGCCAGGCGCGGCAGGGTCTCGAAGATGTCGCCGGTGAGGTTTTCGCAGGTCCAGCCCAGCTTGGCGAAACCGGCGCGGGTCTGATCGGCGACGATATTCTGCCGGTCGGCAATCACCGCGCGCACGCCCGGCCAGCGTATTGCCAGCCGTTTTGCCACGCCCAGCAAAAAGCGGCCGTCGCCGCCGCCAAGATCGGCCAGGATGGCAGGCGGAGGAAACGCCGACAGCGCCCGCGCCATGGCCCCATGCTGGCGCATCACCCAGTTGATCCGCACGAGATCACGGCGTGAAGCAACCGCGCCGGGATCGTCCGGCGGCAACAGGTCGAGCAACTCTGGCGTCAGCTTGCGCGGGGTCATGCCGCCATGCGGAACATCATGGTCTCGGCCACCAGTCCGGGGCCGAAGGACATGGCGCAGCCGCGCTGGCCTGCGTCCGCGTTCCGCATGATGCGGTCCAGCACGAACATCACCGTGCCCGACGACATGTTGCCACAGTCGTTCAACACGCCGCGCGAATGGGTCAGCGCCGCCTCCGGCAGCGCAAAGGCCTGCTCCACCGCATCGAGCACCGAACGCCCGCCTGGATGCACCGCCCAAAGGTCAATGTCGTTGGCGCCTCCCAGGATATCGTCGCGCGAGGTGGAAAGCGCGGCGCGGATGGCGCCGGGCACGCCGCCCGACAGCACCATGTCGAAGCCCTGGTCGCGAATATGCCAGCGGATCAACTCACGCGTTTGCGGCACCAGCGCGGCATGGAAGGATTCCAGTTTGGCGCCGACCGGATCAGCCGTCACTAGAGCAGCGGCGCAGCCGTCAGCGAACAGCAGAAAGGACAGGATTTCCTCGATATCCATGGTCTCGTGCAGGTGCAGGGTGCAGAGTTCCAAATTGACCGCGAGCACCCGCGCCTTGGGCTCGGACCGCACTATATGGCGTGCCAGCTTCAACCCGTTGATCGCGGCATAGCAGCCCATGAATCCGACCATGGTGCGCTCCACCGAATGCGGCAGGCCGCAACGTTCCACGATATCGAGATCGACGCCGGGCGCGGAAAAGCCGGTGCAGCTGGTGACGATGACATGGGTGATGCGGGAACGGTCCTCGCCCGCCAGAAGCTTCTCGACCGCCGCCACCGCCAGGCCGGGCGCATGGGTTTCATACAGGCGCATGCGTGCGGCGGTATCGGGAAAGGTGCCCTTGGCATAGAAACCCGCAGCGTCTACCGCCTCGCCGCCCTTGCTGCCTTCCAAAAAGGAATAGCGGTGTGCGATCCCGCTGCGGTCCGCCATGCGGTTGAACAAGGCCAAGCGGCGCGTGTCGCCCTGCAGCATCTGGCGGCCAAAGGCCAGGAAAGTCCCATGAACATCGTGCGGCGGAACGGCCGTCGCTATGCGATTGATATGGGCCTCTGCCATAGACGATTAACCACCTGATTGTGAGAACCTTAACGCGCAAAGGGAACTTTCGCTCCCTTTAACATGATGCACATTTGAGGGTTCTGTTAATCGAGATCAGACTTCAATCCAGATGCCGCTGAGGTAGTAACCGTTACCGTCATGGTAATTGCGGAAGTTGCGATCTGTTTTACCGCTCCAGGTTTGATGGAAATACCAGTCGTCAGGATGAACCTGCGCCTTAAGTTTGTCGGGATATTTTGCCTTTTGATCCGTATGCCAGCAGTCTTTCGCGTTATTGCAAACAACATAGCCAGAGGCCGTACCGGCAGTAGCGACAAGCGCGCCGTTGCCCAAGAGCATGGCGACGGCGATAGTCGACAATGTCGTTTTCGCAGAAAGCATTGCGATAGCTCCAATTGCGGATGATTGATAATTAAGCGTTGTGCCCGCCATTTGGTTCCAAGATTGACCTATTTTCAGGCGCGAATGGCCTGTTCGGCCGGTTCCCCATATATCAGGCTGCATCACCCTGGACCTGAGCGAGCCCGACAAGGCTGAGTTGGCAGCGCAGATGCAGAGCAAAGTCTGAGATATTGGAGCGGCCGGGAATGCCCGCTTGCGCCAATAGCGGACAAGCAAGTGCGCTCGAAAATCCGTCACTTCAATTCGGCAACTATTGCGGCATTGCTCCAGCAAGCGGCCGTCGCGCGAAAATTGCGGCGAATTCATGTGAACGCCCCGATCTCTCCAGCATATACAGCGTAAAGTTAACCCCTGCTGTTGACCCCGATCAATGCAGCGCTGGAACAGGCTGGTAGCGTCGCCCATTTGGCATTTTTGCTTGTTGATGAGCTTTCAAAGGCGAAAGCAAATGGGCGGACAAACACTATGCATTTGTCCTGCCCGTTGAAGGGGCATGATTGATGCTTGGGTCGTGGAACAGGATCGGGCTCAAGGCCCAGTTCATGATGGTTACCGCGCTCAACGTGGCCGTGACTGCGATCGGCGTCGTTATCCTCGTCGGCTGGTTCCAATCGCAGCAGATCGAGGAAAAGCTGCACAGCTTTTCAGTAAACGAACTGCAGTCCCTCCATGCTCTGGTGATCAGCGCGATGAACCGCCGGCCCGGGGATACCCAGAATGTCGCCATAGGCGTGTTCAACGACTGGTTCCAGGGCCGCAACACCGATTATCCCGGAAAACTCTGGAGCGTTTGGGGTGCCAAGACAACCGCCTACATGAAGACACAAGACAGTGCGCGGCCCTCCAAAAGGCCCGCCGATGCGATCGACAAGGAGGCACTGCGGACAGGAAAGCCGGTCGGCCGGTTCATCAATGGAGCCTACCGCTACAGCCTGCCGATCGTCTTCGGGGTGACCAGGGGAGCTGACGGCAAGAATTGCGTGATGTGCCATGGCCAGCTGATGGGCGAGAAAAAGGGCGGCGTCATTGCTGTCTTTTCGAGCAGCCTGTCGACCGCCGCCGATTTTGCCGCATTGCGGCGATTTCTTTTTCTGGTGCTGGGTTGTGCGATCGTGGCAGCGACGGCGATGATGGGAGTCATCTGGCTCGTGTTCGAGCGGCTGGTAAGCCGGCCGCTTACCATGGTGACCGGGGCCATGACAGCGCTTGCCCGGGGCGAGAAGCTGCTTCATCAAAAGGACGAGGCAATCAAATATCAGTCACTTATAACGAAGGAGTCCGATCATCGGTTGCTTAATGCCATGCAAATGGTCGCGGGACTGCTTTCCCTGCAGAGCAAGACATCCAGCAACGCTGAAACCGCCGGACAATTGCTTATCGCGTCCAATCGCGTCAGCATGATCGCGCGCATCCATCGCCGTCTCAATTCCCTCGACGGCGTGCAAACTGTCGCATTCAGGACATTTCTTGAGGAGTATTGCCGCGAGTTTTCCGAAATGCTCTCGCTGGAGGAAGGCGCCAAGCGTATCGTCGTGGCGGATGGCGTTGAAATAGAATTGCCCGCCGCCACGGTCGTACCGCTTGCGTTTATCGTAAGCGAATTGCTCACCAATGCCGTCAAATACAGCAAAGGGCAAATCGCCATCCGGTTGGAAGCGGACCCTGAAAAAGGGCACTTGTTGTCGGTCTCCAACAGCGGGTCGGCATTGCCACAGGGGTTTGATCCGGACGGGAGCAAGGGGCTCGGAATGAAAATTATCAGCTCGTTTGTCAAGCAGATCGACGGCGAATTGCGGTTTGGTCCAGCCGATGGGAACCAAGGGGTGCAATTTACGGTTCTGTTCTCCTGACTGCTTTTCAATTGGGCTGAATGCCAATATGTCGTTGGCGGTTCATGCTGGATGGCTTCAAGCCTCAAATGCTGGACGGCGCACTCCCGGCCTTAAGGCGCTGCAATCAGGGAGTGAAGAATTTCGTCAAAGCAGCGCTCAGGTCCGTGTTCGTGAATGGCTTCCTGAGGACGGGGCGGTCTTCATATCCGTCCATCACGTGACGAGCGTCATTGCCCGTGGAGATGACGAACGGCACACCTTTCGCCGCGAGCGCGTCAGCCACGGGACGGCTGTTGATGCCTTTGAGATTCACATCCAGCATCGCTGCGTCGAAGACCTGTTCCTCAATCAGCGCGATAGCCTGACCGACCGTGGCAGCAGTCGCCACCGCTGCGCATCCCGAATCCTCCAGCATGGCTTCAATCATCATGAGGATCAGCATTTCATCCTCAACAACGAGGATGCGACGGCCTGAAAGCACATTATCCATTTTGCATACCTGGCGGCGCAGGAATGTCCATCGTGCATACCAGGCCTGTTGGCCGGTATTCGAGATGCGTGATGGCTTGCAGTTCGTGGGCCAGACCGCGTTCGAGCACGCTTGATCCGAAGCCTTTGTGCGACGGCGGCATGACCGGGGGACCATCTCTTTCCTGCCAGTGGAGCAACAGCCTGTCGCCCTCCGGCGCCTGCGCAATTTTCCACCCGATCTCGATTGATCCCGTCTCATTTGAGAGGGCGCCATATTTCATGGCATTTGTTGCAAGTTCGTTGATCGCAATGCCCAGGGCCAGTGCCGCCGGCGGCGCGAAACGGATATTCTCTCCCTGAATCACAATGCGTCCGGCCCGGCCACCGCTGACCCCGAATGGTTCCAAAGCACTGGAAACAATATCGTGCAGCCCCGCACTTTTCCAATTTTCGCGGGTCAACAGGTCGTGTGATCGGGAAAGCGCAAGCAACCGCGATTCAATGGAGGACTGGATCACCTTGGGGTCGGCACTCGTTCGCAAGGCCTGCCAGACGATCGATTGCACCGTCGCGAGAATATTTTTCACGCGATGGTTCAGTTCATCAATGAGCATCCTCGACTGGATCTGCTCTTCCTTGTGCTTGGTGAGGTTGGCGAACGACGCGAAATACTGAACAATGTCGCCTTTCTCATCCTTGACCGGGCTGACAAAGAGCGCGGACCAGAACTCGCTGCCATCCTTGCGGCGGTAAAGAACCTCCACACCACAATCCGAACCACCTTCGAATTCGGCCTTAATTCGGGCCAGTGCATCGGCATCGGCGACATGTGCCATCAAGAAATTGAAGCTCTTGCCCAGAACTTCCTTCCGGTCGTATCCCGTAAGAGAGAGAAATCTGTCATTGGCAAAAATAATCGGATTGTCGGGCCGCTTTGCGTCGGCGAACACCATCGCCATTCTTGTTGTTTCAGCGGCGACCACGAACGGGCCGAGGCTCTCCTTGAAGCCTTCGACCTTGGATTCCGCGGCCTTCTGTTCGCCGGACTTGCCTGTCACTTTTTCCAAACTACAACTCAATCTGGTTCTTGAAATGCGTGCGGCCACGCCAGCACGCCGCAGACAGCAATGCTGAAAAGGTACATGCATATTACAGGAATATGAGCAATATAGGGAGTGCATTCAGAAGACAAAAGACCGGTAACTTTCGTCACCAGGCCTTTGTCGGGATTATTGGCGCAACGTCAGCTAGATCGGGCGAGCGCCAATGCCGCCAAAGAGATACAGCAGCAAGACGATGATCAGCACCAAGCCAAGAACTCCGCCCAGTCCCGCCCCGCCATACCGGCTGTGAGCATAATACCCGCCGCCGCCGCCGAATAGCAGCAGAAGCACCACAATAATAAGCAATAGACTCATCTTCCTAATCCTCTATCGAAATCCATCCAACGCGCGAATAAATACTTGGCCGGTATTGCTGCCCGGGACCCATCCGGAAGAACGCTGACGAAGAAACGCATGCGTCTCACCGCGGCAACGAGTTTTCGCCAGAAAAACGCCTTCAAAGGCATTTGGTTCCACAAAAAATTGTAGGGGAAGTGCCGGCTTTTCTCTTGTCCTGGCCAGCCTAAAATGGGTGGGGCGCTGTTGGGAAAAGGTGGGGGGCGCCAATTGACGCCCTCAAGACGCTGATGCGCAGGCGCTCATGGACGCCCTCGCCCGCTATCCCTGGAGCGCCAGGAAGCAAAAAGGCCGCCGCCTTGCGGCGACGGCCTTTTGATCTGTGCGGCTTGGTGCGCCGCACCCAGGTTGGGCGCGTTCGCAGGACCGGTTCAGGATGCGTCGTGGTGCAGGCTGTGGGGATCGCGTTCGCCCACCGTGATGGGCAGGTCAAAATGGACATCCGTCAGCGGGCAGGTCCAGAATGGCGAGCGGGCGCAGTCGGGGTTGTAGGCCTTGTTGAAATCGATCACGACCGGATGGTCGGCATTGACCTTGTTGCCGGCATCATCGAAGGCGAGATTGACATAGCGGCCGGCGGGATAAGCGCCCTTGCCGGTCAGCTCGTCGGTGAAGAAGCCCTGCGCGCCCTTGATCTTCGCCGGATCGTTGCTCCGGGCATAGATGGGAAGCAGGAACGACTTTCCCTTGAGCGTGAAGCTGACATCGCCGGTATGATAATAGTCCTTGTCGGTCTTGTGCGAAGTGTGGAAGGTCGTGGTCACGAACTTCGGATCGGCAACGTATTTTGCCTGGACCAGGAATGACGGGTCATAGGGGTAATAAGCCATGCCGGTGAACTTCGCCGCTTCCGGGTTCTTCTGATTATAGAGCCAGAACCGCGCGCCATTGACGTGGGCCGCAATCGGGGTCAATTCGCCATTCACATCGATGTCGGTGTCGACCACGACGCTCTTCTCAATGCCGTCCACGGGCTTGCCGTCGAGGGTGGCGGAAGGCTTGCCGTGGTTCAACGCGACATGGAGCGCGCCCTTGGCATTGGCCTCCGTGCTCCAATGATAGCTGGCGGCATTGCCCTTGGTGCCGGTCAAGACGGCCTGTTGGCCATCGCCGATATAGACGGCGTCCTGGAGTTTCAGGACCGCGTGCGGGGCCGTGCCGTAATGCACATTCTCCGTGGCGATAAAGGCATTCCAGTCCTCCTCCGGCGTGGCGCCGAAGGCAGGAAGGGCGGCGAAGACGGCAAGCAGCAAGGCAGCGCGAGTTTTCATGGTTCCCACCTGTAGGTTTTTCACGGTTGCCGTTTATTAGCTCCGAATCTCTATATAGTCAATATAGTTTTACCGGCATTCCGGGGGGCTTCGACGGCATTATGATCAGTCTCCCAAAGAGGCCGGGCGGGGCGAATTTGTCCCGATCGGGCATCAGCCTCAATCGCTTGCCAGCGCCACCACCGGATCAAGGCGCGCGGCCTTGCGCGCCGGAAAATATCCGAAAACCAGGCCGGTTACGGCGGCACAGCCGAATGCCAGCATCATGGGCGGCAGCGTGAACGCTATCGGCGTACCAAAGGCGCGAATGACAAAACCGACCAACAGGCCGCCCAGCACCCCGATAATTCCGCCAATGCCGGAAACCACCACCGCTTCCAGGAGAAACTGCTGAAGAATATCGCGCTGCCGCGCCCCGGTCGCCATGCGAATGCCGATTTCCCGTGTCCGTTCGGCCACCGACACCAGCATGATATTCATGACGCCGATGCCGCCAACCAGCAGCGAAATTGCCGCGACCGAGCCGAGCAGAATGGTCATTGTGTCCTGCGCCACCGTCGCGGTCTCTATCACATCCGCCATGTTGCGAATCTGGAAATCCTGACTGCCATTGTGACGCTCTGTGAGCAGCGTCGTGACGGATTGCTGGACGGTATCCATCTGAGTGAGATCCGATACCGCAACCGTGACGGAGCGGACAAATCGCTGCCCGGAAATTCGCAGCATGCCGGTCGTCAGCGGAACAAAAATGACGTCATCGGAATCCGTGCCGTTCGCGGAGGCGCCTTTCGGCGACATGACACCGATAACCTGGAACGGAATATTGTTGATCAATACATACTGGCCGATGGGATTGGGAGTGCCGGGAAAGAGCGCCGCTTGCACCGTCTGGCCCAGAACGGCCACCGCCGCGTAGCTGACTTGATCGTCTTGCGAAAAAAATACGCCTTGCGCCAGCGGCCAGCTGCGGGTTGGCGGCAGCGCCTCGCTGGTGGCGTCAATCTGGGTCTGATAGTCTATGTCATTAGAGCGCACGGTTGCGTTGGAGGTCGATTCCGGCACAGCAGAGCCGACATTGGCAAGCTTGGCGATTTCCACCGCATCGGCGGCGGTGAGTGTCGCAATCGTGCCATTATAGCCGCGCCCGTTGCGGATCTGCGGCCGCACCACCAGTAGATTGGTTCCCATCTGGCCGATTTGCGCAATCAGACTGTCCTTTGCCCCTTCGCCAATGGCCAGCATCGCCACAACGGAACTGACGCCGATGACGATGCCAAGCAGGGTCAAAACAGTGCGGAAGACGTTGGCCCTGAGGGCGCGCAGGGCCATGCGCAGGGATTCGCCGACACCCGCAAAAATGGGCGTCCGAATGCGCGCGCCGGCAAGAGGCGCCAGATCGAGTTCCGGAATGGTCATGCCGGCGGCGGCGGGGCCCTTGCTGGTGTCTTTGGCGACCTCGCCGTCGTGAATTTCAATCACGCGGTTCGCATAGGCGGCGACCTTGGCATCGTGAGTGATCAGGATAACCGTGTGACCCTTGTTCGCCAGGTCCGTCAGAAGCGCCATGACCTCGGCGCCGCTTTTGCTGTCGAGCGCGCCCGTCGGCTCATCGGCCAGGATGATCTTTCCGCCATTTACCAGGGCGCGCGCGATGCAGACACGTTGCTGCTGTCCGCCGGAGAGCTGGCTGGGGCGGTGGGTAAGGCGGTCGCCAAGCCCCAGAGAGGCGAGCAGTGCGTCGGCTTTCTGTTTGCGCTCCGACGGCGAGAGGCCGGCATAGACAGCAGGTATTTCGACATTCTCCTCCGCTGTCGAAGTCGCCAACAGGTTATAGCTTTGAAAAATGAAACCGAATGCCTCGCGGCGCAACCATGCCAGCGCGTCCGAATCGAGCTTTGAAACATCGTGCCCGGCAAAATGATAGGAGCCTTGCGTGGGCCGGTCGAGACAGCCGACGATATTCATCAAGGTCGATTTTCCCGAGCCGCTTGCGCCCATGAAGGCGACGAACTCTCCGGGATAAATATTGATCGAGACATTATGGAGCGCATTCACGCGGATATCGCCGCCGGTCACATAGGTCTTGGCAATATTATCCAGCGCGATCAGCGGCACCGCTATGCCGGCCGCGAGCGACGGATGCGGCACCTGGTTCATGGGCCGCCTCGGCCGAAATTCCCCGCTCCAGCTGCCGGGACGGCGGCAGTGGCCGCGGGCCGCGCGGTTTTTACAGAGGTTGCGCTCTGGGTGCCGGCAATCACCTTTTCTCCCGGCACAAGACCGGAAACGATTTCCGCATCGACCCGGTTGGTGACCCCAACCATGACATTGCGGGTTTCCGTGGCTCCGGATGGCTGAACCACGGTCACAGTCGCCGGGCGCGGCGGCGCCTTGGCCGCGCTGTTCGGCTTTCCCGGCTGGCGAGCGCCCGCGCGCGCGCCGGCATCGGCATATTTCAAGGCGCCAACCGGCACGACAACAACATTGTGCGCGGACGCAAGAACGAAAAATACCTGCGCCGTCATTTGCGGCAGCAGCATGCCGTCGGGATTCTTGACGTCGAACAGCGCCGTATACAGCACCACATTATTGACCACGGTCGGCGTCGGGAGAATCTGCCGGAGCGTGCCCGGATAGCGCCGGTTGGAATTGCCCAGCGTGGTGAAATAGGCGTCCATGCCCAGATGCAGCTTAGGGACATCGGCCTCGGACACCTGGGTATAGACAGTCATGGTCGCCAGATCGGATATCGTGAGAAGGGTGGGAGCCTGCTGGTTGGCATTCAGCGTCTGCCCTTCCTTGGCCGGTATGGCCGTGACGGTACCTGTCATCGGCGCATAGATGTTGGCATACCCCAAGGTCGCCCGATCCGCCTTCAGGGTGGATTGCGCTTGCGTGATTTGCGCCTGGAGGGCCTTGACCTGTGCCTGGGCGGAACGCATTGCCGCTTGCGCGCTATCATAGAGATCCTGGCTGGTGGCATTCTCGTTTTTCAGGCGCGTCTGGCGGTCGGCCTGCGCAGACGTCAGCAATTGGGAGGATTGCTTGTCGGAGAGCAGCGCCTGGAAATTCTGCAGCTGCGCGCCGTCGGCGTCAACCTTGGCGGCGGCGACCGTTGAATCGATATCCGCGACCAGATCGCCCTGCTTCGTGGTGTCTCCGATCTTCACATAAAGTTTTTTCAGCTGCCCCGAGACCTGCGCGCCGACATCCACCGTGTTGAGCGGCTGCAAACTTCCGATAGCGGTGACGAGATTTTCGATATCGCCCCGGGTCACGGCGACGGTGACGGGCGTTCCCGATGTGTTGCTATTCCAGTTATAGGCAAAATACGCCCCGACGAGTACTGCCGCAAAGGCAATGCCGCCTGCCAAAATTCCATGGCGCCGCAGCAACGCCAGGACGCCCGGGAAGGCGGGTGCGGGGAAAACCGTTTTTGCCGGCGCAAAATTGCCAATCTTGGGACTGGGAAGCGTTTCTGGCAGGGACATCTGTCAATCCTGACTAAATGACGCTTCCGGGCGGCCGGTTTCCCGACGAAACCGCCCCAACGTCGGGAAATAAGGGCAAAAGGTGAGGTCGAAACGGCCGGGCTGCATTGAGGCGGATCAAGTCTGCCGGGTACTGGTTCAGGCGTCGGAGCAGGCAATTTTGGCTGACAATCCGGCCGGCCCCCAAGATCAGGCACGCAATGAATTGCGCGTGGCCATGAAACGCCTATCGCCCCGTTTCGCCTCACCTGTTTTGGGTCAATCGCGCGATTGGGCAATGCCGGCGGACGCGAGAAGATGCATCCCCGCCGAAAATTGACTGTCAGGGTTCGATTGCCCGAGTTGATCCCGATCAAGGACCGTCCCGGCATGGCCGTGATAGTTATGCAAAAATGCGCCATGTGTAATTCCGCCCACCAAAGACGCCGCCTCGCGGCCCGGCTGCTCTGCGCCCTGGTCGCGGCGATATTCACGCTTGCGGCGCAGCCCGGCGCAATGGCGATGCCCGCCGCGCCATCATCGTTCATGGCAATGCCGGATTCTGCGATGCCGGGCTGCGACGGCATGGGTCTTCACAAGGGTGGCGCGCCCGTCAAAAGCGGCGCCCCCTGCCTGGGCATGTTGTCCTGTTACGGCATCGCGGCACTGAATCTTCAGCCCATCATATTCCGCAGCCCCGCCGCGTATCTCGTCGCGCATCATCCTGACAGCATGTCGCCCGGGCTGAGCCGCTCACCGGAAAATCCGCCCCCCATCGCCTGACGCAACGGCCGCATCACGCCTGCCCGCAAGAGCCGGGTGGGTTGTTCCGTTCGTCAGGAGAAAATCATGCCAAGAAATTTCATTGCCGCCATCCTGCTGGCTTTTGCAGGTCTGGCGGCGGGTCTTGCCCAGCCGGCCTTCGGCCAGGGCGAGAGTTGGAAACTGCTCACCCCAAGCGTGGCCGCCAATGTGGCAGCGTCCATCCGCATTCAGCTTGTCGACAAGGGCGGCAAGCCCGTTGCGCGCCCACTCGCCATCGCCTCGGTCCGCGCCGACATGAGTCCCGATAATATGGGGACCATGACCGCGCCCGCCCGATCGCTCCCGTCAAAGGAGCCGGGCGTGGTGGTGGTGGAAACCACGCTCACCGCGCCGGGACGCTGGGCGATCACCCTGTCCGGCAGTGCCGGCGGCTTGCCTGCCAAAGGCACGGTGATCGTCACGGCCACGGCCAAGAGCGCGCAGGCGGCACCGCCGCCTGCCGTCGGGCACCGCATCGTTTATTACCGCAATCCGATGGGCTTGGCGGATACTTCGCCCCTGCCGCGCAAGGACCCGATGGGGATGGACTATATCCCCGTCTATGCCGACGAAATCGTGCAATCGCCCGGCGCCATCCATCTCGACAATCGCAAGATCCAGCGTTCCGGCGTTCGCACCGTGGCGGTTTCGCGCATGGTCCTGGCCAAAAGCGTACGCGCCACCGGCATCGTCGCCCCGGACGAAAGCCGGCAATCGGTGCTGGCGGCGCGCTTCAATGGCTTTGTCGAGAAGCTTTTTGTCACCCAGACAGGTGATAGCGTACGCCAGGGCCAGCCCCTGATGCGGGTGTGGATCGAAAGCCCGGAGGTGCTGATCAAGGAGGCCGACTATGTCGGCTCACTGGCTTCCGGCTCGGACGCCAACGCCAATTTTGCGGCGTCTGTCCTGCGCCAATTCGGCGTGCCCCAATCCGAACTGGACGCCATGGCCAAAAGCGGCACGCCCACGCGCGCGATCACGATCGCCGCCCCCTCCAGCGGAATCGTGATGGAAAAGCTGGCCGTCAACGGCATGCGGTTCTCGGCCGGGGATCCGCTGTTCAAGATCACCGATATCTCGCTCCTGTGGGTGCTTGCCGGCGTGTCGGAACGCGATCTTGCCACCGTCAATCCGGGCCAGAAGGCGACAATCAATTTTCAGGACGATCCATCGGCCTCTTTTGTGGGGAAGGTGCTGTTTGTCTATCCGGACATCGATGCCGCCACCCGCACCGTCAAGGTGCGCATTGCGCTGGCGAATCCGCGGGGGCGCCTGCGTATCGGCCAATATGCCGATGTCAGGATTGACGCGCTGGTCTCGGCCGCACCGGTGCTGGCGGTGCCGGTCTCGGCCGTGGTCGACGACGGCAGCCGCCAGATCGCCTTTGTCGCGGAACCGGACGGCAGCTTCGCGCCGCGCCAGGTGTCGCTGGGCGCCCGCTCCGGCGACATGGTCGAGGTCCGCGCCGGCCTGAAGGAAGGCGAGCGCATCGTCGCCACGGGAAATTTCCTGATCGACGCGGAAAGCAATCTCGAAACCGCGCTGCAGAGCCTTGCCCCGGGACAGCGCCCTTGATCGCACGCGTCATTGCCTGGTCGGCTCATCATTGGGGCCTGGTGCTGATCGGCACGGCGGTTCTGGTGCTGCTGGGTCTTTTCGCCGTCAGCGAGATTCCGCTCGACGCCATTCCCGACCTGTCCGACACGCAAGTGATCGTCTACACCGAATATCCCGGCCAGGCGCCGCAGGTGGTTGAGGACCAGGTTACCTTTCCGCTGACCTCGGCGCTGCTGAGCGTGCCCAGGGCGAAGACGGTTCGCGGCGTCTCCTTTTTCGGCGTTTCCTTCATCTACATGATCTTCGATGAAGGCACCGACATCTATTGGGCGCGTTCGCGCGTGCTGGAATATCTGAACGCCGCGTCCCAGAAATTGCCGCAGGGCGTGGTTCCCAGTTTGGGTCCTGACGCCACCGGCGTCGGCTGGGTCTATGAATATGCCCTCACGGGCGGCGGCCTGGATCTGGCGCAGATGCGTTCGCTGCAGGACTGGCATCTGCGCTATGCGCTGGCCAAGGCAGAAGGCGTGTCCGAGATCGCCAGTGTCGGCGGCTTCGTCAAGCAATATGCCGTCGTGGTGGACCCGGGACGGATGCGGGCCTATGGCATAACGCTGGGCCAGCTCCGCGACGCCGTGGCGGGCGCCAACCTGGATGTGGGCGGCCGGACCATCGAACTGTCGGAAACAGAATTCATGCTGCGGGGGCGCGGTTATATCAAGTCGCCCCAGGACCTGGAACGCGTCACGCTGAAGGCCAGCGACGGAACCCCGGTCCTGCTCGGAGCGGTCGCCCATGTCGAAAATGTGCCCGACGAGCGGCGCGGCATAGCCGAGCTCAATGGAGAAGGCGAAGTCGCTTCCGGCATCGTGGTGCAACGCTATGGTGCCAATGCCCCCAACGTCATCAATGCCGTCAAGGCGCGGATCGGCGAGATTGCCGCCAGCCTTCCCGCCGGCGTGAAAATCGTGCCGGTTTATGACCGCGCGCTTTTGATCGAGCGCGCCATCGGCACCCTCAAAAGCACGCTGATCGAGGAAAGCATCATCGTGGCGCTCGTCTGCTTCGTCTTCCTGATGCATGCCCGCAGCGCGCTGGTCGCCATACTCACCCTGCCGGTGGGGATCCTGATCGCCTTTATCGCGATGGACGTGCTGGGAATCGGCTCGAATATCATGAGCCTTGGCGGCATCGCCATTGCCATCGGCGCCATGGTGGACGCCGCCATCGTGATGATCGAAAATGCGCATAAGCATCTGGAACGCGCGGCCCCCGGAGAGCCGCGCCTTGCCGTCATAGTGGCGGCGGCCAAAGAGGTCGGCCCGGCGCTGTTCTTCAGCCTGCTGGTCATCACCGTCTCCTTCATTCCCATATTCGCGCTGCAAGAGCAGGAAGGACGGCTGTTCCACCCGCTGGCCTTTACCAAAGGCTTCGCGATGGGCGCCGCCGCCCTGCTTTCGGTGACATTGGTGCCGGCGTTGATGGCCCTGTTTGTCCGCGGCCGGATCGCGCCGGAAGCGAAGAACCCGGTCAACCGCTTTCTGATCTGGATCTATCGCCCCCTCATCGCGGCGGTATTGCGGTGGCCATGGATCACGCTGGCCCTGGCGGGGCTTGTTCTGGCGGCGAGCTTTTATCCCGCCTCGCGAATCGGCAGCGAATTCATGCCCGCATTGAACGAGGGCACGCTGCTCTACATGCCCACGACCTTGCCGGGACTGTCGATCACCAAGGCGGCGCAGCTGCTGCAGACCCAGGACCGCATCATCAAGGCATTTCCCGAAGTCGAGACCGTGTGGGGCAAGTCCGGCCGCGCCGAGACAGCCACCGATCCGGCGCCGCTGGAGATGTTCGAGACGGTCATAAACCTGAAGCCACCGGAGCAATGGCCCGCCGGGATGACGACGGACCGCCTCGTCGCCGACCTGGACAAGGCGCTGCAATTTCCGGGCGTCAGCAATGCCTGGACCATGCCAATCAAGGCCCGCACAGACATGCTGTCGACCGGCATCCGTACACCGGTGGGCGTAAAGGTCTATGGCAAGGATCTGGCCGAAATCGAAACCCTGTCCCGCGAAGTGGAGCGCGCCGTGCATTCGGTGCCGGGCACGACCTCCGCCTATGCCGAACGGATCAATGGCGGCTACTATCTTGACATCACGCCCGACCGCGAACGGATCGCGCGCTACGGGCTTTCGATGCAGGATGTTCTGTCCACCATTGCGAGCGTTATCGGCGCCAAGACAATTACGACCACTGTAGAGGGGCGGGAACGTTACGGTGTGGTGCTGCGCTATCCCCGCGACATCCGCAGCGACCCTGATGCCATTGCCGCCAATACGATGGTCTCGCTGCCTTCGGGCGGGACCGTGCCTCTGGGCGAACTGGCGACCATCGCACGTACGCGAGGCCCCACCATGGTGCGCACCGAGGATGGCCAGCTTGTGAGTTATGTCTATGTCGATTTCCGGGGCCGCGACCTGGGCGGCTATGTCGAGGACGCAAAGCGCGCCGTGGCGAAGCAGGTTTCGTTTCCACCCGGGACCTATGTGCGCTGGAGCGGACAGTATGAATATTTCGAGCGCGCCAACCAGCGCCTGCGGATTGTCGTGCCGGCGACGCTGCTGGTCATCCTCTTTCTGCTATGGCTGAATTTCCGGCGCCTGAGCGATACGCTGATCGTCATGCTGTCCCTGCCATTTGCGCTGGCGGGCGGAATCTGGCTGACCTGGCTGATGGGATTCAACATCTCGGTTGCCGTGGCGGTGGGGTTCATTGCCCTGGCCGGCGTGGCGGCGGAAACGGGCGTGGTTATGCTGATCTATCTCAACAACGCGCTGGTGGAGGCCCGGACAAAACCCGCGGCGGAAGGCTGCGCGCCGAACCGGCCGGACCTCATCGCAGCGATCATGAAAGGCGCGGTCGACCGTGTGCGTCCCAAGATGATGACCGTCTGCGCCATCATGGCGGGCCTTGTTCCCATCCTGTGGTCAACAGGAACCGGCTCCGAGATCATGCAGCGCATCGCCGTTCCGATGATCGGCGGCATGGTATCGTCCACGGTGCTGACGCTGGTGGTTATCCCGGCTCTGTTCTACCTGGTTCATCGCAGGGCGCGCGGACAATAGACCGGGAAAGCGATGTCTGCCGAGCGGCGGGATCAATTCCCATCGGCTGCTGCGGCATTTTCCTGTGACTCCCGGCGCTTCGCGTGCGCCGGGGGCGTTCGCAGACCGGCAGTGACTTAAGCCTGCAGCGTTCCGGAGTTGCGGCCCGCAATGGCGCGGCGGCGGTCAAGACTTTGCCCCGGGCCGCGCGCGCGGACGCTGAATTTCCATGTCGCAAAGGACATGAACAGGATCGCGGCGACAAAATAGGGAGCGTCCGGGGTCAGCAGGACAGATCTTGCCAGATAGAAAACCACCAGGCCGATGCAAAGCCCCAACAGGATCATTCCCCACAGGATGACCATGTTCATGACTTCGGAAAGATTGGCGATGATGAGATAGCCCATCAAGATGCCGGACATGATTTCCAACGGGCCCATTGTCCAACCGAACTGAAACGCCAGGCTATTCAAACAGTTTTGCGTTGCCTTTTAATTAATCGCCGGCGGCAGACCCTGATCCATTATGGGACAATATCCCCGGGTCACTTTCCCGCGCGCCTTGTTTACGGGCCGTCAGCGGCCAAGACTCCAGCGCGAGGCCTTCCAGGGGCGGAATCGCATCCGCGCCAATTCTTCCTGGATCACCTGGGGATTGGTTTTGGGCCGGACCAGAAGTTGCGGTTCGCGCAGTTGCGAGACCTCCCCGGCCATGACGATGGCGTTGCGGTCCGGGGGCCCCACAGTTTCCAGCACACGGACGTCGCTCCAGACGCGCTTCATGCTTCTGGCGACGCGGTCGGCGCCGCCGTCGAAAATGTGCTTGACCAGAACATTGGCGAACACGGCGCCGCCGGGCGCCAGGTGTTCGCGCACCCGGGCGAAAAACTCCGGCGTCAACAGGTGCGGCGGCGTGTGGGCGCCGTGGAAGGCGTCAATGACAATTGCATCATAGACGCCGGTGCCGGTGCTCAGGAAAAGCGCGCCCTCGGCGGCGTGACAGGCAACGGATTGGGGAAGCCCAAAATGACGCCGGGCCACTTCGAAAGATGCCGGGTTGATGTCGACTATCGTCACCTGGCACTGCGCCCGCGCCAGCATTGCACCCAGGCTGCAGCAGGCGCCGCCGATCATCAGGATATTGTGCGCCTTTGCCTGGATCAGCAGGCCGTAAAAGGCGTGAATGTAGTAAGCCAGGCTGACGCCGCTGCTGTCGACCGCGCCCTGGCGCTGGCCATCCACCGCATAGACCAGCGTCCCGCTGGAAGGATTGCGGGAGATGCTGATGGTCCCGAATGCGGTTGGAACTTGCTCGACTTGAATCAGGGCGGACATGATTCAAGCTACCCGATGACGGGGCGCATTTAAAATGGCCGCGCGAAAAGCCGCGCGCGGCCCACCGGCCTGTCAGGCCGGACCCTTGTTTTCACTGCGGAAAAAAGGAACCCGTTCGCCGGCCAAACGGCTGCACCACTTCCGCGATTTGACTTGGGCAGCGATTGGGCGCGTGGTCGCGTGATGCATCGCTTGCCAAACGCCGCCGATCTGACCGCGAGTGAGTTCAATGTGCTGCGCGGCATCGTCGCCCGAAGTTTCACGCCAACCGGACAAATCAATCGCGCTGACAGCGCGCGGCTGATGGAACTGGGACTGGTTCAATGCGCCATGGGCGGCTTGATGCCGACCCCGGCAGGGCGCATGGCGTCACGCACATGACATTCTAGACCAGGCAATTGACCGGAGCGTGGAGAAGCTGGTCGCGCTCCAGGTCGGCGGGAGCCGATTGCGATCTGGTGGCCAGGTCATGGGCGCGGGCTTCCAGAGCCATGGCGGTGGAAATGAACAGCACATGATGATTGTCATGACTTTGTTCGAGGGCAAAGCGACGGAGCATCCGCGCCAGCGACAGAAGTTCCCGGAGGTAATTTGCGTCCTGGGCCATGGCCAGAAAAGCCGCGGCGGCGATTGCGGTTGCGACTTTGACGCAGCTTGCATGCCGGCTTGGTAAAGGAACCCTTACACCGCGATGGGGGCTTTTATGGAAGGATGCGCCTGGTAATTCTCCAGCGTGAAATCCTCGAACTTGAATTCGAAAATATCCTTCACCGCAGGATTAAGTTTCATCACCGGCAAGGGATGGGGCTGGCGCGCCAGTTGCTGTCGCGCCTGATCCAGGTGGTTGAGATAGAGATGCGCGTCGCCGAAGGAATGGACAAAGTCCCCCGGCTTGAGGTTGGTGACCTGTGCCACCATCAAGGTGAGCAGCGCATAGGAGGCGATATTGAACGGCACGCCAAGGAATATATCCGCCGAGCGCTGATAAAGCTGACAGGACAATTTTCCGTCCGCGACATAGAACTGGAACAGGCAATGGCAGGGCGCCAGCGCCATCTTGGGGATGTCGGCGGGATTCCATGCGGTGACGATCAGGCGGCGGGAATCCGGGTTGGCCTTGATGTCGCGGATCAGGTGCGCGATCTGGTCGATATTGCCATCGCGTTCGCCCGGCCAGGAACGCCACTGGGCGCCATAGACGGGCCCCAGCTCGCCATTGGCGTCGGCCCATTCGTCCCAGATGCTGACGCCATGCTGCTGCAGCCAATGGACATTGGTTTCGCCGCGCAGGAACCAGAGCAGTTCATAGATGATGGATTTCAGATGCACCTTCTTGGTGGTGACCAGGGGGAAGCCCTCAGCCAGATCGAAGCGCATCTGGTGGCCGAAAAGCGAGCGGGTGCCGGTGCCGGTGCGGTCGCGCTTTTCCACGCCCTTGTTCAGGGCCAGTTCCATCAGGTCAAGATATTGTTGCATTAGTTCCCGTTGGCCACGTGCGCCTCGCCCAAGCTCGGCGCGGTTCGCCGCTCAAAACGGTCCACCGGACCGTTTTGCTCCGACGCGGCTCACCCTTCAAAAATTACCTGCCAGGGCCTATATTGGGAAGGTCGGACAGGCTTGCCTGGCCGAATATGGCGATAAACGACTGTGTAATAAGCGGCCCGGACCCGGGGGCGGTACCCGGCGCCTCCACCATAAGCCCATTTTGGGTGGGTTTTTGTGGGGGCGAAACAGGATCGACGGACGTGTAAAGACTGTTCTTTTGCCCGGTATGGTTCCGCCGTCATCGGACTATTGTTTAGGTGCCAACGATAATGAAATGGCCCTCGCTGCCTAACTTCGGTTAGCCAAGCGCGGTTCGGAGGGTACCGGGCAACAGAAACCCTCCACTTAATTTCCGCTGCCTAAGTCCCGGTACCCGTGGGGTGCCGGGCAGGCCTAGTTTTTGTTGGCGAACGGTGTGAACTTACAAAAACTTGCCCTAGCCGAGCCCTCAGGGGCGAGGCGACAGAAACCCTCCACTTAATTTATCAAGCCTTCCCCAACCTCCAGTTTCCCGCGCGCCGGTCATAGCCGGCGACCAGCGCCGCCAGCAAACAGATGCTGCCGCCGATGGCGACGGAGACGCCGATGCCGGCATGCTCGGCGATCCAGCCCAGGGTCAGCGAACCCCAGGGCATCATGCCCAGGAAACTCATGGCGTAGATCGCCACCACCCGGCCGCGCATCTCGTCGCGCGACAGAAGCTGGATGATGGAATTGGTCGAGCCGCCCAGCAGCATCAGGCTGAAGGCGCTGGGCATCAGGAGCAGGAAGGACAGCCAGTAGATATGCGACTGGGAAAAGGCGATCAGGAACAGGCCGAAGCTGAACGCCGCAACCACCGGGGTGGCCAGCAAATGCCGGTCCGGCACCCGCGCCAGGGCATAGGCGCCCATCAAGGCCCCTGCCCCCACCGCGCCGTATAAAAAGCCCAACCCTTCGCTGCCCTGGTGCAGCACATCGCGGGCGAAGGCGGGCAGCAGCGGGATGTAGGAGGCGCCGAAAGCCGAGCAGAATGCGATCAGGAACATGGAGAGGCGCAGTTCGCGCGTGCTCCAGACATAGGCAAAGCCCTGGGCGATGGCCCTCAGCGGATCGGCGTGGCGGCGCAGCGGCTGGGGCTTGAACAGCATCATGGTCAGACAAGTGATCACTGCCAGGTAGGACAGCGCGTCCAGCGAAAAGCAGATGCCGATGCCGACCAGGGCGATCAGGATGCCCGCCATGGGTGGACCGATCACCCGCGCCAAGTTGAACATCATGGAATTGAGCGAGATGGCGTGGCGCAGATCCTCGCGCCCCACCATCTGGAACGTCATGGCTTGGCGGATCGGCACATCGAAGGCGTTTACGAAGCCCTGAAACAGCGCCAGGCAAACCACCATCCAGACCTGGATGAGATGAGTCAGGGTCAATATCGCCAGCGCCGCGGATTCGGCACAGGCCAGCGACTGGGTGAGCAGCAGCATGCGGCGGCGATCGAAGCGGTCGGCGATCATGCCGCCAAAGGCCGAGAAGAAGAACACCGGCACCTGGCCGGCGAAACTCACCACCCCCAGCATCAGCGGCGAATGGGTCAGGCTGTAGACCAGATAGCCCTGGGTGACATTGGTGATCCAGGTGCCCATCAGCGAGATCAACTGGCCGGTAAAGAACAGCCGGTAATTGCGGTGCCGAAAGACGCGCAGGAAGGCCAGGGCGCTGCGGTCCTCCGCCGCTTCGGCGGGCAGGATTTCGGGCGGCGGCACCTCCACCGGCTGGGGCTGGGGCGTCAGTTCCAAATCTTCGGGGAGGACGGTCTCCACGGCGCGGTTGGGGCTGGATTCGGCGCTCATTTGCTCCCGGCATATAGGCTGCGCCGGGCGCACTCAAGCCGCAAATTTTCAATGTTTGCGGCAATAATCCGTCTATTGAGCGATCCTTATGGATATGTCGCCGCGCTGGGCCATGATCGCCACTTCGGTGCCGGCGCCGTTGCGGCGAAGGCGCAGATCGGCGCAGGCGCTGTCCAGCTGCAGGTTGCCGATGCGGATTTCCTCCAGGAAGCGCGGCAGCACCGGATTGTGAAAGCGCACTTCGCGGCGCTGGTGGTCGCAGACGATGCCGAGGCAGGCTTCCAGCAGCGCGAAAGGCACCGCGCTGGCCCAGGCCTGGGGCGCGCAGGCGACGGGATAAAGCGTCGGTGCGGTGCCCCGGCGGCGGCCAAAGCCGCAGAACAGTTCGGGAAAGCGCATCAGGTCCATATGGCTGGCGGCGTCGAACATGCCGGTGAAGATGGCGCCGGCGCCGCGCTTCAAGCCGTAGCGCGCCAGGCCCAGCGCGATCAGGGCATTGTCATGCGGCCAGACCGAACCATTGTGGTAGGACATGGGATTGTAGCGCGAACAATCGCTGGCCACGGTGCGCACGCCCCAGCCGGAAAACATTTCCGGCGCCATCAGCGATTCCGCCACGCGCACCGCGCGCTCCTGGGAAGCGATGCCGCAGAACAGCACCTGGCCGGCATTGGAGGAGCGCACCCGGCAGGGATTCTTGTCGCCGTCGAGCGCGATGGCATAGGTGCCGATCTCGGGGCACCAGAATTTCTCTTCAAAGCGCTGGCGCAGCCGTTCGGCCGCGTCGGAAAGCGCATCCGCCTGGGCATGATCGCCCAGCATGCGCGCCAGCACCGAGGCCCCCTGCTTGGCGGCATAGACATAGCCCTGCACTTCGCACAGCGCGATGGCGCCGGGCGCCAGGCGGCCATCGGCATGGAAGATGGAATCCTGGCTGTCCTTCCAGCCCTGGTTGCTGAGCCCGTTCTCGCTTTGCCGGTAATATTCGACAAAGCCGTCGCCGTCGCGGTCGCCATATTTGTCGATCCAGGCCAGCGCCGCCTGAATGTTGGGCCACAGGGCGCGGATGGTTTCCTGGTCGCCGGTGCGGGCGAAATAGCGCGCCGCCAGCAGCACGAACAAGGGCGTGGCGTCGATGCTGCCATAATAGCGGCCGAACGGCACTTCCCCCAGGATCGCCATTTCGCAGTTGCGCATCTCATGAATGATTTTGCCCGGCTGCGCATCGGCGGCGTCATCCATTTTCGTCGCCTGGGTAACCGCGAGAAATTGCAGCACGCCGCGCGCCAGCGAGGGGTCCAGCCACAGCATCTCCAAAGCCGTGATGATGCCGTCGCGGCCGAAGGGCGTGGAGAACCAGGGCGTGCCGGCATAGGGATAAGGGCCCTGCCTGGTTTCCGTGATCAGCATGGAGAGGTCGGCGCCCGCCCGGTGCAGCATGCGGTTGGCCAGGGCATTGCTGCTGGTGACGCTGCCGCCAAGGCTGGCGGCGCGCTGGGCGGCGCGCCGCGCGGCGCGATAGGGCTGGGAAAAAGGCACATGCGCGGCTTCGCCATCGGTACAGCAAACGGTCATCACCAGCGCGGCGCGTCCGTCCGGCGGAAGATCGAGGGCGAAGATCGCTTCGCTTTCCGAGAGCCGGGCGGGCGGCGGCTGGAAACAGATTTCGGTGCGCCGTTCCCGCCCATCCAGGCCCTGGTAGCGGAACAGCACGGTGTGATCGTCCTTGCGCAACGTCGTCATGGTGCCGCGGCGCGGCCGCTGCATGCCGCGCACCTCGAACAAATCGGCGAAATCGGCGGCGAAGCTGAGGGAGAGAAAGCATTTCTGCGGTTCGGGACCGAAATTGTGCACGGCGATGCGCTCATGGCAGGTGCCGTCCCAGAGAAATTTCGAGCGCCGCACATGCAGAGTCTCGCGCGGCAGCACAACCTTGCCGCCCTGATAGATGTCGGGATTGGAGAGGTCCACGATCAGGACGACATTGTCATTTTCCACCGCCGAGGACAGCAGCAGCGGCCGCTGGCCGTCAATCAGCAACTGGACGCCGGAAAGATAGCGCGTGTCGTTGTGAAACATGCCGCCGGGGGTCATGCCGGGCTCGACCACATCGCCCAGCATGTCGAACAGGGCGAAGGTATCGCCCTGTTTCAAGGTGCGCGGCCAGCGCTCCTGAATCGATTCCGTCGCCTGGATATAAAATGACGAGGTTTCGTCGGAAGCCTGCACAGGCGGCGTTTGCGGGAGGGTCTTTGCCTCCATTATCTATTGGTCCGGTTTAAAATTTCAGGCGGCCCGGATGGCGACGGGTTTTGCCCTGTCCGCCAATTGGCCATAAATCTTGAGATAATCACGCGCCATCGCGCGCGCGCTGAAGCGCTTTTCAAAGCGGGCGCGGATCGCGGGACGTTGAAGTTCATCCAGGCGGCCCACCGCAGCAGCGGCGGCGGCGATGTCCTTGACGACAAATCCGGTCACGCCGTCTTCCATGATCTCGGGCACCGAGCCGCACCGGAAGGCGACAACGGGCGTGCCGCAGGCCAACGATTCAATCATCACCAAGCCGAACGGCTCGGGCCAGCTGATGGGGAACAGCAGGGCCAGGGCATTGCCGAGAAATTCCTGCTTCTGGCCGTCATTGATCTCGCCGATGAATTCGACATGCGGGCTGTTTTCGATCAGGGGCTTCACCACCGTGTCGAAATAGACCTGGTCCACCGGATCCACCTTGGCGGCCATCTTGAGTTTCATGCCGGCCCTGCGCGCAATCTCGATCGCTTCCACCGGTCCCTTGTCGGCGCAGATGCGGCCGAGAAAGGCCAGGTAGCCGCCCTCGCCGCTGCCCTGGTGATACTGCGCCTCAGGCAGGCCATGATAGACCGTGCCCCGCCAGTTGACCGGCGGCACCGGCAGGCGCTGATGATCGGAAATCGAAACCAGCGGCATGTGCGGGAAGGCGCGGTAGATATCGGGCAGCTCGGGCAAGTCCTGGCGGCCATGCAGGGTAGTCAGGGTCTTGTGCGCCATGTTGCGGAAGATCGGATAATGGAAAAAGTCGATGTGGAAATGCAGCACATCGAACTCGTCCATCCGGGCCGCCACCTGATCCAGCATGATGATGTTGTAGGGCAGTGAATTGTGGATGCCTTCCAGGCGCAGGGCGCGCGGCACGACGGCGGCAAGCTCGGCCCGGGTCTGCGAATCGCCGCTGGCGAACAAGGTCACGTCATGACCCTGGCGCACCAGTTCCTCGGTCAGCCAGGACACCACGCGTTCGGTGCCGCCATAAAGGCGGGGCGGCACACTTTCGACCAGGGGCGCGATTTGAGCGATTTTCAAGGGGCTGGCCTTTTTTGGTGTCCTGTTCACAACGGCCCGATATGGCTGCGGTTCCGGCAAATTGCGGCACTGCGTCAAAAATAGGCGCTTCCACCCCTCACATCGGGCCGGGGCGCGATTGACTCCTTATCGGCGGCGCATAGTCTGCAAAATTCCATGGCAAAAGACTTTATCGGCTACCAGGCTTTGACGGATTCCGCGCTGCGCGGCGTGGTCCGTGACGCACTGCGGCGCATTGAAAAGTCGGGGCTGATCGGGGCGCATCATTTTTACCTCACCTTCAAGACCCACTTCGAAGGCGTCGACATTCCCGATTTCCTGAAAGAGCAGTATCCCGACGAGATGACCATCATCATCCAGCACCAATATTGGGCGCTGAAGGTGAAGGACGATTATTTCGAGGTGACGCTGACCTTCAAGAAGCTGCCGGCGCCGCTGCACATTCCCTTCAATGCCCTGACCGCCTTTTTCGACCCCGGGGTGCAGTTCGGCCTGCAATTCCGCAGCGAAGGCGAGGCGGGCAAGACCGGCCCGATGATGGTGCCGCCTTCCGAGCCGGTGGGCGAGCCCACCCCCCAGCCCGAACCGACGGCGGAAAAGCCCGCGCCCGCGCCCGGCGAAGTCGTCAGCCTCGATTCCTTCCGCAAAAAATAGAGCGTCATGACCACCCGCACCGAGACCGATACCTTCGGACCCATCGAAGTCGCTTCCGACCGCTATTGGGGCGCCCAGGCCCAGCGATCCCTTGGCAACTTCAAGATCGGCTGGGAGAAACAGCCTCTGCCCATCGTGAGGGCGCTGGGCATCGTATAGCGCGCCGCCGCCGAATCCAACTTGGCGCTGGGCGGGCTGGACAAGACGATCGGCCAGACCATTGTCGCCGCCGCCCAGGAAGTGATTGACGGCAAGCTGGACGTCCATTTCCCGCTGGTGGTTTGGCAGACCGGCTCGGGCACCCAGTCCAACATGAACGCCAATGAGGTGATCTCAAACCGCGCCATCGAGATGCTGGGCGGGGTGATGGGCAGCAAGAAGCCCGTCCATCCCAACGATCACGTCAATATGAGCCAGTCGTCCAACGACACCTATCCCACCGCGATGCATGTCGCCTGCGCCGAGGAGATTGAAAAACGTCTGCTGCCGGCCCTGAAGCATCTGCTGGCGGCGCTGTCGGCCAAGGTCACGGCCTGGAAGGACATCATCAAGATCGGCCGCACCCATACCCAGGACGCCACTCCGATCACATTGGGCCAGGAATTTTCCGGCTATGCCCAACAGATAACCAACGGCATCGAGCGCATCGAGCAGACCATGCCCAAGCTGATGCAGCTGGCGCAGGGCGGCACCGCGGTGGGCACCGGCCTCAATGCCCCCATCGGTTTCGACAAGATGGTGGCGGAGCGCATCGCCGCCATCACCGGCATGGCTTTCACCACCGCGCCCAACAAGTTCGAGGCCCTGGCCGCCCATGACGCCATGGTGTTCAGCCATGGCGCCATCAACACGGTGGCCGCCAGCCTGTTCAAGATCGCCAACGACATCCGGCTGCTGGGTTCGGGGCCGCGCTCGGGCCTGGGCGAATTGTCGTTGCCGGAAAATGAGCCCGGCTCCTCCATCATGCCGGGCAAGGTCAATCCCACCCAATGCGAAGCCATGACCCAGGTCTGCGTGCAGATCTTCGGCAACAATGCGGCGCTGACCTTTGCCGACAGCCAGGGGCATTTCGAGCTCAACGTCTATAATCCGGTGATGGCCTATAACTTCCTGCAAAGCGTGCGGCTGATGGCCGATGCGGCGGTGAGCTTCACCGACAATTGCGTGGTGGGAATCGAGCCCAGGCTGGACAATATCAAGGCGGGGCTGAACCGCTCGCTGATGCTGGTGACGGCGCTGGCGCCCAAGATCGGTTATGACAATGCCGCCAAGATCGCCAAGACCGCGCACAAGAACGGCACGACGTTGCGCGAGGAAGCGGTGGGCGGCGGTTATGTCACCGAGGCAGAATTCGACGCCATTGTGCGGCCCGAAGACATGATCGCGCCCAAATAGTCTTGCTCAAAAAACGCTCCTTTTCCCTGTCCGGCCATCGCACCTCGGTGGCGCTGGAGGAAGAATTCTGGGCGGTGCTGGACAATGAGGCGCAGGCCACCGGCCAGAGCCTGGCCGCCCTGGTCGCCCGCATCGACCTGTCGCGGGGATCGCGCGCCCTGGCCAGCGCCCTGCGCCTGCATGCGCTTGCCGTGCAGCGCACGAATATCTAACCCCTCCCCCATAAGGCGAAGCCTTTGATGGGGGAGGTGCCCGTAGCAGCGCTTGCGATGCGAAGGGTGGAGGGGGTTTAATGCGCGCATGATCACGCTGTTCCACCGTCCCCGCACCCGGTCGCAGCGCTGCATCTTCCTGCTGGAGGAACTGGGCGCGCCCTATGAGATCCATGTGGTCTCGTCCTTCCGGCGGCCCGACGGCAGCGGCGAGGCTGATCCGGCCAATCCCCATCCCCATGGCAAGATACCGGCGCTGATGGATGATGGAACGCTGGTGTTTGAATCCGCCGCCATCGCGCTTTATCTCACCGACAAATTCCCCGAAAACGGCATCGGGCCGGTGGTGGGCGATGCCAGGCGCGCCGCCTATGTTTCCTGGCTGGCCTATTATGCCGGGGTGATGGAGCCGGCCTGGATGAGCGCTTTCATGAAATGGGACGTGCCGCGCGGCACGGCCGGCTGGGTCAAGACCGACGATGTGATGGCCTTCGTCATTGCCACCCTGGAGCGGGGTCCCTATATCCTGGGCGAGAAGTTCTCGGCCGTGGATATCCTGATCGGCACCACCTTCAAGATGTTCCTGGGCAGCCCGATGCTGGTCAAGACCGATTTGCTGGAAGCCTATGTCGAACGGGTGGTGTCGCGTCCCGCCTTCGCCCGCGCCCAGGAACGCGAAAATGGCTGAGCTGATCAACCTGCGCCGCGCCCGCAAGGCCAAGGGCAAAGCCGAGATGGCCAAGACGGCGCAAGCCAACCGCGCGCTTCATGGCACGCCCAAAGCTGCGAAAAAGCTGGCGAAAGCGCGGACCGAAAAGGCCGAACAGGCCCTTAGCGGGCACAGGCTGGAACCGGATAAATAAGTGGGATTTCGGGAAGCGGCGTTCTATTATCGTTCCCATGTCCCCTGAATCGGTATTCATCCCATGAGCGGTTACGACGACCGCTATTCCGATCCATTGGATTCGGCGTTTGAAGCCCCTTCAAGCGCGCCGGTGCCGCGCGACCCGCCCTATCTGGCGGGCCTGAACAAGGAACAGCGCGAGGCGGTGGAGGCGGTGGACGGCCCGGTGCTGGTGCTGGCGGGGGCGGGCACCGGCAAGACCCGCGTGCTGACGACGCGGCTGGCTCATATCCTGGCGACCAAGCGCGCCTGGCCCGGGCAGATGCTGTGCGTCACCTTCACCAACAAGGCGGCGCGCGAGATGAAGGAGCGCATCGGCACCCTGATCGGCGGCGTGGTCGAAGGCATGCAGTGGCTGGGCACCTTCCACAGCATCGGCGCCAAGATGCTGCGCCGGAATGCCGAGCTGGCGGGACTGAAATCCAATTTCACCATTCTGGACACCGACGACCAGCTCAGGCTGATGAAGCAATTGATCGAGGCCGAAGGCATAGACGAAAAACGCTGGCCGGCGCGCGCCCTGGCCTCGATGATCGACGGCTGGAAGAACAAGGGCCAGCGGCCAGAGGATGTTTCCGAAGGCGAAGCGCAAGCTTACGCCTTCGGCAAGGGCAAGTCGCTCTATCGCCAGTACCAGGAGCGGCTGAAGGCGCTGAACGCGGCGGATTTCGGCGACCTGCTGCTGGAGACATTGCATATTCTTCGCACCCAGCCGGACATACTGGCCGAATATCGCGAGCGTTTCCGCTACATCCTGGTGGACGAGTACCAGGACACCAATGTGGTGCAGTATCTCTGGCTGAAGCTGCTGGCGACCAAGAGCGGCAATGTCTGCGTGGTGGGCGATGACGACCAGAGCATCTATGGCTGGCGCGGCGCCGAGGTGGAAAACATCCTGCGCTTCGAGCGCGATTTTCCCGGCGCCACGGTCATCAGGCTGGAGCGCAATTACCGCTCCACCCCCGTGATATTGGGCGCGGCCTCGGGCCTGATCGCCGCCAACAAGGGGCGGCTGGGCAAGACGCTGTGGACCGAGGGCGACCCCGGCGAGAAGATCAAGATCCAGGGCGTGTGGGACGCCGAGGAAGAAGCCCGCAATGTCGCCGCCGAGGCCGAGGACCTGCATCGCCAGGGCCACGCCTTCAGCCAAATGGCGATACTGGTGCGGGCCTCGTTCCAGATGCGCGAATTCGAAGACCGCTTTATTTCCCTGGGCCTGCCCTATCGGGTGATCGGCGGGCCGCGTTTCTATGAACGGGCCGAAGTGCGCGATGCCATGGCCTATCTGCGCCTGATCGCGCAGGGCGATGACGATCTGGCTTTCGAGCGCATCGTCAACAAGCCCAAGCGCGGCATCGGCGATGCCAGCGTGGCGTCGCTGCATGCCTTTGCCCGGATGCGCCAGATTCCGCTGCTGGCGGCGGCGCGGGAAATTTCCGACACCGACGAATTGCCGCCCAAGGCAAGGAAGGCGCTGGCCGAACTCTCGGCCAATTTCGCGCGCTGGAGCGAGACGGCGCGGGTGCTGCCCCATACCGAACTGGCCGAGATGGTTCTTGATGAATCCGGCTATACCGACATGCTGAAAGCCGACAAGTCGGCGGAGGCGCCGGGACGGCTGGACAACCTCAAGGAATTTGTCCGTTCGATGGAAAGTTTTGAATCGCTCGCCGCTTTCCTGGAGCATGTCAGCCTGGTGATGGAAATCGCCCAGGATGAAAGCGGCGACCGCATCAATTTGATGACCCTGCATGCCGCCAAGGGGCTGGAGTTCGACACCGTGTTCCTGCCCGGCTGGGAGGAAGGGTTGTTCCCCTCCCAGCGCACCATGGACGAGAACGGGCTCGCCGGGTTGGAAGAGGAACGGCGGCTGGCCTATGTGGGCTTAACAAGGGCGCGACAGCGCATCCGTCTGTCATTTGCCGCCAACCGCAGGGTGCATGGCAGCTGGCAGAGCGCCCTGCCCTCGCGCTTCCTGAAGGAAATTCCCGAGGACCATGTCGAGACCGTGATGGACGAGGGCTTTTACGGCGGCGCCACCGGCTTTCGCGACAATGCGGGCGCGGCGTCCTTCGCCAGCACTTATGATTCCCCAGGCTGGAAGCGGGCCCAGGCCAACCGCGCCGCATCAAACGGGGTGCGGGCGCGGCCGCCCCTGATCGAGGCCCAGGCCTGGAGCGTACAGACGTCGGACCCCGGCGCCTCACAATACACGCGTGGCGACCGGGTGTTTCACCAGAAATTCGGCTATGGCCGGGTGAGCTTTGTCGAAGGCAACAAGCTGACGGTGGCGTTCGACAAGGCGGGCGAGAAGCGCGTCATCGACCAGTTCGTGCAGCGCGCCTGATTATTTTCCTGGCCAGGGGCTGGGGACATGGAAGGTCAGCACCGCCACCGCCACGCCGGCATCCGGCGCGATCTGGTGCGGCACCCCTGCCGGCACGATCAGGACATCGCCCTTGGCCACATGCTGCGGCGTGCCGCCGGCGATGCCGCTACCCGACTGGTTGGCGGGATTGCTGCGGGTGCCGTCCACCAGCGTGCCGCCGGTGGTGATGGTGCCGCTGCCCTCCACAAACACCATCAGTTCGGCCTCATTGTCGTGGATGGAGGCGGGCGCGGCAGCGCCGGCGCGATATTCCAGATTGGCACGATAGGCGCCGGTACCCACGATATTCTGCGAGATCAGGGGCTTTGGCGGCTGCGCCTTGGCCTTGGCGATCAGGCCCGCAATGTCCGCCGACGCCAGGAAGCTTTTGACGTCGGGCATCGGAGCATTTCCCTGGGCGAACGCCATTCCGGCGGGCAGGAGCAAGGCGGCGGCGAAAAGCATGGTGCGCAGTTTCATGGATGTCCCCTTGAGAAAATATGTGTCCGGTTGACCGGCCCCCGGCGGCGCGGCATACCGCCGGGCCAATTGCCGGATAGACTATGCACAACCCGCCTCTCTGGAAAGCCTCTGTCGCGCTGGAAAAGACGCTGGCGCCCGACATGGCGGCGCTGCTGGAACTGGCGTCGGAGCCCCAGGCGGTGCTGATCGTGGAGGAGCCGTTCGGGCCGGGCGCCGTGGTGGAAGCTCTGTACACGGAAGAACCCGATGCCGCATGGCTCAGCAAGGTGGCGGGCCAGGCCGTGACGGTGGCACCCCTGCCCGACCAGGACTGGATCAAGCTTTCGCAGGAAGGGCTGCCGCCGGTGCGGGCCGGGCGCTTTTTCGTCTATGGCGCGCATGATGCGGGACAGGTGCCCCATGGCGTCATCCCGATGCGGATCGAGGCGGGCATGGCCTTCGGCACCGGCCATCACGAGACCACCGCTTTGTGCCTGGCGGTGCTGAGCGACCTGGCAAGGCGGCAGCGCTTTGCCCATGTGCTGGATCTGGGCTGCGGCACGGGTTTGCTGGCCATCGGCGCGGCCAAGCTCTGGAAACGGCCGGTCATCGCCTCGGACATCGATCCCATCGCGGTGGAAGTGACGACCCAGAACGCCCGCGGCAATGGCGTGGCGAACCTGGTGCGCGCCGTGACGGCCGATGGCGTCACCCATCCCGTGCTGGATGCGGGGCGGCCCTATGACCTGATTATCGCCAATATCCTGGCGGGACCGCTGACAAGGCTGGCGCCCGGCATCGTGGCGGCGCTGGCGAGCGGGGGAACCCTGGTGCTGTCCGGGTTGCTGCACAATCAGGAAAAGATGCTGCTATCCTTTTACCATCGCCTGCGCTTTGTGCGGGGCTGGCGCGACGGGCCCTGGAGCGCGCTGGTGCTGGAGCGAGGGCGGAAAAGCGGATAGTCCAGTGGACAATTCGCCCGCCCGAGCGCCAAGCGGCGAAGCCGCGCGGCAGTTTTTCATCCTTGTGACGCGATGCTGCCAAGAATAACCTTGCCGCCATGGACAAGAACGGCCCCTTCCAGACCTATGATGACGTCAGCGATGCAGCGCAATGCGCGCCCCGCATCAAGGCGCTGCGCGCCGAACTGAGCAAGCGCGGGCTGGACGGTTTTGTCATTCCCCATTCCGACGAACACCAGAGCGAATATCTGCCGGCGCGCGCCGAACGGCTGGCCTGGCTGACGGCTTTCACCGGCTCGGCGGGGGCGGCGGTGGTGCTGATGGACAAGGCCGTGGTGTTCACCGATGGGCGCTACACGCTGCAGGTGCGCGCCCAGACCGACACCAAATTGTTCGAGCCGCGCGATCTGGTGGCGGAAGGACCGCAAGGCTGGATTTCCGATCACCTGCCGCGCGGCGCCAAGCTGGGTTACGACCCCTGGCTGTCCACCGCCAATGCGGTGGCGGGCCTGCGGACGGCAGCGGAACGGGCGGGCGGCACGCTGGTGGCCTGCGACAGCAATCCCATTGACGCGGTATGGGCCGGCCAGCCGCCACCGCCGCAAAACCCCGCCATTCCCCATCCCTTCAACCTGGCCGGCGAGACCAGCGCGTCCAAGCGCGCCCGGCTGGCGGAAGACCTGAAAAAAACCGGCGCCGATGCCGCGGTCGTTACCCTGGCGGATTCGGTTTGCTGGCTGCTCAACATGCGGGGCAGCGATGTGCCGCACACGCCTTTCGCGCTGGCTTTCGCCATCCTGAACAGCGACGCCAGCGTGGACCTGTTCCTGGACGAGAAGAAGCGCAGCGCGGAATTGATCGCCCATCTGGGCGACGGCGTACGGCTGCAACCGCCGGACAAATTCGTCTTGGCGCTGGATGGTTTCAAGGGAAAAAAGATCGTCGCCGATCCCGCCACGGCGGCCGCGGCGGTGCTGGACCGGCTGCACCGGGCCGGCGCCACCATCAAGCATCAGCCCGATCCCTGCCAGCTGCCCAAGGCCTGCAAGAACCCGCTTGAGATCGAGGGCATGCGCAAGGCCCATATCCGCGACGGCAGCGCCATGGTGCGCTTCCTGGCGTGGTTCGGCGATGCGGCGGCCGGCGGCGAGCTCACCGAAATCGCGGCCGCCGAGGCGCTGGAAGGATTCCGTAGAGCCACCGGCTGCCTGTCGGACCTGTCGTTTGATTCCATTTCCGGCGCCGGCAGCAATGGCGCCATCGTGCATTACCGCGTCACCCGCTCCACCAACCGGGTGATCGGCCAGAACGAGATGTTCCTGATCGATTCCGGGGCGCAATATCCCGACGGCACCACCGACGTCACCCGCACCGTGATGGTGGGCGTGCCGACCGCCGAAATGAAGGACCGTTTCACCCGGGTGCTGAAAGGCCATATCGCGCTGGCGACAGCGCGCTTTCCCGACGGCACCATCGGCATGCAGCTGGACAGTTTCGCGCGGCGGCCCTTGTGGGACGTGGGGCTGGATTACGACCATGGCACCGGCCATGGCGTAGGCTCATATCTATCGGTGCATGAAGGGCCGCAGAACATTTCCAAGCGGCCCATTGCCCAGAAGCTGATACCCGGCATGATCTGTTCCAACGAGCCGGGTTTCTACAAGGCCGGCGCCTTCGGCATCCGCATCGAAAACCTGGTGGTGGTGACGGACCTGGAAGATATCCCCGGCGGCGAACGCAAGATGATGGGGCTGGAAACCATCACCCTGGTGCCGATCGACCTCAATCTGGTGGAAGTGGGCCTTTTGACGGAAGGCGAACGCGCCTGGCTCAATGCCTATCACGCAAGGGTGCGGGAGACGCTGCACCATCTGGTGGATGATGAGACGCGGGTCTGGCTGGAGCGCGTGACGAAAGCCATTTGATTGCCGCGCTGTGCGCGACAGGGCTAGCTAGGAAATCAGTTTCAGCCAGGCATCTTCGTCCAGCACCTGGACGTTGTGCTTCTGCGCCTCTTTCAGCTTTGAGCCCGCGCCGGGACCGGCCACGACAATGTCGGTCTTGGCGGAGACCGAGCCCGACACTTTCGCGCCCAGGCTTTCGGCGCGCGCCTTGGCTTCTTGCCTTGTCATCTTTTCCAGCGTGCCGGTGAAGACCACGGTCTTGCCGGAGACCGGCGACGACTTGGCGGGCGCCGCCATCGGGGTCACGTCAAGCCACGCCAGCAGCCGGTGCAGCGCTTTTATATTGTGCGGCTCGTCGAAGAAATCGCAGATTGCTTCCGCGACCACGCCGCCAATGCCTTCCAGGCTTTCCAGTTCCGCGCGCGCGCTGTCGCTTTCCATTCCTTTCAGGAAGGCGTTGATGGTGCGATAATGCCGGGCGATCAGCCGGGCCGTGGTTTCACCGACATGGCGGATGCCCAGGGCGTTGATCAGGCGGTCGAGGCCGATCTTGCGCCTGGCCGCGATGGCGGCCATCAGGTTTTCCACCACCTTGTCTTCGCGCTCTTCTTTTTTCGCTTTGCTTTTGCCTACTTTTGTAACAATGGGATCCTTGCCCTCGGCGGCGCGGCGCTCCTCGGACAAGGCGGCGCGATGCTCGGCCAGAACCTTGCTCACTTTTTCCGGCTTTTCCGTGAGCGCAAAAATGTCGGCAGGCTCATTGAGCAGGCCCTTTTCGTGAAACAGCTCGATCATGGTGCCGCCCAGTCCTTCGATGTCGAAGCCGTCGCGCGCCACGAAATATTTCAGCCGCTCCACCGTCTGGGCGTCGCAAATCAGCCCGCCGGTGCAGCGCCGGTCCACATCCTCCTTGCCGGTCTTTTCGTCCACTTCGCGCACCGCATGGCTGCCGCAGACGGGGCACTTTGTGGGGAATTTGTAGGGCTTTGCGCCTCTGGGGCGTTTGTCGTCCAGCACCCGCACGATCTGGGGAATGACGTCGCCGGCCCGCTGGATCACCACGGTATCGCCGATTCGCACATCCTTGCGGGCGATTTCGTCTTCATTGTGCAAGGTGGCGTTGCGCACCACCACGCCGCCCACCGTGACGGGCCGGAGGCGCGCCACCGGCGCCAGCTTGCCGGTGCGGCCGACCTGTATCTCGATGTCTTGCAGCACGGTTTCGGCCTGTTCGGCGGGGAACTTGTGGGCGATGGCCCAGCGCGGAGAGCGCGAGACAAAGCCGAGCCGTTCCTGGAGATCGAGGCGGTCCACCTTGTAGACCACACCGTCAATGTCATAGCCGAGGCGGACGCGCTTGCTTTCAATGTCGCGGTAGAATTTCAGGATCTGGTCCAGGGTCTGGCAGCGCCGGACCAGCGGGTTCACCACAAAGCCATAGTCGGTGAATTTCTCCAGCATTCCTGTCTGCGTCTTGGCGGGCAGTTCCGAGATCTCGCCCCAGGTGTAGGCAAAGAAATTCAGGCTGCGGCCGGCGGTGATCGCCGGATCGAGCTGGCGCACCGAGCCGGCGGCGGAATTGCGCGGATTGGCGTATATGGGCCTGCCCTCTTCCTCCTGGGCCTTGTTCAGCGCGGCAAAGCCCTTGTGGGTCATATAGACCTCGCCGCGCACTTCCAGGATGGCGGGCGGCTTGCCCTTCAGCCGCAGCGGAATGTCGGAAATGGTGCGCAGATTGGCGGTGATGTCCTCGCCCTCGGCGCCGTCGCCGCGGGTGGCGCCCTGCACCAGCAAACCCTTTTCATAACGCAGCGAGGCGGAAAGCCCGTCAATCTTGGGTTCGGCAGTGACCATCACCTCTTCGTCCTCCTTCAGGCCCAGGAAGCGCCGCACCCGGGCAATGAAATCCGCCACGTCCTCGTCGCTGAAAGCGTTATCGAGCGACAGCATGGGCCTGGCATGCACCACCTTGGCGAAGCGGGCGCTGGCCTTGGCGCCGACCCGCTGGCTGGGGCTGTCGGGGCGCACCAGCAGCGGAAAGCGGGCCTCGATCTGCGCATTGCGCTGGCGCAGGGCGTCATAGGCGGCGTCCGAGATGACCGGGGCATCCTGGAGATAATAATGCCGGTCATGCTCGGCGATTTCGCGCGCAAGCTTGTCCAGTTCCTTTTCCGCCTCGGCGGAGGTGAGTTTCTCTACGGATTTCATGCCCGCTTGCGTGACTTCTTCAATGGAATGGAGGCTTCCGCCACCAGCCGTTTGGCGGCGGCGCGGGCTTCGTCGGTGACTATGGCGCCCGACAGCATGCGGGCGATCTCCTCCAGCCGGGCCTCGTCTTCCAGCAGCACGATGCGGGTCTTGTCGCCGACGCGGGAAATGCGGAAATGACGGGCGGCGCGGGCCGCCACCTGGGGCGAATGGGTGACCAGCAGCACCTGCGTAGTTTCGGCCAGGCGCTGCAGACGTTCGCCCACCGCGTCGGCCACCGCGCCGCCGACGCCACGGTCCACTTCGTCGAACACCAGGGCGGCAGGCGAGGAAATTTGCGCCAGCGCAACTTTAAGGGCCAGGGAGAAACGCGCCAGTTCGCCGCCCGAGGCGATCTTGGCCAAGCCGCCGAACGCCGCGCCTTCCACGGTGGCGACCTCGAAGGCGATGCGTTCCAGGCCATGGGCGCCGCCTTCTTCGTCCGGCGTCAGCGCGACGCGGAATTTGGCATGGCCCAGCTTGAGCGGCGCCAGTTCGCCCGCCACCGCCTCTTCCAGTTTCCTGGCGGCGGCGGCGCGGGCCTTTGAGAGTTTCTGCGCGGCGGCGGCAAAAGCGGCGCGCGTGGCAGAGACCGCCGCATCCGACTCCTTCATCGAATTGCCGCTGCCATCCAGCGCCTCGCGCTGGGCCAGAAAATCCGCCAGCACGGCCGCAAGACCATCTGGGGTGGTGGCGTATTTGCGCGCCAGCGCCCTGAGCGCGAACAGCCGCTCCTCTTTCTTTTCCAGCGCCGCGGTATCGGTATCCAGGCTGGCCAGCAGCCCGTCCAGTTCCCGCCGCGCTTCCTCGGTCAAGGCAAAAGCCTGTTCCAGCGCCGCCTCGGCGCCGGCGACGCGCTTGCGCGCTTCTTCCTGCAGGCGGGAGAGTTTCTTCAGGGTAACCGCCAGCGCCGCTTCGGCGCCGCGCTCGCCCGACAGGGCGTCGCTGGCGGCGCTGAGATCCTCGGCGATGCGCGAGGCGTTCATCATCAGGGCGCGTTCGCCCGCCAGCCTTTCCTCCTCGCCCGCTTCGGGCGCGAAATCGGAAAGCTCGGAGGCGGCGGCGCGGATAAAATCGGCATTGCGCTCAGCTTCCGCGGCGCGGGCCTTGAGAGCGGCCAGGATCTGGCGGGCCGCGTCCCAGGCGGCATGCAGCGCGGCAACATCGCGCGCCTGTCCTTCCAAGCCGCCGAAACAATCCAGCAGCCCGCGATGGGTGGCGACATCGAACAGCCCGCGGTCATCGCTCTGGCCATGGATTTCCAGCAGCAGCCCGCCCAGTTCCTTGAGCAGGCCCACGCCCACCGCTTCGTCATTGATGAAAGCGCGGGATTTGCCGTCGGCGGCCAGGCTGCGCCGCAAGACAATCTCGCCCTCCGCCGGCATTGCCTGCTGCGTCAGCAAGGCGCGCGAGGCATGGTTTGGGGCGGGATCGAACACCGCCGTGGCGGAGCCTTGCGCCGCACCCGGCCGCACCCCGGCGCGGCCGCGTCCGCCGATCGCCAGGCCCAGGGAGTCGAGCAGGATGGATTTTCCCGCGCCGGTTTCGCCGGTCAGGACATTGAGGCCCGGCGCGAATTCCAGCGCGGCCTGTTCAATAAGCACAATGTCACGGACGGTCAGTGCGGCGAGCATCACGCCCTCATGTTCCGGGAAAAGTGTGACCACTTTTCAGGACAAAATGCGAACAAAATCCGCACTGATTCGGGGCGCGCAGGATTTTGGTTCCTGGGCAGGAGCGTCGGGCGGAGCGTACGAACGTACGTGAGCACGCGCGACGAACCCAGGGGCCAAAAGCCCAGCGCCTTTAAAGCATTTTGTGGAAGGCTTTGTATATCCAGGACTGCTGGTCGGCCACGGGCGTGAGATTTCGGCCTCTCAGGATATTGAAGGAATCCTGGTACCAGACGGTGCCGGGATAATTGGCCCCCAGCACGGCGGCGGCGGTCTGCGCCTCGCTGTCCAGCCCCAGGGAATAATAAGACTCGGTCAGCCGCTCCAGCGCCTCGGCGATCTGGGGCGTGGTCTGATATTGGTCGACGACCACGCGGAAACGGTTGATGGCGCCGATGTAATTGCCGCGGGTGAGATAATAGCGCCCGACCTCCATTTCCTTGCCGGCAAGGTGATCCTGGGTGAGGTCGATCTTCAAGGTGGCGTCGCGGGCATATTCGGTGTCGGGGAAGCGCTGCACCACGTCCTGCAGCGCGACCAGGGCCCCTTGCGTCTTGGACTGGTCGCGGCCGACATCCACGATCTGCTCATAAAGCGAGATCGCCTTCAGATAGAAGGCATAGGCGACTTCCTGGCTGCCGGGATGCAGCGAGATATACTGGTCGGCGGTGGCGACCGCGTCGTCATATTTGTTGGCCTGGTAGGAGCAGAAGGCGCTCATCAACTGGGCGCGCCGCGCCCAGACCGAATAGGGATGCTGGCGGTCCACTTCGTTGAACTGCGTCGCGGCCAGTTCCCAATTGCCCTTGTTGATCTGCTTCCAGGCATTGTCATAGATCTGGTCAATCGGCCGTTCCTGATACTGGGCGGCGTCCTTGTTCAGGTCGTTGGTGGCGTCGTCGCTGCCGAACAGGCTGCAGCCGGAAAGCAGGAGCGCGGCCGCCGATAACATCAGAAAAACGCGGAATTTTCCGCCGGACACAGGCATTACAGATCTTCCATTTTTGCTATGCAGGACAGGCTCTTATGCCATTTCCGGGCATGGCCGTCCATGTTCCAGAGGGCCTTATAGCATACCGCCGGCGGGACTTGGAAAGAGGCGCCTAGCCCGGCATCGCGACACGGCGAAATGCCTTGGGATCGGCAAACAGCGCCCGCAGCAGGGCATTGTTGAGGCCATGGCCGGAACGTGAGCCCTGGAACCGGGCCAGCAGCGGCGCCCCCGCCAGCGCCATGTCGCCGATGGCATCCAGAATCTTGTGGCGGACAAATTCATCGGGGAAGCGCAGCAGGCCGGGATTGACCAGGCCGGTCTCGTCCAGCGCCAGGGTATTTTCCAGCGACGCGCCCCGCGCCAGATTCATGGCGTGGAGGCCTTCCAGCTCCCTGAGGAAGCCGAAAGTGCGGGCGGGAGCGATCCGTTCGGCAAAATTGGCGGGAGAAAAATCCAGCGCAAATGTCTGCCGCCCGATGGCGGCGGTGGAAAAATCGATTTCGAAATCATAGGAGCTTGTGGGCGCCGGCGTCAGGCTGGCGCTGGCCTCCTTCAGGGTAACGCTGACCGGCTTCAGGACTTCGATGGCTTGCCGCGGCACATTCTGGCTCTTGAGGCCCGCTTTTTGAATCAGCAGAAGATAAGACAGGGCATCGCCGTCCAGGATCGGCGGCTCGGGGCCGTCCAGGGTCACGGTGAGATCATCGAGCCCAGCGCCGGCCACCGCGGCCATCAGATGCTCGACCACGCCGACTTTGGCGCCGTCTTTTTCCAGCACCGTGCCCAGCCGTGTTTCGCTCACCAAATCATAGCGCGCCGGAATTTTCGCGCCATTCAGGTCGCCGCGGACAAACGCAACGCCCTGCCCCGCCGGCGCCGGCGCCAATGTCATGGTCACAACCACCCCGGCATGCAGGGCAATGCCGGAGACGGTGACCGGACCGGCGAGCGTATGGCGGCTGTTCATGGGAGCAATGTACCGCGCCCTGGCTTTCCCGGGCCAGCCCGCCAATGCTAATTTGCCGGCGCTTTTGGAGGGTTTGCCGCATGAGAATGCTTTTGGCCGCCGCCGCCCTTTGCCTGGCAGCAGGCGCTGCGGTTGCCGATAGCGGCCGCGACCTGGTCCGGGTCTGCGGCCAGAGCGCCAGCCTGTGCAACAGCGATTTTCAAAGCAGGGAAGTGGTGGCGGGGCTGCGGGGCAATCACTGCCTGCCCACCGATCCCGGACCGGCGCAAACGGCGGTGGTGGACTGGCTGGGCAAGCATCCCAGGACGGCCCGCCAGGATGTCACCAAGGCGGTGAAGGCGGCGGCCACGGCGTTATGGCCCTGCAACGGCCGGTGAGGGCGAAAAGCGAAAGCCCCAGTGGAGCTTTCGCTGCCCAAACGCCCGCCGCAGGCGGGCCGCGGATTTAGTTCGACTGCCGGCGCAGAAACGCCGGAATCTCAAACTGCTCGTCGCGATTATGCTCGGGGAACAGATCCTCGCCGGACGGCGGCGCGGGTTGTTCTTGTGCCGCCGAAGCCTGGGCCGGAGCCGGACGCGGCATCACCGGCTCGGCGCGCAGATCAGGCACGGGGCCTTTCTTGCGGCCGAAAAAGCCCCAGCCTTTCTTTTCCGCCTCGACGCGCTTTTGCGGCGCCAGCGGCATGTCGGCGGGCGAGCGCAAGGTTTCGGTGGCGGGATAGGAGTCCGGGATCGCGGGGGCATCATCGCCGCCCAGGATATAGGCCTCGTCGGCGCTGACGGCGGGCGGCGCCGGTGGGGCGTTGAGCTCGTTCACCAGCTGGGCCATCTGGTCGCGCACCGGATTGGCCGCGGCCACCGGCCGGGGCGTTTCCACCGTGAAGACCTGCGGCTTGAGGAATTGCCGGATGGGCGTGACCTTCGGCATCCGCATATGCTCGGCGTCAATGCCGGTGGCGACCACCGAGACGCGGATGCGGCCTTCCATTTCATCCAGGATGGTATTGCCGAAGATGATATTGGCGTCGGGGTCCACTTCGGCGCGGATGCGGTTGGCGGCCTGCTCGACCTCGAACAGCATCAGGTCGGGCCCGCCGGTGATGTTGATGAGCACGCCCTTGGCGCCCTTCATGCTGACATCGTCGAGCAGCGGGTTGGAGATCGCCATGTCGGCGGCCCGCGCGGCGCGGTCCTCGCCCTCGGCTTCGCCGGTGCCCATCACCGCCTTGCCCATTTCGGAGATCACCGACTTGATGTCGGCGAAATCCAGGTTGATCAGGCCCGGCATCACGATCAGGTCGGTGACGCCGCGCACGCCGGCATGCAGCACTTCATCGGCCATGGCGAATGCCTGGGACATGGTGGTGCGGTCATTGGCGACACGGAACAGGTTCTGGTTGGGAATGACGATCAAGGTATGCACGAAGGTCTGAAGCTCGGTGATGCCGGCCTCGGCCACCCGCATGCGGCGGTCGCCTTCCAGGGCGAAGGGCTTGGTGACCACGCCCACCACCAGGATGCCCGCCTCACGCACCGCGCGGGCAATGACCGGGGCCGCGCCCGTGCCGGTGCCGCCGCCCATGCCGGCGGCGATGAACACCATGTGCGAGCCCTGCAGCTGCTCCATGATCTCGGGCAGGGATTCCTCGGCGCCCGCGCGTCCGATTTCCGGCTGGGCGCCCGCGCCCAGGCCTTCGGTGGTGGTGGCGCCAAGCTGGATGCGCCGCTCGGCCTTGGACTGGCTGAGAGCCTGGGCATCGGTGTTGGCCACCACGAAGTCCACGCCTTCCAGGCCGGCCTCGATCATGTTGTTGACGGCATTGCCGCCGGCGCCGCCCACGCCCAGCACCGTGATGCGGGGACGGAGTTCCTTGGTCGGGGGTACTTTCAGGTTTATCGCCATCTTAGATTCTCCTCAGTGACTTGTTTGGGTCACCTTGTGCACACCAGAACTGCCCAACTGATTCGCTGTTATATTGTTGAATCACTCCAGCCACCGGCCGGTCAACCGGGAGAGCCAGCTTTTGCCCTTCCCTGCCGCGGGTAAGGCGGCCATTTCGGGATTCAAAATCTCGGGCGGCAACAGCGCCCCGGCCATCAGGAGCCCGATGGCGGTGGCGTAGTCGGGGCCCGCCGAAGCAGCGGCCAGCCCCGGAAAAACCTGGGGCCGGCCGATTCGAACCTGCTTGTTCAGGATGCGCGCCGCCAGTTCGCGGGTGCCGGTGAGCTGGCAGGCCCCGCCGGTCAGCACGGCCCTGCGGCCGGCCACGGCGTCATAGCCCGACGCCTGCAGGCGCTTCTGGACCTCTTCGAAAATCTCGGTCAGGCGGGCCTGGATGATGCGGGTGAGCATGGTGCGGGGCACCCGCAAGGCGCTGTCGTCGCCCTCCTCGCCCATCTGGGGCACGGAGATGACATCGGCGCCGGCCTCCAGGTCGCCCAGCGCCGCGCCGAACAGGGTCTTGATGCGCTCGGCGGCCGAGAGCGGCGCCGTCAGGCCCAGGGAAATGTCATGGGTGACGGAAAAGCCGCCCAGCGGCACGACATCGGCATGCACCAGATGGCCTTCCAGGAACACCGCGATCGAGGTGCAGCCGCCGCCCATGTCGATCACGGTGGCGCCGATCTGTTTTTCATCCTCGCTGAGCACCGCGAGCCCGCTGGCATAGGGGGCGAAGAGCGAGCCCACCACATTGAGATGGCAGCGCTCCACCGCCAGCTTGAGATTGGCCAGCGGCGAGGGCTTGACCGCGACGGCATGCATGGCGACGCCGATGCGCTGGCAGAACATGCCGGAGGGGTTGCGCACGCCCCGCGCCTCATCCACCACATAGGTGGTGGGGGCGCTCTGGATGATTTCATGGCCTTCCAGGCGGCACTTGCCGCGGCCATCGCTGAGCAGCTGGCGCAAATGGGCGTCTGACACCAGGGCGCCGTCCAGCGCCATCACGGCGCGGGAGGTGACCGAAACCGGGCTGCCGCAATTGACCGCCACCAGCACATTCTGGATGCGGGCATCGGCATGGTTCTCGGCGGCGGCAACGCAGTCGCGGATGGTTTCCTCGGCCAGTTCCAGACTGGTGACAGTGCCGGCCCTGAGGCCGGCGCTTTCGCGCAAGGCGCTGCCCAGCACTTTGAGCGTGCCATGCTCGGCCCGGCCGATGACGCAGGCGACCTTGGAGGTGCCCACATCCAGCGCGGACACCAGGCCGGTGCGGTAGGCGAGAATTTCATTGTTCACGCGCAATTTCAATGTCTCGCCCATCAGGTCTCTTTTCCTCGTTCCACGTCTTTTTTCTCGCCGCTCTTGAGCACGAAGAAATATTGCGACGGCGAGCGCAGATCAATTTCGGTGACATCGCGTTCCAGGATGCCGTTGTCCACGATAAGGTGTTCCAGCGCGTCGAGTTCCTTTTGCCAGCCGGTTTCGGGCAGCTTGACCACCACCCCGTCATTCAGGATCAGGTTCCAGCGCCGTTTCGAAACCCGTTCATAGGCCGCGGTGCGGGCCGAGACGGCGCGATGGCTCATCACCGCTTCCACCAGGTCGGCGGCTGCCTCCGGCGCGCCCGGCCCGATCAGCTTGGGCAGTTTGGAGAATTTCTCGGTGTCCCGGGTGGTGATGACGCCGCCAGAACGTTCGACCACGGCGACCTTGGATTGACCCTTGGCGTCGGGCGGCGTCTGCCACAGGGCGAAGGGGCGCTTCTCCACCACCGAGACGAAGATGGCGTCGGGATAGCGGCGCACCACATCCACCGAGGCGATCCAGTCCAGCGCCAGGATGCGGGCGCGGGCGGCGGGAAGGTCGATAAAGAAGATGGACTGGCCGGCCTTGAGCCCCAGCGCCGCGAAAATCGTATCGGTGGGCACGCGGCGATTGCCGGTGATCTGGATTTCATAGACGCCGAAACCCGCCTGGCCAACCACGCCCAGGGCGCCGTTCCGGACACCGTGCGCAGTGCGGCCGACCACGCCGCTGACCAGCAAAGCCGCGATCAGCGCCAGCAGCACCAGGCCGGCCGTGAGCAGCAGCATGGGGCGGACGAAAAACGCGCCGATGCGGCCGAAGAACCGGCGCAGCATTCCCGGCGGGCGGGCGCGGCGCGCCGTGCCGGGCTGGACCGATGAGGGTTCGCGCGCGCCGCGGGCGCTGTGGCGCACTGTCTTGGCGCGGGAAGGCCCGCGCGGCTTGCGCTCAATTTTCAGCGATCGCATGAGGCGTCCTCCACCATCCAGCGGCATAATTTGGCGTAGGAAATACCCATATGGGCGGCCTGTTCCGGCACCAGCGAGGTCGGCGTCATGCCGGGCTGGGTGTTGGTTTCCAGCAGGATCAGGCGGGGCTTTGCAGCCGTCTCGTCATAGCGGAAATCGGTGCGCGTCACGCCGCGGCAGCCCAATGCCTGGTGCGCCGCAACTGCCAGCGCCATGGTTTCGGCGCTGACTTTGGAAGGCAGGTCGGCCGGCAGGATGTGGCGCGAGCCGCCGGCGGCATACTTGGCTTCATAGTCGTAGAATTCCAGATCGGTGGTGATCTCGGTGACGCCCAGGGGCTTGTCGCCCATCACGCTGACGGTGAGTTCGCGGCCGGGGACAAATTCCTCCACCATCATTTCATTCGACAGGTTCCAGTCGTCGCTGCCCAATGCGGCGGGCGGACGATTGTCGCCCTTGCGGATGATAAAGACGCCGACCGAGGAGCCTTCATTGACCGGCTTGACCACATAAGGCGGTTCCATCAGATGGCCAGCCGCCGCCGTCTTGCGGTCCACCACGATGGATTTGACCACCGGCAATCCCGCCGCCCGGTAGACATCCTTGGTGCGCTGCTTGTGCATTGCCAGCGCCGAAGCCAGCACGCCGGAATGGGTGTAGGGAATCCGCATTAGCTCCAGCAGACCCTGCACCGTGCCGTCCTCGCCGAAGCGGCCATGCAGGGCGTTGAACACGGCATCGGGCCTGGCACGGAACAGCTGGTCGCCGGGATTGTCGCCCGGATCCACCATCACCGGATCAAAGCCCTCTTCCGCCAGCGCCTTCATGACGCCGCGGCCGGACGACAGCGAGACTTCGCGCTCGGCCGAGCGCCCGCCCATCAGCACCGCGATGCGTTTGAAATTCATGCGAGCCCCACCCGCTTGATTTCCCATTCCAGCGCGACGCCGGATTTAGCCTTGACGCGGGCGCGGACTTCCTCGCCCAGCGCCTCGATGTCGGCGGCTTTGGCCTCGCCCAGATTGATCAGGAAATTGGCGTGTTTCTCGCTGACCTGGGCATCGCCGCGCCTGAGGCCGCGGCAGCCGGCCTCGTCGATCAACTGCCATGCCTTTTTGCCCGGCGGGTTCTTGAAGGTCGAGCCGCCGGTCTTGGCGCGGATCGGCTGGCTGGCCTCGCGGTTGGCGTTCAATTCCTCCATGCGGGCGCGAATGGCCTCGGGCTTGTCCAGCGTGCCTTCAAACAGGGCCTCGATGAAAATCAGCTCGTCGCGGACCTGGGCCTTGCGATAGACGAACGCCATGTCAGCGGGCGTCAGGGTGACCTTGTTGCCGCGCGCGTCGAGCGCCGCGGCTTCGACAAAAATATCCTTGATCTCGCGGCCATAGCAGCCGGCATTCATCTTCAGGGCGCCGCCGATTGTGCCCGGCACGCCGCGCAGGAATTCCAGGCCGGCGATGCCGGCATCGGCCGCTGCCCGTGCCACACCAGCGTCCAGCGCCGCCGCGCCCGCGCGCACCCGCGTGCCGTTGGTCGCGATCTTCCCGAAAGACGATGACAGCCGCACCGTGACGCCGGGAATACCGCCGTCGCGCACCAGAAGATTGGAGCCGACGCCGATCACGGTCAGCCGGAGTTGATCGGGCCTCGCCGCCAGGAAGGCGGACAGATCGTCCAGATCGGCGGGACGAAACAGGATTTCCGCCGCGCCGCCGGCCCGGAACCACACCAGGTCCTTGAGCGGCGCGCCGTGGGTATAGGTGCCGCGCACCGGCGGCAGCATGTCACAAACTTGTGTCATGACAGGGCCTCCAGCTTTTTCTGCAGGCCGTGCATCCAGGCAGTGATCGAACCGGCGCCCAGTCCCACCACCGCGCCGCCCGGTTTCAGGTACGGCGCCACGGCGGCGGCGAGATCGGCTTCGCCGTCAATGGCAATGACGTTGCGATGGCCGTGGGCGCGCAGCGCCTCGGCATAGGAATCCCGGTCAATGCCGTCGATCGGCTGCTCGCCCGCGGCATAGACCGGGGCGATGATCGCGACATCGGCGTCATTGAGGCATTTGGCGAATTGCTCGAACGTGTCGCGCAGGCGGGTGTAGCGGTGCGGCTGCACCACCGCCACCACCGGGCCGCTATAGGCCTGGCGCGCGGCTTTCAGCGCGGCGGCGATCTTGAAAGGGTTGTGGGCATAATCGTCAATGATGGCGGCGCCTTTCCATTCCCCAATTTTGGAGAAGCGGCGGCCCACGCCCTTGAATTCCGCCAGCGCCTTTCGGATCACGTTTTCGCTGACTCCCAGCTCGCGCGCCACGACGATGGCGGCCATGGCGTTCTGCACATTGTGTTCGCCGGGCATGGGCAGCTTGAGGCCGTCCCAGCGTATTTCACTGTTCTTGCGGCGGTCGGTGAAGACGACGTCGAAGTGCGACACGCCTTCGGCGAAACGCACATTCACCGCCCTGGCATCGGCCTGGGGCGAGAAACCATAAGTGATCAGCCGCCGGTCGGTGATGCGCCCCACCATGGCCTGGACTTCGGAATGGTCGAGGCACAGCACGGCAAAACCGTAGAAGGGCACATTCTCGATGAAGCGCTGGAAGGCCGCCAGCATGGCGTCGAAGGTGCCGTAGAAATCCAGATGATCGGGATCGGCATTGGTGACCACCGCGATGGTGGCGGGCAGGCGCAGGAATGTGCCGTCGCTCTCGTCGGCCTCCACCACCACCCATTCGCCTGCGCCAAGCCGGGCATTGGTGCCGTAGGCGTTGATGATGCCGCCATTGACCACGGTGGGATCCATGCCGCCGCCATCCAGCAGCGCCGCCACCAAGGTCGTGGTGGTGGTCTTGCCGTTGGTGCCGGCAATGGCGACGCAGGAGCGCAGGCGCATGATCTCGGCCAGCATCTCGGCCCGGCGCACCAGCGGCAGGCTGAGGGCGCGGGCCGCGTCGAACTCGACATTGCCGGGCTTGACGGCGGAGGAATAGACCACCGCATGCGCGTCTTTCAGATTGTCCGCGCTGTGGCCGATGGAAACCGCAATGCCCATCGCCTTGAGGCGCTTGACATTGGCGCTTTCGGAAACATCCGAGCCCTGCACCTTGTAGCCCAGATTGTGCATGATCTCGGCGATGCCGCTCATGCCGATGCCGCCAATGCCGATGAAATGAATGGCGCCGATATCGAGCGGAACGCGGGTGGTGACTTTCATGCTGCCCCCGCAAGCGATTCAACCAGATCGGCCAGCTTGCCCGCGGCGTCGGGTGTCGCAAGCGCGTGGGCCCTGGCGGCGCGGGCCTTGAGGTCCAGCGGATCGGCGAAAATCCCGACCAGCATTTGAGCGAGCAAATCCGGGCTCAAATCGCTCTCGCGCAAGCGCCAGGCAGCGCCGGCATCGGCCAGGATATCGGCATTGGGCGTCTGGTTGTCGTCGAGCGCGTAAGGAAGCGGCACGAGAATGGAGGGTCTTCCGATCGCCATCAATTCGGCCACCGTACCGGCGCCGGAGCGGCCGATCACCAGATGGGCCGACGCCATGCGGGCCGGCAGATCGGTGAAAAAGGGCGCCAGGTCGGCGCGGATTTCGGCATTGCCGTAAATCTCGCGCACTGCGTCAATGTCTTCCGGGCGGCATTGCTGCATCACATAGAGCCGGTGCCGCAGGCCGTGCGGCAGGCGGGTGAGCGCGGCGGGAACGATCCTGCTGAAGGCGCGCGCGCCCTGGCTGCCGCCGAAGATCAGAAGCCGCACGGCGCCGTCGGCCTGCGGCAGGGAATAGGGCGCGCCCCACAGCGCTGTCACTTCGGGGCGCAGCGGATTGCCGGTCAGCACGATCTTGGATTGGTCGCGTGGCGCAAAGCGCGCGATGGGAAAGGCGGCGGCCACCAGCAGGACCTTGTTCATCACCAGCCGGTTGGCGCGGCCGACCACCGCATTCTGCTCGATGATGGCGGTGGGCAGACGCGCCAATGACGCCGCCAGCATCACGGGCACGGAGGGATAGCCGCCAAAGCCGATCACGGCGGCGGGCCTGAGACGGATCAGCTTGACGAAAGCCAGCACGATGCCGGCGGCGATCTTGAACGGCGCGGTGAGCGCGCCCATGGGCGAGGACGGCACGGTCAGGATCCGCGCGCCGGGGAAATGCGTGGCGTAATTGGCAAAGCGTGTATCGGTCATCACCACAATGTCGCGGCCGCGACGCGACAGTTCGCCCGCCAAGGCCTGAGCAGGAAACAGATGCCCGCCGCTGCCGCCCGCCGAGAGAACGACACAATTTTTGAAGTGGTGGCTCATGCGCGCGCACCCAGGGACTGCAACAAGGATTCCTCACGCGCGCCGATCTTGGGACGCTGGCGCGTCACAGCCAGGGCAAAGCCCATGGTGAGCGCGATGGAGAAGAGCGAGGACCCGCCATAGGAAATGAAGGGCAGCGTCATGCCCTTGGCAGGCAGCAGCGACACCGCGACGCCCATATTGACGAAAGCCTGGAGCGCAGTGACCACCGCCAGCCCGGCACCCGCCAGCTGGCAGAAAGGATCGCGCACCCCGGCCGAGCGCAGCAGCAGGCGCACCGTCAAAAGGCAGAACAGCGCCGCGATGATGACACACAGAACCAGGCCGAATTCCTCGCCCGCCACCGCGAAAATGTAATCGGAATGGGCGTCAGGGATGCGATACTTGATGGTGCCGGCGCCCGGCCCGACGCCGGCAAGCCCGCCATGGGCGAAGGCCTTGAGCGCCAGCCCGGCCTGATAGCCGATATCGGTATCGCTCATATATTGCGCCACCCGGTGATGGACATGGGGAAAGATCAGGTACGCGCCCACGCCCAGCAGCCCGGTTACCCCGGCGAGCAGCGCCACCCAGAAAAGCGGCAGGCCGGCGAAGAACAGCATCGCGCCCCACAGCGAGAGCAAAAGCCCGGTCTGGCCGACATCGGGCTGTAGCAGCAGGATCAGGATCGCCGGCAGGATCAGCATCAGGGTGACGACCGGCTTGGGGATGGCAAGCGGGGCGCGGTCGGCCAGCACGGCGGCGGCCAGGATGGCGAAGCTGGGCTTGAGGAATTCGGAGGGCTGCAGGCTGAGAATGCCGAAATTCAGTTCGCGGCGCGCGCCCAGCACGTCGGCGCCGACAAACAGCACCAGGAAGGAGGCGATCAGCGCCAGCGCGAAAACTACGGCGGCGGTGATCTTGACCTGGCGGATCGACAGCAGCGATGAGCCCGCCATGATGCCCAGCGCCACGGCGGCGTAACTGAGCTGGCGCGCGGCATAGCGGAAATCGCCGGCGCTCAGCGGCCCGCCGGTGATGGCGGGACTAGCGGCGAAGGCCAGCATCAGGCCGATGCCGATCAACAGCGCCATGCCGGTCAGCGCCACCTTGTCCACCGTAAACCACCAGCTGGCGAAGCCGCCCTTGTCGGCGCGCGAGACGCTCATGACGCCACCTTTACGTCATGCGGTAGCCGTGCCACCGCGGCGCGAAAGGCGTCGCCGCGCTGCTCGAAATCCTTGAACTGGTCGTAGGAAGCGCAGGCGGGCGACAGCAGCACAACCGGGGCGGCAGCCTCGGAGCTCGCCGCGTCGCGCGCCGCCGAAATCACCGCGGCATCCAGCGTGCCCGACATTTCGTAGGGCGCCTTGCCATCCAAGGTGCGCGAAAAGGCATGCGCCGCCTCGCCGATCAGATAGGCCCTGCGGATGCGCGGGAAAAATGGCGCCAGGCTTTCGATGCCGCCCTGCTTGGGCTTGCCGCCCGCGATCCAGAAAATATCGGGATAGACCTCCAGCGCCCGCGCCGCCGCGTCGGCATTGGTGGCCTTGGAATCGTTGATGAACAGGGTCTTGCCGATGCGGCCGACGTCCTCCATGCGATGGGCCAGGCCCGGGAAACTGGCGATGGCGGCGGCAATGATCCGAACATCCTTGACGAACGGCTTTGTGGCGGCAAAGGCCAGCGCGGCATTCTGCCAGTTGTGCACACCGCGCAGACGCGCCGCTTCGGCCAGCTCCATGATTTTTGCGGCGCGGCCGTTCTGGGCGTCATAGAGCACGCCGTCCACGACAAAAAATCCCCGCCCCAGCACCTTGCCGACCGAGACCGGCCAGGCGGCGACATTTTCGCCCGACAGTTGGGTGAAGATGGCCGCGCCGTAGGCGTCATCGACGCCGACAATGGCATGCCCGTCCTTGGGCACCTGGTTCAGCAGCCGCTGCTTGATGGCCGCATAATTCTGCATGGTGCTGTGGCGATCAATGTGATCGGGCGTCAGGTTCGACAGCAGGGCGATGTCCGGTCTCAGGCCCGGCGTCAGGTCTATCTGGAAGCTGGACATTTCCAGCACATAGATGGTGCGCGGCCCAGTTCTGCCGGAAGAGGGCGGCGACAGTTCCAGCACCGAGTTGCCGATATTGCCGCCGATCTGGGCATCGAAACCGGCCTGGGCCAGAATATGGCCGACCAGCGCCGTGGTGGTGGACTTGCCGTTGGTGCCGGTGATGGCGATTACGGGCGCGAGGCCGGGCCTTTCGGCGTCGGGGCGGATCTCGCGCGCGAACAATTCGACATCCCCGATCACTTCCACCTTGGCGGCCCGGGCATGCGCGACGACTTCATGCGGTTTGGGGTGGGTCAGCGGCACGCCGGGGCTGAGGATCAGGGCGGCGATGCTTTCCCATGGCCATTCGCGCCAGGGCATGATCTGCGCCCCCGCCAGCCCGCCCGCATCGCGCGCCGTGCTGTTGTCATCCCAGGCAATCACATTGGCGCCGCCCGCCACCAGCGAACGCACCGCGCCCAGCCCGGTTCGGGCGAGGCCGAAAACGGCGACGGTGCGTCTGGCGAAGGTGCGCGAAGCGATCATTGCCTCACCGCAGCTTCAGAGTGGCAAGGCCGGCCAGCGCCAGCACCACCGCCAGAATCCAGAAACGGATCACGATGGTGGGCTCGGTCCAGCCCAATTGTTCATAATGGTGATGGATCGGCGCCATGCGGAAAACGCGCTTGCCGGTGAGCTTGAAGCTGACCACCTGAACAATGACCGACACGGTCTCCAGGACAAAGAGGCCGCCGACAATGGCCAGCACGATCTCATGCTTGACCGAGACCGCGACCGCGCCCAGAGCGCCGCCCAGCGGCAGCGAACCGGTATCGCCCATGAAGATGGCAGCGGGCGGGGCGTTGTACCAGAGAAAGCCCAGCCCGGCGCCCACCAGGGCGGCCAGGAACACCGCCAGTTCGCCGGAGGAGACGATATAGGGAAGCTGCAGATAGGCCGCAAAACGCTCATTGCCGACCAGATAGACGATCAGGGTGAAGGTCGCCGCCGCGATCATCACCGGCACAATGGCCAACCCGTCGAGCCCGTCAGTGAAATTGACCGCATTGGCGGCGCCGGCAATGACGAAGCCGCCCACCAGGATGAAAAACAGGCCCAGCGGCAACAGCGCGGTCTTGATGAAGGGAATGGCCAGCGCGCCCGACAAGGCCGGCGTTTCGGAGCGCATGATCAGCCAGGTGGCGAGAAAGGCGATGGCGAATTCGATGGCGAGGCGGGCGCGGCCGGACAGCCCGTCGGCGGTGCGCTTGGTCACCTTGTAGTAATCGTCGAGGAATCCCAGCAGGCCATAGCAAATCGTCACCAGCAGCACGATCCAGACATAGCGGTTGGACAGCTGCGCCCAGAGCAGGGTGGACCCGATGCAGGGGATGAGGATCAGGAGGCCGCCCATGGTGGGCGTGCCGGCCTTTTCGATGATATGGCGCTGGGGGCCGTCGCTGCGGATGGGCTGGCCCTTGCCCTGCTTGCGTTTCAACCAGCGGATCAGCGGGGGATTGATGACAAAGGCAATGGCCAGGGCCGTCATCACCGCCGCTCCGGAACGGAAGGTGAGATAGCGGAACAGCCGGAAGAAAGCGAGCTGGTCGGTGTGGGTGAGAAGCGACAGATAGTAGAGCATTATTTCTGCCTCGCCTTGAGCGCTTCGACGATCACCGACATTTTGGCGCCGTTGGAACCTTTGACCAGCACCGTGTCGCCGGACTTGACCGCCACCAGAAGCTGCGGCGCCAGCGCGGTGGAATTTTCCGCATAGGCGCCGCGGCGATTGGCCGGCAGCCTGTCCCACAATGCCTTCATTTCGAGGCCCGCCGCGAACACCAGGTCGGTATTCGCCTGTTCAATTGGCGCCGCCAGGGCGGCGTGATGATCGCCGGCGCCCATTTCCAGCATGTCGCCCAGCACCGCGATCTTGCGCCCCTTCGCCGCGCCGAGCAGCGCCAGCGCCGCCGCCATGGAGGCGGGGTTGGCGTTGTAGCTTTCGTCAATCACGGTGACGTCGCCCGCGGTAAAGCGCGCGCCGCGCCCCTTGAGGGCGGTGAAATTCTTCAGGCCTGCCGCCGCGTTGAGGACATCGCCTTCCATCAGGGCCACCGCCGCCAGCGCGCCAACCACATTGCCGGCGATATGGGCGCCCGGCGCCCCGACCAGGCAGTCCACCGTCTGGCCGAGAATATCCGCCTGGACGCGCATGCCCTCGCCATCGGGCGTGAAGGAAAGAAGCTTCGCCTCGCCGCTTCTGCCGAAACGCACGATGCGGGAAACCTTGGCCTGGGCCGCGCGCGCCGCCAGCCGCCCGGCATAGGCGTTGTCGGCCGGGATCAGGGCAAATCCGCCCGGCACCAGGCCTTCGAAGATTTCCGACTTGGCGTCGGCGATGGCTTCGCAGGAGCCGAAATATTCCAGATGCGCCGGGGCGATGGTGGTGATCAGCGCGCCATGCGGCCGGACAAGCGATACCAGGCTGCGGATTTCACCGGCATGGTTCATGCCGATCTCGAACACGCCGAATTCGGAGGACTCGGGCAAACCGGCCAGCGACAGCGGCACGCCCCAGTGATTGTTGTAGGAGGCGGCGGAAACATGCGTGCTGCCCAGCCCGTTCAGGGCATAACGCAGGATTTCCTTGGTGGTGGTCTTGCCGGCGCTGCCGGTTACCGCGAGGATTTTGGCGTTGCTGCGGGCGCGGGCGGCGCGGGCCAGATCCTCGAGCCCGCGCTGGGTGTCGGCGACGGTGAGCAAGGGGCCTGCCGCACCGGCGGACGCGCGCGACACCAGCGCCGCGCCGGCCTTGGCGGCGAAAGCGGCACCGACATAATCATGGCCATCGCGATTGTCGCCCTTCAGGGCCACGAACAGATCGCCTTCCTTGAGGGTGCGGGTGTCGATTGAAAGCCCGCCTACGGCAAAGCGGTCGCTGGCTTTGCCCAGCGTTGCGCTCTCGGTCTCGGCGGAAGTCCACAGCGTCATGCCGCGCGCCCTCCGCCTGCGATGGCCGCTTTCACCGCTTCGTCGCGGTCGGAAAAAGGAATCACCGCGGCGCCGACATACTGGCCGGTCTCATGGCCCTTGCCCGCGATCACCAGCACATCGCCGGTTTTCAGCGACGCAATCCCGCTCCGGATCGCGTCATGGCGGTCGCCGATTTCCCGCGCCCCCTTGGCGGCGGCAAGAATTTCCCGGCGGATGACGGCGGCATCTTCGCTGCGGGGATTGTCATCGGTGACGATCACATCATCGGCCAGCGCGACGGCGATCTGGCCCATGAGCGGGCGCTTGCCGCTGTCGCGGTCGCCGCCGCAGCCGAACACGACATGCAGGGCGTTTTTGGTGTGCGGGCGCAGCGCCTGCAGAACCTTCTCCAGCGAATCCGGGGTATGGGCGTAATCGACATAGATCGGCGCGCCTGATGCGGCGAAGGCGACTTTCTCCATCCGGCCCGGCGCGCCCTTCAGATGCGCCAGCGCGGCAAATACCCTGGCGGCATCTTCGCCAAGGCCGATGGCGAGCCCGGCGGCGACCAGGGCATTGGAGGCCTGGAAAGCGCCCGCCAGCGGCAGCAGCACATTGTATGTGTCGCCCGCGAAACCGATCGTGAGGGCCTGGGCATCGCCCCGGCTTTCGCGGGCGGCCAGCTTGATGGTCTCGCCCAGCTCGCCCACCGTTATCAGACGCAGATCGCGGCGTTTGGCGGCGGCGATAAAGGCATCGGCATGTTCGCCACCGGCGTTGATCACGACCACGCCGTCCGGCGCCACCACTTCATCAACCAGGCGCAGCTTGGCGGCCAGGTAATGCTCGAAGCTGGAATGATAATCCATGTGGTCACGGGTGATGTTGGTGAAGCCCGCCGCCTGGATTTTCACGCCGTCGAGGCGGAACTGGTCGAGCCCATGGCTGGAAGCCTCGATGGCGAGATGCTCGACGCCGTCTTTCTTCAGCGCGGCCAGCAGGGCATGGATTTCCACCGGGTCGGGCGTGGTGTGGGACAGTGGAATTTCGCCCTTGGGGCTGATCACCCCGACCGTGCCGAGGCTGGCGGCCGGCTTGCCCAGCGCCGTCCAGATTTCGCGCAGGAACGCGACGATGGAGGATTTGCCCTTGGTGCCGGTGACGGCGGCAACGATATCGGGCTGGGCGCCATAAAATTCGGCGGCGAGGCGGGCGAGCCCCAAACGGGGATTTTCGTCGGCGATGAATTGCACGCCCAGCGCCCCCACCTCATCGGCCAGCTCGGGGCGGCCCAGCACCGCGACCGCGCCGCGCGCCACCGCTTCGGCGACAAAGCGCGCGCCATGGGTTTTGCTGCCCGCCAGCGCGGCGAACAGGAAGCCAGGCGCAACCTTGCGGCTGTCGCTCGCCAGGCCCTTGAAATCGCGGCTTGTGAAACTCTTGACCGCCACCATGGCGTTTATGTCTTTCTTGGCCCCCATAATCCCGAGAGATTGTGGTGCCATTATGAATTTCCGCGCGCCAGGGTCACCGGCGGCGCGTTGTTGGGGACGCCGAGCAGCGGCGCGATACGCGAGATCACTTTTGCCGCCAGCGGCGCGGCGGTATAGGCCGCAAGCGCGAAACCGCCGGTTTCCTTGGTGCCGTGCGGCTGGTCCATCAGCACGAAAACGATGTAGCGCGGATCGTGCACCGGGAAGACGGCGGCAAAGGAGGTGCGCAGGGCATGGGGAATATAGCGGCCGCCTGGGCCCGGGACCTGGGCCGAGCCGGTCTTGCCGCCAATGTCGTAACCCTCGACATCCGCCTTCCTGCCGGTGCCGTTGGTGACGACATAGCGCAGCAGGTCGCGCATTTGGGCACTGGTTTCCGGCTTGATCAACTGCGCGCCGCGATTGTCGGCGCCCGGCGCCTGCTTGATGAAAGTGGGGGTGATGCGGCGGCCGCCATTGACCACGGCCGCGGCGCTGGCCACGAAGCTGAGCGGGCTGACGGAAATGCCCTGGCCGAAACCCACGGTCGCGGTTTCGATCGTGCCCCAGCTTCGGGGATAAAGCGGATGGGCGGTTTCCGGCAATTCGGTGCGGGTGGAGCTGAGCAGGCCGAGATTGGCGAGGAATTCCTTCTGGCGCACGCCGCCGGAGCGCATGGCGATCTGCGCCGTGCCGATATTGGAGGACTGCGCCAGGATATCGCGCGCCGCCAGGGTGGCAGGCATGTGCTCGGCTTCATGGATGGTGAACTTGCCGATCTTGAGGCCCTGGCCGATGGGAAAGACTTCGTCCAGATGCATGGTGTTGTCTTCAAAGGCCAGTGCGAAGGAGAAAATCTTGAACACCGAACCCAGCTCGTAGACATCCTGGGCCATCACGTTGCGGGTGGAATCGCCGTCCGCCAGCTTGCGCTCATTGGGATCGAAGTCGGGCACCGAGATCATGGCGATCACTTCGCCGCTCTTGACGTCCATCACGATGCCGCCCGCGGCCTTGGCGCTGAAGGTCTCGCGCGCCGCTTCGGTCTCGTGCGCCAGGATGTACTGCACCCGCATGTCAATCGAGGTGGCGACCTGGCCGCCGGCATGGGCATGCAGCTGGTTCTCAAGCCCCATCTCCAGGCCCGAGACGCCGTTATTGTCGGCATCGGTGACGCCCAGCAGCTGGGCCGCGGCGCGGCCATCGGGATAATAGCGCTTGGCGCTGGGTTCGAACTCCAGGCCAGGCAGGCCCAGACGCATGACGCGATCCTGTTGCTCCGGCGTCAATTGCCGCGCCACCAGCACATAGGGGTGCCTGGTGTTGGCCATGCCGTCATCCAGGCGCTTCTCGTCGGCGCCGGTGGCGGCGGCCAGGTCGTGTGCCGCCTGGTTCTTGTCCCAGAAGACATGGGGGCGGGCATAGAGATCCTTGACCGGCAGGTCGCGGGCCAGCAGCTCGCCATTGCGGTCGGTAAGGTCGGCGCGGGCGATGGCGACATGATCGGCAATTCCGGCGGCGCCATGGCCCCGCATCAGCGTCACGTCCACCAGGCGGATTCCAACCAGCGCGAAAGCGGCGATGCAAAGGCCCGCTCCGATGACAATACGCCGCTGGATCTCGCCCATCGCCTCACATTCCCGAGTTGCCGGAGACCGGCGAGGCGCCGGACGGAACCACGGCGCTGGCATTGTGCAGCGGCGTACTCCCCAGCGGCGCCGCTTCGCCGCGGCGGGGCAACTGGTCGAAGGAGGACAGGCGCATCGAGGTGGAATCGCTCATGCCCAGCTGCTGCTGCGCGAGGTCCTGGATGCGGGCGGGCCCGGCGACGCGTTCCCATTCGGTCTGCAGCACGCTGATCTGGCCGCGCGTGTCGGCGATCTGGCGGGTCGCCCGGTCAAGTTCGACGCGCGCCACGCGGGTGGCTTCGGAGACATGGTAGAGCGCCAGGATGGCCAGGCCCATGAAAGCTACGCAAAAGAAATTGAGCACGCGAACCATATATCCTCCTATGCCGCCAGTTTTTCCGCGATCCGCAGCTTGGCGGAGCGGGCTCTAGGATTGGCCGCAATCTCCGCCGGGCTGGGCGTTTGCGGCCGCGAAGTGATGAGATGCAGGCTTGCCTGGCTGCGCGATCTTTGCGGCAGATGGCGCGAGCCCAGCGGGCTGGTGTCGCTGTTGCGGGTGAAGAACTGCTTGACGATGCGGTCTTCCAGACTGTGGAACGACACCACGGCGAGGCGGCCCATCGGTTTGAGCAAACCAAGCGCCGCCTCGAGGCCGCGTTCCAGTTCGCCCAGTTCGTCATTCACATGAATGCGCAGCGCCTGGAAAGTGCGGGTGGCGGGATGAATGGCATGGCGCAGCGCGGCGGGGCCTTGCGCCCTGGAGACGATTTCCGCCAGCTGCGCCGTGGTGGTGACCGGGCGGCCCGCGATGATGGCGCTGGCAATGCGGCGGGCGTTCTTTTCCTCGCCAAGCCGCGCAATTACAGAAGCCAGGCTGCTGTGATCGGCGCTGTTGACGAAATCGGCGGCGGTGGCGCCGGCAAGGCTCATGCGCATGTCCAAGGGCCCATCGGCGCGGAAGGAAAAGCCGCGCGCCGGAGTATCGAACTGGAAAGAGGAAACACCCAGATCGAGCACGACGCCGTCGCTGGGGCCGGCCAGCGTGTCCATCTGGGAGAATTCGCCCAGGCTGAGGCTAAGGCGGCCGGCAAAGCGTTCCACCAGCACCTGGCCGCGCGCGATGGCATCGGGATCGCGGTCAATGCCCAGCACGCGGCAATCGGCGGTCTCGAGAATTGCGCGGGCATAGCCGCCGCCGCCAAAGGTGCCGTCAACGTAAAAAGCCCCGTCCCTGGGCGCCAGGCCCGCGATCACTTCCGACAGCATCACCGGCAAGTGCGCGTTCATGAATTTTCCTCGCGGGCGCGCTCGAGCCTGGCTTTCATGCGCGCCACGGCTTCGGCTTCGACCGGGCCGTAAGTGTCCCAGTCCCAGATCTGGAATTTGGCGGACTTGCCGACAAAGGCGACGCGGTCCTTCAGCCTGGCATGGGCGATCATGGCATCGGGCAGGCGCACGCGGCCCTGGTCATCGGCCACCAGCAATAGTGTGCGGGCGATGATCGCCGTCGCCTGATCGTCATGGCTGGGAGAAAAAAACGGATCCTGGTCGGCCAGCCGCGCCGAGACGCTTTCCAGCAAACTCTGGCCGAAGGCTTCCAGCGCGGGTTCGGAAAAACTGGGGCAGATGTAAACCCCGGCGGTGTTCTGCGCAGCCAGAATGTGGCGATAGGCGGCGGGGATGCAGACCCGCCCCTTGCTGTCGAGCGAGCCGATGACCGTCGAAATGAACGGTTGGACCAACCCGGTCATGTTGCCTAAGCCCCCTAGCCCCGGGACCCGGACGGCCGGTCAATCGGCCGTTGCCGGATGGGCTTTATTACAGACCCATGGGACAGTATGGGATAGCATGGGACAGAAATTCCCGTCAACCGAAAATGCTAGGTTTTTGAGGGGCTTGGCTAGTTGTTTCTACTTACTGGGGCCCTAGCGGTAGCGGCGATGAGAACAAATGCACAACATGGAAAGAGTGTGGTGAACTCCGTAAATGAAAGCTTAACGGTGAGCTATTCAGGTTCCCGTCCTGATTCCTGGAATTTTGCGATACACGTTGAGGTTGTATTGCGGCCGATCGGTTTTATACGCGCCGCCGAAGGTTTTGATGATTCGCGGTGGATGCGGTGATCGAACGGGACGGGACGCGCTTCGGCGCTGAAGTTGCCTACAGGAACCGCCTATGCGTCAATTGCCGGACGGAGCGAGGGCTGCGTGGCTGAGAAAACCGAAGGTCAGGAGACCGGCGCGGCAGCGTCAGGCGCCGGCAACCAGCACACCGGACCTTTCCACATCCGAAAAATCAGAACCATCAAGGGTGAAGCAAAGAGCAAACCGCGTGCGCGCATTTGTGTTTTACTTTGTGTATTTGCAATCAGCACGGTGCCCGCTTTGGGCCAGTCCGCCTCCCCGGATGATCCGATCCGGACCCTGGTACAGCGGCTCGACCTGGAAAAGTACAAGGCGACCATCAAGGGTCTGACCCAGTTCGGGGACCGCCGCCAGGGCACGGCGCGCAACCGCGCCGCCATCGACTGGATCGAGGCGCAGCTCAAAAGCTATGGCTGCAGCAATACCGAGCGGCTGAAATATACATTCGGCGAGGAACCCCCGCACGCGGTTGCCGCGCCGCCTGCCGACGCCAGCCAAGTGAAATTCAATGTGGGTGGAGCGCGGGCGCGCGGCATTCCCCGGCAAACCGGTGTCAATTACGATCCCAATGCCCAGCCCGATGCCAGGATTCGCGCGCTGGACACGCCGCCCGCCGTCGCCGGGCCCCGCGAAGAAGTCTATTGCACCAAGATCGGCACAACCACCCCGGGCGAGATGTACCTTGTCACCGCGCATATGGACGGGATCGGCTGGGGCGAAGCGGCCAATGACGATGGCTCGGGCACCGCGCTGGTGATGGAACTGGCGCGCATCCTCAGCAGCCCAGAGGTGCAGACGGAGCGGTCGATCCGCTTTATTCTCTGGAACAATGAGGAGACGGGGCTCAACGGCGCGGCGGCCTATGTCGCCCAGCGACAGGCGCTGCAGGGCAAGGAGAATCCGGCAGGGTCCGACCGCTATCCGGAGCCCAAATGGCTCGGCATGATCCAGCATGACATGATGCTGTTCGATCACGGCATGCCGCGGGCGGACGGTACTGTAGCCAAGGAGCAGCGCTCCGAGGCCGACGTCAATATCGAATTCCAGGTGAAGTCGAAATTCGCCGCCCAGTCCCAGGAACTGGCCTGGGCGCTGGAAAGCGCCAATGAAATTTATGCCACCGATTACCCGGCAGCCGTGGGGAGCCACATGACCAACACGGACTCCGGCCCTTTCCAGGACGTGGTGGCCGCCATCAGCGTGCGCGAAAACGAGCGTGGCGCCCAGGTTGGCAATGGCTGGGACCCGCAATGGCACCAGCCGACCGATCTGTACGCCACCTATAACGACAAGGATTTTCGCCTTGGCCTCATTGCGGCGCAGACTACGCTGTCAGCGGTGGCGCGACTGACGGGTGCCACGCTGAAGAAGTGAAAATGCGGGA
>CAIOFO010000149.1 GCA_903857685.1 uncultured Alphaproteobacteria bacterium
CTCAACGGCCCCGCCGCCGGGCAAAGCGTCTTCCACGTTCATTTCCACGTCATTCCCCGCCATGCCGGCGTTGACATGCATTTGCATGCGCGCGACATGGTGGACTCGAATAAACTGGAGCCCATCGCGGCCAAGATCCGGAGTGCCCTATGATCCTCGAACGCGCCATCTTCGCCATAAAGCCGGGCTGCCAGAAGGAATTCGAAGCCGCCTTCGCCAGGGCGCGGCCGCATATCGAAACCGCCAAGGGCTTCCGCAAGCTGGAAATGCGCCCCGGCATCGAAAGCCCCGACTCGTTTCTGCTGCTGGTGTGGTGGAACACGGTGGAAGATCACATGAAAGGCTTTCGCGAATCCGAAGCCTTTGCCGAATGGCGCAAGCATCTGGGACCGTTCTTCGCCGCCCCGCCCGCCGTCGAGCATTACGAAGAAACGCTCTAGCGACCGTCCAGCAAAGACTTCAGACGTCTTCCTTGGCCGCCGGCTTCTTGCCTTTCGAAGTCTTCGGCGCGCGCGGTTTCGCCTCGGCCGACGGTATGAATTCAAAGGCCAGCTTGTCAGCCTCCCGGTCCAGCAGCACGCGCACGGTGCCGCCGTCCTTGAGCTTGCCGAACAGGATCTCGTCGGCCAGCGGCTTCTTGATGTTCTCCTGGATGACGCGCGCCAGCGGGCGGGCGCCAAAGGCGTCGTCATAGCCTTTCTCGCCCAGCCAGCGCGTCGCTTCCGGCGTCAGGTCGAATGTCACGTCGCGGTCGGCCAGCTGCGCCTCCAGCTCCAGCACGAATTTCTCCACCACCTTGTCGATGGTGTCGCGGCTGAGCGGTGCAAAGGGAATGATGGCGTCCAGCCGGTTGCGGAATTCCGGAGTGAACAGTTTCTTGATCGCCTCTTCATCCTCGCCTTCGCGCTTGCCGCGGCCGAAGCCGATGGCGTCCTTGGCCGCGTCCGAGGCGCCAGCATTGGTGGTCATGATCAGCACCACATTGCGGAAATCGATCTTCTTGCCGTTATGATCGGTGAGCTTGCCGTGGTCCATCACCTGCAAAAGGATGTTAAACAGATCGCCATGGGCCTTTTCGATTTCATCCAGCAACAGTACGCAGTGCGGATGCTGGTCCACCCCATCGGTAAGCAGGCCGCCCTGGTCGAAGCCGACATAGCCCGGCGGCGCGCCGATCAACCGGCTGACGGTGTGACGCTCCATATATTCCGACATGTCGAAGCGCAGGAATTCCACGCCCAGTATGTGCGCCAGCTGCTTGGCGACTTCGGTCTTGCCGACGCCGGTGGGGCCGGAGAACAAATATGAGCCTATGGGCTTTTCCGGCTGGCGCAATCCGGCGCGGGCCAGCTTGATCGCCGAGGCCAGGGCCGAAATCGCCTTGTCCTGGCCATAGACCACCCGCTGCAGATCGCTTTCCAGCGTCTTGAGCGCCTCGGTATCGTCCTTCGACACCGACTTGGACGGAATGCGGGCGATCTTGGCCACCACATCCTCCACTTCCTTGACGCCGATTACTTTCTTGCGGCGATGCTCGGGAAGCAGCATCTGCGAAGCGCCGACTTCGTCGATCACGTCAATCGCCTTGTCCGGCAGCTTGCGGTCGTTGTTGTATTTTTCCGACAGTTCCACCGCCGCCTTGTTGGCATCGGCAGTGTAGCGGACGTTGTGGTAGTCCTCGAAATACGACTTGATGCCCATCAGGATCTTGATCGAGTCCGCGGGCGTCGGCTCTGCGACATCGATCTTCTGGAACCGCCGCACCAGGGCGCGGTCCTTTTCGAAATACTGGCGGTATTCCTTGTAGGTGGTCGAGCCGATGCAACGCAGGATGCCCGCCGCCAGGGCCGGCTTGAGCAGGTTGGAGGCGTCCATGGCGCCGCCCGAGGTGGCGCCCGCCCCGATCACGGTATGGATTTCATCAATGAACAGGATGGCGCCCTTGACCCCTTCCAGTTCCTTGACCACGGTTTTCAGCCGTTCCTCGAAATCACCGCGATAGCGGGTGCCCGCGATCAGCGAGCCCATATCGAGCGAATAGATGGTGGCGCCGCGCAGCACCTCGGGCACTTCGTTGTTGACGATCTTGCGCGCCAGGCCTTCGGCGATGGCGGTCTTGCCCACGCCGGGATCGCCCACGAACAAGGGATTGTTCTTCTGGCGGCGGCAGAGAATTTGGATGGTGCGGTCCACTTCGGCGGCGCGTCCGATCAGGGGATCGACCCGGCCCGACTTGGCTTTCACGTTCAGGTTGACGCAATAGGCTTCCAGGGCCTCGGTGCCCTGCTTGTTGGGCTGCTCGGCCTCGTCCTCCTCGTCGGTGGCGCCTCGCGCCGGCTTGGGCTGGGTGATGCCGGGCCGCTTGGCGATGCCGTGGCTGAGATAGCTCACCGCATCCAGCCGGTTCATGTTCTGCTCATGCAGGAAATAGACGGCGTGACTTTCGCGCTCGGTAAACAGCGCCACCAGCACATTGGCGCCGGTGACCTCGTCGCGCCCGGAATTCTGCACATGCAACACGGCGCGCTGCACCACGCGCTGAAAGCCGGTGGTGGGCTTGGCTTCCTCGCCATCCTCGATCACCAGGGTGACGAGTTCCTCATCGACATATTTCTGCACCGCGCGCCGGAGCGCGTCGGTATCCACATTGCAGGCCTTCATCACCTGGCCGGCATCGGCATCGTCCATCAGTGCCAGAAGCAGGTGTTCGAGAGTCGCGTATTCGTGATGCCGGTCGCTGGCAAGTTTGATGGCGTGGTGCAGTGCCGTTTCCAAACTGCGGGACAGTGAGGGCATGGAATCGCTACTCCTTCTCCATCGTACACTGTAGAGGATGTTGATGGCGGCGGGAAAATTCAATGACCTGCGCCACTTTTGTTTCGGCCACCTCGTAGGTGAACACACCGCATATGCCCACACCGTGGCGATGGACATGCAGCATCACCTCGACCGCGTCCTCACGGCTCTTGGCGAAGAATTTCTCCAGGATATGGACGACGAACTCCATCGGGGTGTAATCGTCGTTGAGCAGCAGCACCTTGTAGAGCGACGGTTTTTTGACCTTGGGGCGTGTTTTCGTGACGATACCGGTGCCGGTACCGTCCTTGCCCTTGCCGTCATTGTTGTCGCCAGTGTCCTTCATCAGGGTAATATCCGCGCCGCGCCTCAGTCTAAACCATGATTTGCGCCTTACTAAAGCGCAGATTAGGCCAAATGGTTACCTTCCGGACAAATGAAAAGGCCCGGAGCAGCGCCCCGGGCCTTGTCATAACATTGGTGCCGGATCGGTTTTAGGCGGCGCGCGCCGACTGAACCACTTCCACCCAGGCCTGGACGCGGCCCTGCAACGGCGCGAAGCTGCTCTTGGTCGTGCTGGAGAGCAGGTCGGAGAACTTGGTCAGTTCGCTGACATACGATTCGAACGCCGACTTGGCGTAATCGGTCTGCAGCTCAAACGCTTCATGGATGGACTTGGAACCCAGGATCGCCTTGCCGGCGGCGATGGATTCCTCGATCGCGTCCTTGGAGAAGGAATAAATCTCGCTGTTGAGTGTTTCGATGCCCTTGCCCGCAACCGTGGCGGATTTCATGTAGGCCTCGGCAGTGTCCTTGCCATAGCCCAGAACCGTGTCGTATCCCTTGACCGCCTTTTCGAAGCCCGCCTTGAGGGCATCGGCGCCGTTAAGGAACGTAGTGCCAGCCGAAGTGGTGGTTTTCTCGGCGGCCGTCTTAGCCTTGCTCATGTTATGCCTTTCCCTGCTGAAACTGTTGACGGCCTAGGTGAAACTCATCGGCCTGTTGCACTGCAACATTACCTATATGCCAATGGCTACCGAGATCGTCAAGAGATTTTGTTGCGATGCAACAAAATTAATCCATATTCCTGTCAGGGTTGCTCGCAAGCGCACCTAAACGTCCGTAAATCCATGGGGATTCGTCCTTTTACCTTGCGCCCGATGCCGCAATTTGGTTTTTTGACCCCATAGGGGCCGTACGAATCACTAGGGACGTCAGGTTTGGAGCAGTCACACCGGCCGCAAAGACGCCTTCCCGCCAAGACCCTGGTCCTGGCGGCGCTGAGCGGCCTTGTCCTGGCCATGCTGGCGCATCCGGCCGTGGCGGCGCCCCGGCGCCACCGGACACTGGTGGCCATCCACGGCATCCATGCCCGCATCACGCCGATGCCCGCCGGCGCCACCGACCCGGAAAAGGATGCCGCCCTGATCGTCGACGGGGCCACCGGCAAGGTTCTCTACGCCCGCAATGAGACGCTGGAGCGCCATCCCGCTTCGCTGACCAAGATGATGACCCTCTACCTGCTGTTCGATGCGCTGAAGAACGGCAAGATGACAATGCAGACCCAGATGCCGGTGTCGGTGCATGCCCAGCAGCAGCTGCCCACCAAGCTGTCGCTGCGCCACGGCCAGACCATCGATGTTGACACCGCGATCCGCGCCATTGTGATCCGCTCCGCCAATGACGTGGCGGTGGTGATCGCAGAAGCGCTGGGCGGCACGGAATCGCATTTCGCCGAAATGATGACCGCCAAGGCGCGCGAACTGGGCATGAAGGAGACCAATTTCCACAACGCCTCCGGCCTGCCCGACCCGCTGCAGATCACCACCGCGTCGGACCTGGCGGTTCTGGCCCGTCATCTGGCCTATGACTTCCCGCAATATTTCCCCTATTTCGGCACCGCCGGATTCAACTACAAGGGCACCTATTATCCCACCCATGACAATCTGATCGGGCGTTATCCCGGCGCCGATGGCATCAAGACCGGCTATGTCGGCGCCAGCGGGTTCAATCTCACCTCTTCGGTGGTGCGCGACGGCGTGCACCTGATCGGCGTGGTGATGGGCGGGCGCACCGCGGTGCGGCGCGACCAGGAAATGATGCACCTGATGGACACCGCGTTCGCGCAGGTTGCCGCCGAGCCCACCCTGGTGGCCCATGCGACGGTGCCATGGCAGGCCGTGGCCAGCGCCACGCCGCCACCTGCACTGGCGGGCTTCACCCTGGCGCCGGAAGCCGGCAGCAGCAACACCAAGTTCGCCGCGATTTCGGCGGTCCCCGCGCCATTGCCAGCGGGTACCGACGAAGACGCCGCCGAAGCGCATCGCGCGCCCGACGAAAGCTTCTCCGTGATTCATGCCGAAATCCCCGCGCCAGTTCCGGCAGCACCCGCCGCCAAACCGGCCGTTGTCGCGGTGGCGCCCGCCACGCGCCCTCGCGCCCGTCCCGACACGCAGGCTCTGGTGGCAATGGCCGCGCCGCCTGCCAAAGCCAAATCCGCACTGCCGGCCGTCCCCGCCAAGCCGGTCCAGGTGGCGACCGCGATACCGGCAACCCGACCTGCCCTGCGGCCCCAGATCGGTGAAGGCGATATCGACCAGCCGGGCATTCCCGGCCACAACTGGACCATCCAGGTGGGCGCCTATGCCAATCAGTCCCTCGCCAGCGCCCAGCTCAACAGCTACGCCACCAAGGCCAGGGACATTATCGGCCAGGCCGCCCATATCGTCGCCCCGATCCAGGCCGCCAACGGCCACATGCTGTATCGCGCCCGTTTCGGCCCCTATGCCGAGCAGGAGGCGCGCAATGTCTGCGGCCAGCTGACCCAGCGCGGCCAGACCTGCTTCGCCGTCGTTACGCGCTAAATGACTCTGCCCGCCATTGCCACCACGGTGGCAGAATTGCGCCGCGCGCTCTCGCCCTGGAGAAAGGATGGCATCGCCCTGGTGCCGACCATGGGCGCCCTGCATGACGGTCATCTGGCGCTGGTGGCGGCCGCAAAAGAGCGCACGCCCCACGTTGCGGTCAGCATATTCGTCAATCCCACCCAGTTCGCGCCGCATGAGGATTTCAATTCCTATCCGCGCACCCTGGAGGCCGACCGCGAAAAACTGGCCCGCGCCAATGCCAGCTTGATCTTCGCGCCTTTCGCGCGGGAAATGTATCCGGACGGCTTTGCTACCACCGTCTCGCTCAAGGGCCCGGCCATGGGCCTGGAAACCGATTTCCGGCCGCATTTTTTCGACGGCGTGGCCACCATTGTCGCCAAGCTCCTCATCGCGGCGGCGCCCGATTACGCCATGTTCGGAGAAAAGGACTATCAGCAGTTGCTGGTAGTGCGCCGGCTGGTGCAGGACCTGAACCTGCCGGTGGAAATCATTGCCGTTCCAGTGGCGCGCGAATCCGATGGCCTGGCCATGTCGTCGCGCAACGCCTACCTGGCGCCCGCCGAGCGCGTGGTGGCCGGCCGGCTCAATGGCGTGATGAAGGATGTGATCAGCCGCATGGCCCGCGGCACCGGCGTGGTGGAGGCCCAGGCTTTTGGCGCCGCCGCCCTGAAGGATGCGGGCTTTGACAGCGTGGATTATGTCGCGGTGCGCGATGCGCAAACCCTGGCGCCGCTGACCGTGTTGCAAGAACCGGCCAGACTGCTTGTGGCGGCGCGCATCGGCAAGACGAGGCTGATCGACAACATGGCGGTGTGAGCTACAACAGCCCCAGCGCAGCCAGCTCCTGCTGCATCGCCTCCGGCAAGCCCTTGGCGCCTTTGGCGGCGCCGATATCGGCGGGCGCGTCCGCGGGATCCAGGTAACGCCAGCCCTGAAAGGCGGCGCGCGGACGGCGTATCACGGGCACCAGCTTCCTGTCATAGACCAGGCCGCAATGGGCCACGCCGTCGCGCGTCAGCGGCCGCAGCGCAATCAGTTTCTGGCGCGCCGCGATCTGACCCTTGATCACCCAATAGAGCGAGCCGCCAGCCAGCAGTTCCTGCGCCCGCTTGGGCGTCTGGCGGGTGACATGAACCAGTTCGGGCTTCTGGCCCTTTTTTTTCTTTTCCGCGATGCGCTGCTTCTGCCAGCGGGCAAGCTCGTCCAGGCCTTCGACGCCGACGCACAGCTTGATCAGATGCAGCATGAAAGTTTTTTTGACGAAGGCCCAGCCGCCCGTCAAGCTTCAAACAGGCGGACCAGCGGCAAAGATGGGGACGAAAATGGGGCCCGGGCGCGCGCTGGACAAGTCTGGCTTTGGTTATAAAAGTTCCGCCAGAGGGACGGTAAGCATGACCGGCAGATCTTTGCAGGCCGCCATGGCGGCGGCGTTTGTTTTGGCCGCTGGCGCGGCTGCGGCCGCGTTCCCATACCCGGTCGCCGGTCCTGACGGCGATCCCGATTTCTGCAGTAGCCGCAGCGAGAAGGTGATGTTTTGCGTTACGCCGCCGCCGAACACGCATTGCCAGGCGCTGCAAAATGAAGAGACGCCTTTGTATCTGGGCTACCGCTATTCCTGTGACCCCGCGCCCTTGCCGGCGCAAGCCAGGCCCGCGCCGGTAAAGCAGCACAAGCCTTAGGACCGGCGATGGAGTTACTTGCCGCCGGGTTTCTGCGCGTCGATGCGAGTTTGCATGGCGGTGCCGTCCGTCAGTTCGGCATTGCCGGCCGGCATCCCGTTCTGCTGCAGCAGATAGGCCACAACACTGGTGGCGCTTTCGGTATTGAGCTTGCCCGGATCATCCATCGGCATGGTGGTATGGACGCGGCCGATCAGGTCGGTCACGGACTGGGTTTCCCAGTCAGCCATAAAGTGCGAGCCCTTCAGGGCCGGTATCTCGTCATTGCCGTCCAGCGTGCCGCCATGGCACTTGGCGCAATTGTCGCCGAACAGGGCTTTGCCCTTGTCGGCCTGGGCGCTGGTGTATACCCCGTCCCAGATCGAGCGCATGGCGCCCTGGGCACAAAGCGCGGACGTGGCGGAAATCATCGCCGCCGCCGAAAGGGCGGCAATGGCAAGCAAACGCATTTTCATGACATGACATCCTTGAAATCAGCGGCAAAACCGGCGGGCCGCCCCTCTCTAGAGGAGCGGCCCGGCGTTCTCAAGTCAGTTGCCGCCCGGCA
>CAIOFO010000150.1 GCA_903857685.1 uncultured Alphaproteobacteria bacterium
GCTCGATCGCCTGGCGCTGACCGAGGCGCGGATCGAGGCGATGGCCAAGGGCGTGGAAGATGTCGCACACCAGGCCGATCCCAATGGCCGCGAGCTGGCGCGCTGGTCGCGGCCCAACGGACTTGATATCGCCCGCGTCGCCACGCCCATCGGCGTGATCGGCATCATCTATGAATCCCGCCCCAATGTGACGGCGGATGCCGGCGCCATTGCGCTCAAGGCGGGCAATGTCGCCATCCTGCGCGGCGGCTCGGACTCGGTGCATTCGGCCACCGCCATCCATGCCGCCATGAGCGAAGGGCTGAAAGCGGCGGGCTTGCCGCAGGCCGCCATTCAATATGTCGGGAATACCGACCGCGCCGCTGTCGGCCTGATGCTGGAGGGGCTGGGCGGCAATGTGGACCTGATTATTCCGCGCGGCGGCAAGGGCCTGACCGGCCGGGTGATGCGCGAGGCGCGGGTGCCGGTGCTGGCCCATCTGGAAGGCATTTGCCATGTCTATGTCCATGACAAGGCCGATCTGGAAATGGCCCGAAAGATCGCGCTCAACGCCAAGATGCGGCGTACTTCGGTCTGCGGCGCGGCGGAAACTCTGCTGCTGGACGCCAAAATCCTGAAATCGCATGGCTTGCCAATCCTGGAAGACTTGACCAGGGCCGGCTGCGAAATTCGCGGTGATGAGGCGGTGCGCGGAATTTTCCCCGCCGCCAGAGCCGCCACGGAAGACGACTGGAAGACCGAATATCTGGATGCCATCATCGCGGTGAAATGCGTGGCGGGCCTGGAAGAAGCCATCAGCCATATCGAGCATTATGGCTCGCATCACACCGATTCCATCGTCACCGAAGATGCGGCGGCCGCGGAACGATTCCTGAGTGCGCTCGACAGCGCCATCGTGCTGTGGAACGCCTCGACCCAGTTCGCCGACGGCGGCGAATTCGGCATGGGGGCGGAAATCGGCATCGGCACCGGCAAGCTGCATGCCCGGGGGCCGGTCGGCGTGGAACAGCTGACCACTTTCAAATATGTGGTGCGCGGTACCGGGCAGACGCGCCCTTGAATTGGATCAAACCGCCTGGGCCGGTGGCAAAGGGCCTGACGATCGGCCTGCTCGGCGGCTCATTCGATCCGGCCCATGACGGCCATCTGTATGTTAGTCTCACCGCCCTCAAACGCCTGGGACTGGATTATGTCTGGTGGCTGGTGTCGCCCGGCAATCCTCTGAAAGGCGCGCCAAGCCCGTTTGAAAAAAGGCTGGCCGGCGCCCGGACAATGGCGCGGCATCCGCGCCTGATCGTCACCGATATCGAGCGCCAGCTGGGCACGCGCTATACCAGCGACACGGTGGCGGCCCTGCAACGCCGGTTCCCGCAAGTCCGCTTTGTCTGGCTGATGGGCAGCGACAATCTTGAGAATTTCCACCTTTGGCGGAACTGGCGGCAGATCGCCGCCCGCCTGCCCCTGGTGGTGGTGCAGCGCCCGGGCAGCATCCTGGCGGCGGTGAATGCCGCGCCAATACGCCGGTATGGGGTCCGCCGTTTCGGCAAGAGCCGCGCCCTGAATGCGCCTCCCGCCATCTTGGTGCTGGATGGGGCCCGCAACACGCAAAGCGCCACGCAATTGCGGAGCGTTTCCAGGAAAAGTGTGGAGCGGTTTTTCGTTGGAAATGCGACCAAGAAAGAATCTCCGGCGTGATATTCACGCCGGGGAAGCCCTTGGTATCGGCGACGGCGCCATGCTAAATTCCAGCCTCAACCGGAGGAAGCAACCCTGAGTCCCGCGAAAAAGAAAAAGGCCGTCAAAAAGCCCGCAGCGAAAGCCAGCAAAAAAATCGCAAAAAAAGCGCCCGCGAAAAAACCCGCGAAAAAAGCGCCCGCGAAGAAGCCCGCGAAAAAAGCCAAGCCCGCAAAGCCCGCCAAGGCGAGCGCCCCGCGCAAAGCCGCGCCGGAAACCGAACTCTTGAAGCGTATCCGCAATTCGCTGGAAGACGACAAGGCCGAGGAAATCGTCACCATTGATCTGGCTGGCCGCTCCTCGCTGTGCGACGCGGTGGTGATCGCCTCGGGCCGCTCCAGCCGCCATGTCATGTCCATTGCCGAGCATCTGGCGCGCCGCCTCAAGGAAGAAGGCTATGGCACGCGGCCGGTCAACGGCGCCGCCCAGGGCGACTGGGCGCTGGTGGATGCGGGCGATGTCATCGTGCATGTCTTCCGCCCCGAGGTGCGCGACTATTACGACCTCGAAGGCATGTGGTCGGTACAATGAGCGTCGGCCAGGGAAAGTGCGGGTTGCCCAGCGACAGCGTCGTGGCAACGGTTTCCCGTCCGGCCGCGCGACCAAGGGATAAGTAATGCGTTTATGGGTGTTCGCGATCGGCTCCGCCCGCGGCACCTCCGAAGGCGCGTTGTGCGATGAATATCTCGGCCGCGCCGTCAAGCTGGGCCGCAATATCGGTTTTTCCGCCGTTCATGTTGAGGAATTGTCCGTCGGCAAGGCGCGCGACGCCAAGACCCGCATGGCCGATGAAGCCGCAAGGCTGGCGGCGCGCCTGCCCGACGGCGCCCATATCATGCTGCTGGATGCCAAGGGCAAGGGCATGACCAGCGAGGATTTTGCCGAGATGCTGGGGGCGCTGCGCGGTGCCGGCACCCGCGACCTGGTATTCGTGATCGGCGGTCCCGACGGACTGGCCGCCCTGCCCGGCAAGAAGGCGGGCCGCAGCCTGGCCTTCGGTCCCCAGACCTGGCCGCATTTGCTGGCCCGCGCGCTTTTGACCGAGCAGCTATATCGCGCGATGACGATTCTGGCCGGGCATCCGTATCACAGAGGTTAGAAGGGAAGGCTCAGGGCTGCGTGCGTGTTGGGCAGCGCCCGCCCCTCGCTTAGGCTCGGGGCGTCCGGGCGGCAATTGATCGTCGCCCTACGCTGCCGCTGGCGACGGATCATTTGCTAGTCGCCCTCACCGCTTGAAATGGTCCACTGAACCAATTCATCCGCCTGCGGCGGTCTGCTTATGACCCGCTGCCGCAGAAATTCGCCTGCACCTGGCAGTCCGAAGCGCCCGTGGCCTGGCATTGCGCCAGCGCCAGCGCACCAGCGCCGGCCTTGTCCAGGTCGGTGACCGCGAAGGTCTGGGCGGTCTGGCTGCTCATCACCAGCGCGCCGCATGTCCCGGCCAGGCTGACGCGTACCGCGCAGTCGGTAAGGCCGAGCTTGGCGCATTCCGTCTGGGCGCGGGCATGGGCCTCAGCCGGATCGGCATAGCCCCAGGCTGTGCCGAAGGCTTGTGTGCCGCTCGAAAGCGCGATGGCGCCATACATGCCCGGTGTCTTCTTGTGCAGCAGCAGCCAGCCGGCCGACAGGGCCACCGCCAGAAGGACGAGCAACAGCCCGCCGAGCCAATATTTCCTGCGTTCGTCATAATACATGACGCAATTCTCCTGAATGTCGGGGAAGCTGTTTCAAGCGCCGTGCCAGCCTTTTCGCGCGTTTTTCGCCTCACACCGGGGCGCATAACCCTTCCTTAACCATGATCGGCGATGCTGATGTGTCGCAATGGGACATGGGCCCATGGAAATCAAAGCAACCGGAACTGTTGGTACCAGCGCCGTTCGGCGCAAAAGCCCCGCCTCGACCGGCGGCGGCGGTTTCGCGGTTTCCGACGCCCCCGAAACCCACGCCCATATTGTTTCCGGCCCCGGCCCGATCGCCGCCCTGGATTCCATCCTGGCGCTGCAGGACATGGGCGATCCCACCGACGGTCGCTCCAAGGGCCTGGCCCATGGCGAGCAGCTTCTCGATATCCTGGACGCGGTGCGCGACGGCATGCTGGCCGGCGGCATTCCCCGCGCCACCCTGAACCGGCTGGCGGTGGCGGTGACGCGCCGCCATGACGTCTTTGCCGATCCCAAGCTGCAGGACGTGCTCGACCAGATCGAGCTGCGCGCCCATGTCGAGCTGGCAAAGCTGGAACAAGTGGACAAGAGAGTGGCCTAGGCCACCAAATGAAAAAGGCGGCCGATAAGGCCGCCTTTTGCAATTCAATTTCGCCGGTTTAGACGTCCAGCAGCATGCGCTGCGGGTCTTCCAGATTATCCTTCACCTTGACCAGGAACGTCACGGCTTCGCGGCCGTCCACGATGCGGTGGTCATAGGACAGCGCCAGATACATCATTGGACGGATCTCGATCTTGTCGCCGATGGCCATGGGGCGCGGCTGGATCTTGTGCATGCCCAGAATGCCGGACTGCGGCGCGTTGAGGATGGGCGTGGACATCAGCGAGCCGAACACGCCGCCATTGGTGATGGAGAAGGTGCCGCCCTGCAATTCCTCGATCTTCAGTTTGTTGTCGCGGGCGCGGGTGCCGAAATCCACGATCGCCTTCTCCACCCCGGCCAGCGATAGCTGGTCGGCGTCGCGCACCACCGGCACCACCAGGCCGCGCTCGGTCGAAACCGCAATGCCGATATCGTAGTAATTCTTGTAGACGATGTTGTCGCCTTCGATCTCGGCATTGACGTTGGGCAGCTCCTTCAGCGCCGCGACCACCGCCTTGGCGAAGAAGCCCATGAACCCCAGCTTGACGCCATGCTTTTTTTCAAAGGCGTCCTTGTAGGTGGCGCGCGCCGCCATCACCGCCGTCATGTCCACCTCGTTGAAGGTGGTGAGCTGGGCGGCGGTGTTCTGCGATTCCTTCAGTCTCAGCGCCACGGTCTTGCGCAGCCGCGTCATCGGCACGATTTCCTCGCGCGCCGCATTGTGGCGCGGACCGGCGGGCTGCGATGGCGTGGGCGATGGCTTGTTCGCCCTCGCCTCCAGCGCCCCCAGCATGTCGCCCTTGGTGACGCGGCCATCCTTGCCGGTGCCGGCGACCGAGACGGTGGAAAGGCCGGATTCGGCCGCAATGCGCTGCGCCGACGGCATCGCCGGGACGTCGGATTTCGGAGCGGGAGCAGCAGCCGGCTTGGCCGGCGCGGCCGCGGGCGCGGCGGCTTTTGGCGCTTCGGCTTTTGCGGCGGGCTTGGCGGCGCCGGCCTTGCCCTCGGCCAGCGTGCCCAGCAGCGCACCCACCTGCACCGTGTCGCCGGCCTTGACCGAGATGGATTCCAGCGCGCCATCGGCGGGGGCCGGCACTTCCACCGTCACCTTGTCGGTTTCCAGTTCCAGCAGCGGCTCATCGCGCTTGACCGCGTCGCCTTCCTTCTTGAACCAGCGCGCCACCGTGGCTTCGGTGACGGATTCGCCCATGGCGGGGACCTTGATATCGGTACTCATGAATGGTTCCCGGCCCGCTTGTCGCGCGCCGTCCTTTTAAAGAGACAATGCTTCGTTGAGGAACGCGGCCAGTTCGGCCAGGTGCTGTTTCATCAGGCCCGCCGCGGTGGAGGCATATTCCGGCCGTCCGGCATAGCGGGGACTGGCCTTGCCGCCCAGCTTGGCGATGGTCTCCTCGATGCGCGGCTTGATGAAGCTCCAGGCGCCCTGGTTCCTGGGCTCTTCCTGGCACCAGACCAGCTCGGCCTTGGGGAAGCGGTTCAGCTCCTGGGCCAGCACATTTTCCGGGAAGGGATAGAGCTGTTCGATGCGCAGGATCTGGATGCGGTTCTCGCCGCGCTTCTCGCGTTCTTCCATCAGGTCGAAATAGACCTTGCCGGTGCACAGAACCACGCGCTTGATCTCATGGTCCGGCACCAACTGGACGGTGGTGGCGCCGGGCACGACTTCGGCCTGGTCGCGCAGCACGCGGTGGAACGAGGTGCCGCGCGTCATGTCCGACAGGAA
>CAIOFO010000151.1 GCA_903857685.1 uncultured Alphaproteobacteria bacterium
GGCAAAGCCCACGATGGAGGGCGTGGTGCGGGCGCCTTCCGCATTCTCGATCACTTTGGGGGCAGACCCCTCCATCACCGCGACGCAGGAATTGGTGGTGCCCAGATCAATACCGATTACTTTAGCCATGTCTTGCTTCCTCTCATTGGGCATGGAGTCCTGACCCTTACGGCGTCCTCCGGTCCATCCCATTGAATTCTTTGACAAAATAACGCCGTTGGGCTGAATCCCATGCTGACGTTATGGGGTATATAGGCAGGGGGTGGGACATTGCCAAGAGCCAGAAAAGGGCTGTTTTTTCTAGGTGTTCAGGACCCAGAAGGCGTGGGTCAGAAAAGCCGCGAAACTGCTCCACCCCAGATAGGGCAGCAGCAGCAGTCCCGCCAGCAGGTCGCGGCGGAAAAACAGTCCGGTGGTCACCAGGATCGCCAGCAACAGCACGATGACCTCGATCATGGCGAGCCCGATCTGGTGGGCGGCAAAGAAGATCGCACTCCAGGCGAAATTCAGCGCCAGCTGCACGCCATAGGCCAACATCTCTTTCGACCTGGTGCCGGCGATGCGCCAAACCCGCCATGCCGCCACCGCCATCAAGACATAAAGTGTGGTCCAGACCGGCGCGAAGACCCAGTTGGGCGGCGCAATGGCGGGGTGCACCAGCCCGGCATACCAGGTGGGAATGGACGGTTCGGTAAAGACAGATGCGCCCGCGCCGATGATCAAGGTCCCCAGGATGAAGGCCAAGAGCGGCCGGCGCGCCGCCCGCTTGGGACCGTCATCGGCGGAATCCAGAAAGCTCATGCTTTTTCCAACGCATGATCCGCCAGAATGGAGGCAATGCAGGCAGTAATTTTCTTGGCCATGGGAATGTGCAGGAATTCGTTGGGGCCATGGGCATTGGAATGGGGTCCAAGGACACCGGTGACCACGAACTGGGTCCCCGGAAATTTTGCCCCCAGCATGGCCATGAAGGGGATGGAGCCGCCTTCGCCGAGGAAAGCCGCAGACCTGCCGAAGGCGGCCAGGCTGGCCTTGTCCAGCGCCGTGGCCAGCCACGGCGCCAATGCGGGCGCATTCCAGCCATTGTCGGCGGGTGGCCCATTGAATGTGACCTCGGCATTATAGGGTGGATTTTCCTCCAGCGCCTTTTTCATGGCGGCGGTGGCTTTTTGCCCATCACAGGTGGGCGGCAGGCGCAGCGACAGCTTCAGCGTTGAATAGGGCAGCAGCACATTGCCGCCATTTTCTGGCGCGGGATAGCCGTCCATGCCGGTGACGGCCAGTTGCGGCCGCCAGGTGCGATTCAGGATCAGTTCGACATTCGAATCCGCCATCGCTTTTGTGCCGCCGGCAAAGGGCATGCTGCCCGCGACTTCGCCGCCCAGAATATCCGCCGCCGCCTGCGCCTGTTTCAGACGCTCGGGCGGCACCTGGGCGAACAGCGCTTCCAGCTTCATCTCGCCGCTATTCTCATCCTCGATGCGCGACAAAAGCCGCCGCGCGATGCGGAAGGATGACGGGACAATACCGCTGGCCATGCCGGAATGAACGCCCTCGGTCAGCACCTTGACCGTCAGCTCGCCGATCAGGTTGCCGCGCAGGGATGTGGTCAGCCAGAGCTGGCCGTAATTGCCGCAACCGGAATCGAGGCACACCACCAGATTGGGCGTGCCGATGCGCGGCGACAGATGTTCGACATAGGCGGGAAGATCCGGTGAGCCGGATTCCTCCGACGCCTCGATCAGGATCACGGCACGGGCATGGTCCCGGCCCTGGTCCTTCAGCGCCAGCAGCGCCGACAGGGCCGCGAAAATGGCATAACCGTCATCGGCGCCGCCGCGGCCGTAAAGCTTTTGATCTTTCAGAAGCGCAATCCAGGGTCCCGTCCCGTCATCCCAGCCTTTCATTTCCGGCTGCTTGTCGAGATGACCATACATCAGGATGCTGCCATCCGCTTTTCCGGGAATCTCGATCAGGATCAGCGGCGTGCGGCCGGCCAGGCGCACCACTTCCAGCGTGGCTCCGGGCAGGGATTTGAGCTTTTCCTGTGCCCACCCCGTCATCAGGCCGATCGCCTTTTCCATATGGCCATGGCTTTCCCATTGCGGGTCGAAAGCCGGACTCTTGCAGGGGATGGCGATATAATCCGTCAGGGCGGGAATAATCTCGCTATCCCACAGGCCATTGATAAAACGGGCGGCTTTCTGGCTGTCCATTGTCTCTCCCATGGGCGGCATTGATAGCAGCCATCCACAATATCGGCGAGGGCTGCGGGTCCCCCCGGCAGGGGCCCTCTGATAGGGTCCGGCCATGAACGAACAGCCGGACTTCGCTCTCGGCCAGCCCGACGCCACGCCGATGATGGCCCAGTATCTGGCCATCAAGGCTGCGCATGAGGGTTACCTGCTGTTCTACCGGATGGGCGATTTTTACGAGCTGTTCTTTGATGACGCCGCCCGCGCCTCCGAGGCGCTGGACATCGCCCTGACCAAGCGCGGCAAGCACCAGGGCGACGATATCCCCATGTGCGGCGTGCCGGTGCATGCCGCCGAAGCCTATCTGGAAAAACTTATCCGCAAGGGTTTCCGTGTCGCGGTATGCGAACAGACCGAAGACCCGCTGGAGGCAAAAAAGCGCGGCGGAAAATCGGTGGTGCGGCGCGAAGTGGTGCGGCTGGTGACACCCGGCACCCTGACCGAGGATTCGCTGCTGGAAGCGCGCGCCGCCAACATGCTGGCGGCGCTGGGGCGCGCCGGCAATGATTTCGCGCTGGCCAGCGCCGACATGTCCACCGGCGTGTTCCAGGTCAGCGCCTTGCGCGAAAGCGAAATCGCCGCCGAACTGGCGCGCGTCAGCCCCCGCGAACTTCTGGCGCCCGACGGATTGCTGGCGCATGAAAATCTGGCGCCGCTTCTGAAAGTGCTGGGCCCGGCCCTGACGCCGCTGCCGTCCTCGCGGTTTGATTCCGGAAACGGCGAGCGGGCGCTGCTGGCCCATTACGGCGTGCTGTCGCTGGACGGGCTGGGCAATTTCAGCCGCGCCGAACTTTCGGCGGCCGGCGCGCTGGTCGCCTATCTGGAGCTGACGCAAAAGGGCAAGCGCGTGGCGCTGGGGCGGCTGTCGCGCGTCAGCCCAAAGCATTTCATGGCGATCGACGCTTCGACGCGGCGCAATCTGGAACTGACCGAGACGCTGGCGGGATCGCGCGGCGGCAGCCTTTTGGCCGCGATTGACCGCACCGTCACGGCGGCGGGCGCGCGCGAATTGGCCTGCCGACTGGCGGCGCCGCTCACGGAGGTCAAGACCATCGTCGCCCGCCATGACGCCGTGGAATTGTTTTTCAAACATTCCGAACTGCGCCGGGTGCTCCGCGATGCCTTGCGCGCCGCACCCGACCTGTCGCGCGCCATGGGGCGGTTGTCGGTCCAGCGCGGCGGCCCCCGCGATCTGGGCAATATCCGTGACGCCATCAAGGCGGCGCGCGCCTTGCGCGATGGCCTGGGAAAGATTCCGCTGGCAGGCGAAGTGGTAAGTGCGGCAGACGCGATCACGCAAGGAATCGCGGCGGCATCGGCGCTTTATGACCGGCTTGAGACTCTGTTGGTGGCCGAGCCGCCCTATTTCAGCCGTGACGGCGGTTTTGTCCGTTCCGGCGTGCATGCGCCGCTGGATGAGGTGCGCGCCCTCCGGGACGAATCCCGCCGCGTCATCGCCTCGCTGGAAAACAAGTATCGCGGCGCCAGCGGCATTGCCCAGCTTAAAATCAAGCATAATGGCGTGCTGAGCTATTTCATCGAAGTGACGCAGCAGCACGCTGACAAGCTCATCGCGATGAAAGAGCTGTTCCGCCATCGCCAGACCATGGCGGGGGCGGTGCGCTTTTCCACCGATGAACTGGCCAGCCTCGCCAGCCGCATCGCGAAGGCGGGCGAACAATCGCTGGCCATTGAAAAATCCCTGTTTGATGAGATGACGGCGCTGGCGCTGGAAAATGCCGAAGCGCTGGCGGGCATCGCGGCGGCGCTGGCGACAATCGATGTGTCGGTGTCACTGGCGGAACTGGCGGTGGCTTTGCATCATGTCCGGCCCTCGATGGACAATGGCCTTGGCTTCAAGATCACGCGCGGCCGCCATCCGGTGGTCGAAGCGGCGCTGGCGTCCGATCATGCCCGCAGCTTCGTGCCCAATGATTGCGACCTTTCGCCCGGCGGCAAAGGGCGTCTGTGGCTGGTCACCGGCCCCAACATGGCGGGCAAGTCCACCTTCCTGCGCCAGAATGCGCTGATCGCCATCATGGCGCAGATGGGCGGCTTCGTGCCCGCCGAAGCGGCGCATATCGGCATTGTGGACCGGCTGTTCAGCCGTGTCGGCGCCGGTGACGATCTGGCGGCTGGCCGTTCCACCTTCATGGTCGAGATGGTGGAAACCGCCGCCATCCTCAACCAGGCGACGGAAAAGAGCCTGGTGATACTGGATGAGATCGGGCGCGGCACCGCCACCTATGACGGCCTGGCCATCGCTTGGGCGGCGGCGGAGCATTTGCATGAAAGCAACAAGAGCCGCGCGCTGTTCGCCACTCACTATCACGAGATGGTGGCGTTGTGCGAAAGGCTCAGCTCCATGACCTGCGTCACCATGAAGGTGAAGGAATGGAATGACAGCATTGTCTTTCTGCACGAGGTGACGCCGGGCGCCGCCGACCGTTCCTACGGCATCCATGTCGCCAAGCTGGCGGGATTGCCCGAACAGGTGGTGCGCCGTGCCGAGGAGGTGCTGGCCGCGCTGGAAGAAGGCCGGGAAGGCCACACGCCGTTGGCCCATATCGATGAATTGCCGCTTTTCGGTGCCACTGCGCCCAAACCCAAGGGCAATGCCGTGGAAGAGGCGCTCAAATCCGTCGAGCCCGACATGCTTTCGCCCAAAGAGGCGCTGGAAGTCCTCTATGACTTGAAGCGGAAATTATCCTAGCATCGTGGGTATGGCCGACCCCAATCCGCGCGTCCGCAAGTTCCTGGTGGTGATCGACAAGACGCCCGAATGCCAGGTGGCGCTGCGCTTCGCCACCCGCCGGGCGCAGCATACCGGCGGCCGCGTCACCCTGATGTGCGCCGCAACGCCCGGTGAATTCCAGCAATGGCGCGGGGTGGAAGAAATCATGAAGGATGAGGCGCATGCCGAGGCCGAAGCCTTGCTGCACGCCAGCGCCAAGGCGGTGAACGACCTGTCGGGCATCCTGCCCGAACTGGTGATCCCCTACGGCACCGTCACCGAATGCCTGGCCAAGCTGCTCAAGGAAGACAAGGATATCTCCATCCTGGTGCTGGCCTCCGGCGCCGGGAAAGAAGGCCCCGGCCCCCTGGTCGCCATGTTTGCCGGCGCGGTGCAGGCCATTCCGGTCACCATTGTCCCGGGAACTTTCACCGACGCCCAGGTTGACGCCCTGGCCTAAGGAAGACGAAAACACGCTCATGGGAAAAGCCCTGGTCGCTATCGCCATCGGTGTCGTCTTTGTCGTGCTGCTGCTAGGGCTTTACACCCTGTGGAAGGGCGGCGCGGTTTCGGCCAGCTGGTCCAACAAGCTGATGCGCATCCGCGTCCTGGCCCAGTTTATCGCCATCCTGATCATCCTGGCGGTGCTCTATTTCGGCCAAAATCACTGATTTTCAGCCTTGCGTGGGACGGCGTTGAACAATCCCGCCCCGCCTTATATGTAAGCCGCTCGCGAACGGTCCGCGCGCAATAAAATTACGACGGAAACATCATGGGCAAGACGCTGTACGACAAAATCTGGGATGCGCATCTGGTCGAGGCCCGGCCCGGCGAGACGCCGCTCATCTATATTGATCGTCACCTGATCCATGAAGTCACCAGCCCCCAGGCCTTCGAAGGCCTGCGCAATACCGGCCGCAAGGTCCGCCGCCCGGAACTGACATTGGCGGTGGCCGATCACAACGTGCCGACCAAGGACCGCGACAAGGGCATCACCGATCCCGAAAGCCGCGAACAGGTTGCCGCCCTGGCGCAGAACACCAAGGATTTCGGCATCGAATTTTTCGCTATGGACGATATCCGTGCCGGCATCGTTCATATCATCGGCCCGGAACAGGGCTGGACGCTGCCCGGCACCACCATCGTCTGCGGCGACAGCCACACCTCGACGCATGGCGCCTTCGGCGCCCTGGCATTCGGCATCGGCACTTCGGATGTCGAGCATGTGCTGGCGACCCAGACGCTGCTGATGCCCAAGTCGCACAACATGCGCGTGACGGTGAACGGCAAGCTGCCCGAAGGCGTCACGGCCAAGGACATTGCCCTGGCCGTGATCGCCAAGATCGGCACTGCCGGCGGCACCGGCTCGGTCATCGAATATGCCGGCGAGGCGGTGATGGCCCTTTCCATGGAAGGGCGCATGACCCTGTGCAATCTCACCATCGAAGGCGGCGCCCGCGCCGGTCTGGTCGCGGTGGATGAGACCACCATCAATTACATCAAGGGCCGTCCCCGCGCCCCCAAGGGCGGCGCCTTCGAGGCCGCGGTGAATTACTGGCGCACCCTGAAATCCGATCCCGATGCCAAGTTCGATGCCGAGATCACCCTGGATGCGCGCGACATCGTGCCGATGGTGACCTGGGGCACCTCGCCGGAGCAGGCGCTGCCGGTGACCGGCAATGTGCCCGACCCGGCAAAGATGGACGAGCATAAGCGTGCTTCCGCCGAACGCGCCCTCGATTATATGGGCCTGACCGCCGGCATGAAGCTCACCGACATCAAGGTGGACCATGTCTTTATCGGCTCCTGCACCAATGGCCGGATCGAGGATCTGCGCGCCGCCGCCGCCATCGCGCGCGGCAAGCACGTTTCCGCCGGCGTCAATGCCATTGTCGTGCCGGGCTCCGGCCTGGTGAAAGAACAGGCGGAAGAAGAAGGCCTGGACAAGGTGTTCCTGGACGCCGGCTTTGAATGGCGCGATCCGGGCTGCTCCATGTGCCTGGCCATGAACGCCGACAAATTGAAGGAAGGCGAGCGCTGCGCCTCCACCTCCAACCGCAATTTTGAAGGCCGTCAGGGCCGCGGCGGCCGCACGCACCTTGTCTCGCCGGCGATGGCGGCGGCGGCGGCGATCACCGGCCATCTCACCGATGTGCGGACATTATAAATTATGGGCAAAACGGTTCTGGCAATTGTCCTGACCGTTTTCGCCTCTGCCGCTTTCGCGCATGATGTTGACCTGACCAAGCTGCCGCTCGGCGACGGCAAGCTTTCCGCCGCCCCGATGGTGGGCCAGATCTGGGCCTGTCGCGTCGACCCCAATGGCGGCGGCGCACTGGTGGATGGCCCCTGGATCAACAAGACGGCCGGCACTTACGACTTCACCAAGAAAGCCGTGGTCAGCGGCAAGGTGATGTGGGTGCCGCATTTTGTGATGAGCCTGTCAGGCGAAAGCCGCGTTTTCACCAGCAACGACCTGCCCAATCATCCCACCGGCACATTTCCGATTTCGGCCACCGATGAGGCTTACAAGTACGACCGCAATCCCAACGCAATCCGCGAACAGAGCGTCACCGTGACCCTGCCCGCCAATCCAGTGGCGGCAGCAACGCCGGTTTGCGCCCCGGGCGCAGTGGGAATCCTTCTGACCGGTTCGGTGCTGTTCAATGCCCTGGACGCGCCGGGCCGCGATGCCGTGGCGCATGAGACGCAGGATGCCTGCCAGGGCCATCCCCAGGAATCAGGCGTCTATCATTATCATTCCGTCACCATCTGCATGGATGACAAGCGGTTGCCGGATGGCCATTCCGCATTGGTAGGATATGCGCTGGATGGCTTCGGCATTTTCGGGCGCTATGGCGAAAAGGGCGTGTTGCTGTCGTCCAGCGATCTGGACGCCTGTCACGGCCACACCCACATGATCCCATGGGACGGCAAGATGGTGATGATGTACCACTATCACGCCACCTGGGATTTTCCGTACACGCTGGGCTGCTTTCACGGCAGCTATGACCTGGCCAATGTCCGCGCCATTTCCGGTCCGCCGCCGCGGCGCGGCTTTGGGCCAAGGGGCGGCAATGGCGGCTTCGGTCCGCCCTAGAGAAATGCGCGGGTCTTTTGCGTCGTGAGTTCGTCGCGCGTGCTCACGTAAGTCCGTACGCTCCGCACGACGCTCCTGCTCACGCCACAAAATCCCTCGCGCCGGAACGATTGATCAATAGAAGCTGATTGGATCAACGTCTACGGTGGCGCGAACCTGATTTGGAATTTTTACCAGCGAAAGCCAGGCGCGCATATAGGCCTGCATATCCACGCCCTTGGCCGCCTGCACCAGCAGGCGTTCGCGCGTCTGGCCGCGCAGCAAGGCATAGAAAGCTGGCGTCGGTCCCCACACTTTCACATCCTTGGCGGCGGGCGCGGCCTTGGCCAGGGCACGGGCAATCTGGCGCACCTGCTCGCCGTCATAGCCCGAGACGATAATCGCGGCGAGCCGGCCATAGGGCGGCGCTCCGGCGCGGGAGCGGAATTCCGCCTCTTGCGCGTAAAAACTGTCGCGGTCGCCCGATGCCAGGGCCGCGATCACGGCATCCGTGGGATTGCGGGTCTGCAGCAGCACCAGCCCCGGCTTTTCGGCGCGTCCGGCCCGGCCCGATACCTGATGCAGCAATTGAAAGGTGCGTTCGCGGGCCCGCAAATCGCCGTCCGAGCCGCCAAGATCGGCGTCGATCACGCCGACCAGCGTCAGTTGTGGAAAATGATGTCCCTTGGCGATGATCTGCGTGCCGATCAGCACGTCTATTTCGCGCTTGGCCATGGCGCGGATGGTGGCCTGCATTTCCGACGGCCCGGTATGCAAGCTTGCCATGGTGTCGGATGAAGCAATGGCATAGCGCGCACCCGGAAAGAAATGCGCGAATTCCTCCGCCACTCGCTCCACGCCGGGGCCGCAGGCGATTAGCGTGCCTTCCGCCTTGCATTCCGGGCAGGCGGTGGGAAGCGCAATCTCATAGCCGCATTGATGACAGGCCAGGCGTTTGCGATAGCGATGCTCCACCAGCCAGGACGAACAATTGGGACAGGTCAGCTTGTGGCCGCAGGCTTCGCACAGGGTCAGCGGGGCATAGCCGCGCCGGTTGAGGAACAGCATCGCCTGTTCGCCCGCCGCCAATGTCTGCGCCATAGCCTTGCGCAGCGGCGCCGAAAGCCACTTGGCATTGTCCTCGGCGCCCTGCTGGCGGCGCAGATCCACAATCTCGACCTTCGGCATTTCCGCCACGCCGTGCCGCGCCGCCAGCTTCAGATGGGCATAGCGGCCCGAACCGGCATTGATGAATGTTTCCAGCGACGGCGTTGCGCTGGCCAGGATCAGCGGGCATTTCTCGATCCGCGCCCGCACCACCGCCATGTCGCGGGCGTGATAGATGGCGCCGTCCTGCTGCTTGAAAGCCTGTTCATGCTCCTCATCCACGATGATGAGGCCAAGTTCCGGGAAAGGCAGGAACAGGGATGAGCGCGCCCCCACCACCACCCGCGCTTCGCCCTTCATCACGGCGCGATAGGTGCGGCGGCGTTCCTTCTGCGTCAGATCGCTGTGCCATTCGGCTGGCCGCACCCCGAAGCGAGCGGCGAAGCGTTCCAGAAATTGCACCGTCAGCGCGATCTCCGGCAGCATGATCAGGACTTGCCGGCCCCGGCGCAGAGTTTCGGCAATGGCCTCGAAATAGACTTCGGTTTTTCCCGAGCCTGTCACCCCGTCCAGCAGGCTGGCGGAAAAATTTCCGGCCGCCACCGCATCGCGCAAATGCGCCGCCGCCTGCGCCTGGTCGTCATTCAGGTTCGGGGCGGCAAAATCTGGATCGGGCGGTTTGAAGGCGGAAAATTCCGGCAGCTGCGTCGTCACCAGCGCGCCCGCCGCGATCAGCCCCCGCACCACGGCGGTTGACACATTGGCATCCTCGGCCAGGCCCGCCACGCTGCGCGCCAGCCCGTCTTCGCTGACCGCCAGCACCCGCTTGCGCGCCTCCGACATCTTGGCGGGAACAGCATCGCCCTTCACATAGGCGGTGCGCAGGCTTTCCGGCTCGAATGCGCCCCGCGAGCGCAGCGCCATCGCCAGAATAGCGCCCGGCGGATTGATGGTGTAATCGGCCACCCAGTCTATAAAATCGCACAATCCGGCGGGCAAAGCGGGCATTCCCTCCAGCGGCTCAGCCACTTTCAGGCGATTGTCGCCCACCGTGCCCTCCGCCGCGCCCCACACCACGCCCAGCGTTTCCCGGTTCCCCAGGGGGGCGGCAACCACGGTCCCCCGCGGTGCGTTCACACCCCGAGGCAGCTTGTAGTCATAGGCGCCAGCCAGCGGCAAAGGCAGCAAAACGCCCGCCCGTTCCTGGGGCGCCAGAATGACAGCTTCCTGCTTCAACCGGGCGGGTCTCATGGGATACCATTCGCTCCGCCTCAGCCGAGCCGTCAACCAAAAGGTCGCCAAGCCCCATGAAAATTTTTCTCGATACCGCCGATGTGGCGGAAATCCGCGAATATGCCGCCAGCGGCCTGGTGGACGGCGTCACCACCAATCCCTCGCTGGCCGCCAAGACGGGCCGCGATTACTCCGATGTGCTGAAGGAAATCTGTTCCTTTATCCCCGGTTCGGTCAGCGCCGAGGTCCTGGCCACCGATTTCGACGGCATGATGAAGGAAGGCAAGGCGGTCTCGAAAATCGCCAAGAACATCACCATCAAGGTGCCGCTGACCTGGGACGGGCTGAAAGCCTGCAAGGCGCTGTCGGATGACGGTCTGATGGTCAATGTCACGCTTTGTTTCTCGCCAGTGCAGGCGATGATGGCGGCCAAGGCGGGCGCCACCTTCATCTCGCCCTTCATCGGCCGGGTGGATGATGTCGGCGAGGACGGCATCGGCCTGATCCGCGACATCCGCGCCATCTACGACAATTACGGCTTCAAGACCCAGATTCTCGCCGCCTCCATCCGCAGCGTCAGCCATGTGCGCGAGGCGGCGCTGGCCGGCGCCGATGTCGCGACCATGCCGAGCGAGATTTTCAAGAAGCTGCTCAGCCATCCGCTGACAGATAAGGGCTTGGCGGCCTTTATCGCCGATGCCAAAAAGGCCAACGTCACGATTAAAACCTGAAGTGGGCAAGACATAAGCGTGGGCATGTCCGCCGAAGAGTTGCAGAAGAACTGGCTGGGCTGGCTGGCGCATGAACGCCGCGCCAGCCCCAACACGTTGCGCGCCTATGGCGATGATGTTTCCCGCTTTATCGGCTTCCAGCGCGGCCATCTGGGCGGCGCGGTGAATGAAAAAGCCCTGGCATCGCTCAAGACCGCCGATATCCGCGCCTTCATCGCGGCGCGCCGCTCGGAGGGTTTGGGCGCGGGCGGGGTGCAGCGGGCGCTGGCGGCGGTGCGCAGCTTCTATCGCTTCCTGGCGCGCGAAGGCATTCTGGAGAATGCCGCCCCCCGCGCCATCCGCACACCAAGGCTGAAGCGCCGCCTGCCGCGGCCGCTCAGCGAAGTGGATGCCACACGCGCCATTGCGCAAGCGGGCGAGCATGACGTGAAATGGCTGGGGGCGCGCGATGCGGCGCTGCTCACCCTGCTTTATGGCGCGGGCCTGCGCATTTCCGAGGCGCTGTCGCTGAAACGCGGCGATGTCCCGCTGGGCGAAACCATCACCATCCTGGGCAAGGGCCGCAAGGAACGGATTGTGCCGGTGCTGCCGCTGCTGCGCGACGCGATCAGCGCCTATGCCAAGGAAATTCCGTTCGGCGGCGCGCCGGGAACGGCGCTGTTTCTCTCGCGCCGCGGCAAGCCGATGAGCCCGCGCGAGGCGCAAGGCTTGATGCAGCGCCTGCGCGGCGCCCTGGGCTTGGCCGAAAGCGCCACCCCGCATGCCCTGCGCCATTCCTTCGCCACCCATATCCTGCAAGGCGGCGGCGACCTGCGCAGCGTCCAGGAATTGCTGGGCCACGCCTCGCTCTCCACCACCCAGACCTATACGGCGGTCGAGAACAGCCAGTTGATGAAGACCTACCAAAGCGCCCATCCAAGAGGGAAATAGAAGCCAAAAGCCGCTCAATCGGGCCAAAGTTTCGCTTTTTGGCAAGGTTTCTCTGTTGCAGTAGAGGGGCTGGGTGCGTAGTTTCCGCCCTTGTTATGGGTCGCTCCGGCTTTCGCCGGCGCTCCATCGGTAGCCGCCTTAGCTCAGTCGGTAGAGCATCGCATTCGTAATGCGGGGGTCGCGTGTTCGAGTCACGCAGGCGGCACCATTGCCCGCGCCAGGCCATAGCGTCAGCGTCAGCGTATGGCCACTGGCAATCCACTTCTAGCCCGCAGGCGAGGAGTGTGGCCATCGTCGCCGCGGGTTGGCTGGCATTTCCGACATTTGCAATAGCGCGCAAAAGGCAGAAAATACCAGAAGAATGGAAGGGGGCAGTATGACCTTGCTTAAGACCATGCGGCTGGCTGTCTTGGCCTGGCTTCTGACATGCGCCCCGGCTCTCTGTGCTCCGGCACTTTCCCCCGCGGATTATGTCGAGATTCGCAATCTCTATACACTCTACTCTCAGGCGCTGGATTTCGGTGCCTATGACGATGTGAAGGCCCTGTTCACGACTGACGGCACCATCGCCAGCGCAGCCAGCCGCCACGCCGCCAGACCGATTGCCGGCGCGCCGCAGGTTTTGGAGCAGAAGGGTGTGCGCCATTTCATTACCAATATCGAGATCACGCCGACGGAAAGCGGTGCGAGCGGCGAATGCTATGGCATGGTGATTGCGGCGATTCCGGCCGGCAAGGAAGCGCTCAAGGGCGTGCCGCTGTTCTACCGTGACACGCTGGTCAAGACTCCCAGGGGATGGCGATTCAAGGCGCGGGAATTCTGGTCGGCAAAGGAGGCGCACTGATGCAGAATATTCGGTGCCAACTTCTGGCCATTTTTTTTGCTGTCGTATTTTTTGCCCCCGCCGTTGCAGCACCGCTGACGGCGCAGGACTATATGGAGATCAATCAACTTTATGCCGCCTATGCCAAGGCGCTGGACACGAATGATGGCGCCGGAGAGGCGGCGCTCTACGCGCCAGGCGGAACCTTCGCTGATGCCGGCAGCGGCCATAAGCCCCAAAGCGCGGCCACACTTGCAAAAAGTGCGGGCGCGAAACAGATGCGACCGGCCGGCGGCCATATGCTGATGAATTTGTGGATCAATCCGACAGCGGACGGCGCGACGGGGCAAATATATTCGCTGGTCGTGAGCGAGGATGACAGCGGCACCCTGGATGGATATCCAGCGCTTTATAATGACACGCTGGTCAAGACACGCGCCGGTTGGCGCTTCAGAAGCCGCGAGATCTGGACTGGCAAGGAGAAAATGCCGCCGCCGGATTTCAACGCGGTCAAGAACGACAAATTCGTGCCGGATTCAAAGGCCATTGCTCTGCCGAACCAGGCCATCAAGGCGCTTACGCCGGAAGATTATTTCGAAATCCAGCAGCTCTACGCCAAATACGCTTTCGCCACTGACGAGGGAGATGGCCCGATGCGCGCCACGGTATTTACCGCCGACGGTGTCATTACCAGCAATCTCACCGATCACAAGCCTGGCACAATGGCGGACATGGTCCAACGGACCGGGCGGATCGGCAGGCAAGTTCGGCCGATGGGTGGGCACATCATGTCGAACATCTCGCTGACGCCGACGCTGCAGGGTGTGCGTGGCGTCGCCTATGCCTATATCGGCGGCAAGCCGGGCGAACTGAAGGGAACGCCCATTGTCTATAACGACCTCATTGTCAGGACACCGGTGGGCTGGCGCATCAAAGCGCGCAATATCTGGTTGGACAATGAAAAGGATTCACCGTTCCACCCTGGCGCCTGCGCCCGCGCGCCCTGTGGGCCGTTATCGCCCTTCAGTGCGCGCAAGAATGATCCATGATCAAGGGCCCGGTGTTCGCGTCGGCGAAGACTGAGGCCTCTCACTTCCGGATATTTGCAAACGCGCCACGACCGGGGAAATGCCGTGGCGCGCTGCAATTTCAAATTCGGCGATATGCTCAGATGGATATCAGGGTGTTTCCATCGAAATGTGCACATTGCCGAGATTGCTGCGGACTTTCTGATCCAGGCTGTCTTCGATCTGCCACATCGCCATGCTGATGGCACTGTCGGTGCACACCCCCAGTGCGGATTTGGCGGCAATCTCGGGGTTGGCCTTGAGGCAGACGGACTTGGCGGCGTCTTGCAGGCGGCCGGCCAAAATCTTGGCATCGGCAGGCTGTGACAGGTTCAAGTCGCCATATGCGACGGTGGTGGAAACGATATCACTGTCTTCGGCATGGGCGGCGGTCAGGCCGAGGGCAAGAAGGGCGGCGGTGGTGAGGGTGCGAAGCAACATGGTGATCTCCATTAACAACAGCGGTTAAGGCGTTTCACCTGGATTCCGGGAACGTTTTGGAATTCATCGTCCCGTGTGCAGTGCAGCATGAAGTTATGCTTGTAACCCTTATCTGTCAACAATTTATGTTGCACTGCAACATGGCAATGAGGCGCAATTTCGGGCAGCCGAATTTTCGCATCAGGCCAAATATCAGGCGAACAGTGCGTGCAGCAGGCAACCACGCTGCCCTTCTGCCCAAATGCGCGACAACCTGCTGACTATTTGGCGCGAAAGTCGAGCGCCCAGATCCAAATCCGGCAATGGCAATTGCCGCGCGCCGATTTGATTCTCCGGCATTCGTCAGGCGCGCCAGAACTTCGGCTTCACACACGCCGCCGCGGCTTTGGCGCGCGCGCGGGCTTCTTCGATGTTCCCGCCGCGCGCCAGCGCCACGCCCATGCGGCGTTTGATAAAGGATTCCGGCTTGCCGAACAGGCGCAGCTCGCTGCCCGGAATCTTCAGCGCCTCATTCACGCCTTCGAAAATCAGAGCGCCGGCTTCGACGCCGCCATAAATCACCGCCGAAGCGCCGGGCGAGGCCATCTGGGTGCAGACCGGCAATCCCAGAATCGCACGGGCGTGAAGATCGAATTCGCTCTGGACTTGCGACACCAGGGTGACAAGACCGGTGTCATGCGGCCGTGGCGAGACTTCGGAGAACCAGACTTCGTCGCCGCGCACGAACAATTCAACGCCGAAGATGCCCAGGCCGCCAAGAGCGCCCGTCACCGCTGCCGCGATTTCGCGGGCGCGGGCCAGTGCCACGGCACTCATTGGCTGGGGCTGCCAGGATTCCACATAATCGCCGTCTTTCTGGATATGACCGATGGGCTCGCAAAAATGGGTGCCGTCGCTTGCCCGCACCGTCAGCTGGGTAATCTCGAATTCGAACCGGATCTCGCCTTCCAGTATGACCCGCGCCTCGCGCACCCGTCCCGCCGACAGGGCTTTTTCCCAAGCGTGCGCGACATCGGCGGCCGATTTCAGGCGCGACTGTCCCTTGCCTGAAGACGACATCACCGGCTTGACGAAGCTGGGAAAGCCGATCTTTTCCGCCGCCGCCTGCAATTCCGCCAGCGACGAGGCGAAGGCATAGGGTGACGTGGGCAGCTTCAGCTCTTCCGCCGCCAGCCGCCTGATGCGTTCGCGGTTCATGGTGATATGGGCGGCCCGCGCCGTGGGAATGACGGTGCAGAGGCCGTCATCCTCGATCCGCACCAGTTCATCGGTGGCCAGCGCCTCGATCTCCGGAACCAGCAGATGCGGGCTTTCCTGCTCCACCAGCGCGCGCAATGCCTTTGCATCGGTCATGTCTATGACATGGGCGCGGTGCGCGACCTGGGCAGCGGGCGCATTGGGATAGCGGTCCACGGCAATGGTCTCCACTCCCAGCCGCTGCAGCGCGATGATCACTTCCTTGCCCAGTTCGCCGGCGCCAAGCAGCATGACCTTGATGGCGGCGGGCGACAGCGGCGTACCCGGTATCATGGCATATCCATCGCGCTACACCATCGCCGTCGGCTGGAACAGCGCCGCGCCAGCCGCCACCGACTGCTTGAAGTGGATGAAGTTGGCCGGATGCTGCTGAAAATAGGATTGCGCCGACAGATAGGTCTGCAAGTCCGCTTCCACCACAATGGGGCCGTGCGGCGGCGCCACGCCGAAAATGGTCTGGCCCCCGATCCAGGCGCAAAGCTGTCCCGGCGCCCCGGTCATGTTGCTCCAAAGCGCGATATAGAGCAGCGCCACATCGGCAAGCGTCCAACTGCGGATAGCGGCGGCATCCACCGCCTGCTGAACATGCGTCAGCACCGTTTGCAGAAGCTGCGCGTCCATGGCGTCCACCAGGGCGGCACCGGCGGGCGCGACAAGGGCATTGTTCACATGCTGGGCATCCTGCGGCGAAAGCGGATTGCCGTTCGGGCAGGGGGCGCTCAGCACCCCAACAATGCGCGTGATGGCGGCGCCGTCCATGGCCGCGGCATGAAGCACCTGCTGCAGCACGGTCCGAATCGCGGGATTGGCATGCATGTCGCCCTGAAACACCCCGAAACTGGCGCCGCTGGATCCCAATTTGGCGAAGGAAAGCGCATAAGGGCTGGCCTTGCCCAGCTCATTGGCGCGAATGGCGGCCTTGACGGCGCTGGTTTGCAGGGCGCTGAACATGGTCTTGCGTGCCTTATGCCGCTATCGCCGAATCGGCGCACGCTATTTTAGCTGTTGGTGCAGGAATTCAATCGCGCGTTTTAGCGCGTCGGCGCCATGCTTGGTCGTGGTGTCCGCGCCAAAGCCGTGCTTTTCGCCGGGAAAAAGCACAAGCTCAACATGCGCATGCAACGCCTGCACATGCTGCGCCAGGGCCTCGCCCTGCGACCATGGAATGGTCTGGTCGGCATCGCCATGCAGGATCAGCATCGGCGGAAAGCGCTTTTCCTCGATCCCCACATTGGCCCCATCCATGCCGTAATAGACCACGGCGGCGGCGACATTCTTGTCCAGCGCGCTTGCCGCACTGGTCAATGTGCCGCCATCCGAAAACCCGATCAGCCCCACCTTGCCGTTCGATGTCTTCTGCGCCTTCAGATAATCGGCCAGGTCGTCCACCAGCTTGGCCCAATCGCCAAAGCGCGCCTCAAAAACATTCTGCCCGGCCATAAGCGCTTTCATGTCAGAATCGCTGCGGTAATTGACCAGATAGGTGTCGAAGCCTTCGCTCGCCAGGGTGGCGGCATAGAGATCATACTTCTTGATCTGGCGCTCAAACCCGCCGGCCCCGTGCAGCATCATCACCGAGCCGCGCTGCGCCGTGCCGGGGGCCCGGAAAAATGTGACCTGCACTTGCCGCTCCTTGGCGGGCAGCAGGACTTTTTCCCCGGCATTGTCGGCGGCGTGGCCGCCAGAGGCTGTCAGCAGGAACAGCGCCACCGTCGCGGCGGCGGCTTTCAACAGTCCATTCATCGCGTCACCCCTCTTGTCGTTCAGTTTAGCGGGCGATTGCGCGATTGTCGTGCGGCGGTTGCTATTTAATGCCGGACGAAAGCGTGCTAGATGTGCCGTCGTCGCGGGCATTATCGCCTTGATTTATAAGATTAAAGCGTCAGCCACGAATGAGATGGCAAGGGGATGATCGCAATGCGCTTTCTGTTGAAGCTTGAAATCCCGATGGAGGCCGGCAACGCCGCGCTCAGTGATCCGAAATTCGGGCAAAAAATGCAGGCTGCTCTAAAAGAGATCGGCGCGGAAGCGGCCTATTTCACCTCCATGGCGGGGCAGCGCGGCGGCTATATCATCGTCAATATGAAGGATGCCTCGCAGATTCCATCCATCGCGGAGCCGTTTTTCCATTGGCTGGGGGCCAAGGTCGAATTCATTCCGGTGATGACGCCGGAAGATCTGGGCAAGGCCGGCCCCAGCATCGCCGCCGCCGTCAAGAAATGGGCGCCGAAGAAGTAGCAATTTTAAGGGCAGGGGAAACGGCATGCGCAGGATATTCCAAACCATATTTTTCGGCACCGCGTCCATGCTGGCCGCCGCTGCGGCCCTGGCGCAAGGCACGCCGCCGCCTGCTCCGCCCCCGCCGCTCACTGTCATGGAGCAATCCAGCGAATACCGTTTTCAGCTCGACCTGCATGTGGGTGACGCGGCGCTGGCGAAAATGCTGCCCGCCGGATGGGAATCGGCCATGGCGACGCAAGGCCCGGCCAAGGACGCCAATCTGCGCCTGATTTTCGTGGATGCCGTGAATATCGTCGGCCCCGACAACAAGCCGTTGGGCAAGGGCACGGACCGCATCGCCATGCTGGCCGCGCCGGTGAAGAAATCCGACGGCTCGGCCACCGGCCAGATGATCCTGGGCGGCATCAGCGAAGACGCCAATGTTCCCGATGGCTATGGCGTCTATCTCAAGGCCGCCAGCGCCAAGATGATCCGCAGCGCCAGCACGGCGAACGGTGTCGCCATGGAAACGGATGACTGGGATTTTGCAGCCGCCGGCGGCGAACATTTCCAGCTGCACCTGAAATTCACCCCCGGCGCCGCCAACAAGGGCGGCGGCGACACCCGTTTCTACAATCCCGCCGACCCCAGCCAATTTCTGATCGCCCGCACCCAGCAGGTGACCGACATCACCCGCAACGTCACCACCACTCCGCCGGATCGGGTATTGGAATTTTCCCTGAAGGCCGGCGGCGGCAAATACGCCGACCTGCTGGAGGGCGCCAAGCCGCTGAGCTGGGATTCCCAGCCCATCTATGTGCGGACGGTTGGAACGCCCTAGATCAGCGCCAGATCCTGGGGCTGGACCGACGGGAAAATCTGCATCAACTGCGCCTGGCTCAGGCCATAGGATTTCTGCAGCACGCCGCCGATCAGCGAGCGGTAGTCATTCAGCACCGGCCAGTCGCGATCCTGAAACAGGTTGGCCTGCGTGACCGCCACCTGATGTCCGGCGATGCGGCCGCCCCTGATGCCGCCGCCCAGCGCCCAATAGACGCTGCCATGGCCATGGTCGGTGCCGTGATCGCCATTCTCGCGGAAGGTGCGGCCGAACTCGCTGACCACGATCACGACCGTGTTGTCCCATTCCGGCCCCAGCGTTGTGGCCAAGAGCGCCAGCCCGCGCCCCAGCTCACCGATGCGGTTTGCCAGATAGCCATCGGCGCCGCCCTGATTGACATGGGTATCCCAGCCGCCGACATCGACAAAGCCCAGATTGAATTGCTCGCGCATCAATATGCCGATGCGCTGCGCCGACAGCTCGAAGCCCTTGGGACTGACGGCATCGCGGTTGGCCGCCTGCATCTCCGCCGAAATGGCCTGATAGACCTGATCTTGCACCTTGAAACCTTCCGCCACCGCGGGCGCCAGATCCTGGCCCTGATACATGGACTGGATCAGCTCGGCATTCCTGCCTGCCACCCCCGGCTTGCCGGTGGAGGTGAGGGCGATGTTGGGGATCGGCTGCGGCCCGCGGAATGACAGCGGCAAGGTGGTGGTGAAGGCGATGGGCGTGGAGCCGGCCAATGCCGCCGCCGTGCGGCTGAGAAAGCCGGAACGGAAATCACGCGTCCCCGCGATGGGCTGGCCCATTTCGATCGTGTCCTGGGTTTCGAAATGCGAGCGGCTGGTATCGTCGGTGCCGGCAAAGGGCACGAAAGCCACCTGATTTTTCCGCCACAAGGGATAAATGGAATCCACCAGCGCCGGATGCAGGCCCCAGTCGCCGTCCAGCGCCAGCGCCACGGTCCTGGCAATCGCCAAAGTGGGACGCGCGGCATAGTAGAAATCGCTCGACACCGGAATGACAATATTGGCCGCGTCATAGGCGCCGCGCAGGAACACCACCAGCAGGCGCGGGCCCGTAACGGGCAGAGCATAGAGCCGCCCCGCGCTGCCCAGCAATAGCGGCAGGCCGGCGGCGGCGGATGTCAGGAATTGGCGGCGTTGCATAGGGCACCTCCTAGCGATGCATGAATTCCGGCGAGGCCAGGAACAGCATGTTGCGGTCGGCGGGATTCTGGCCCTGGCCGAGGGCGCTGATAGTGGCGGGCGACAATGTCGGCGCCACCGCCTGGTAATAGCGCGTCTGCAGGATCAGCGGCGGCGGCGCCGGCTCGGGCGTGGTATCGCCCGGCATTTTATAAAAACCGGAATGGCCCAGCCCGATCTGGCGGGCGATCTCGAAGCGCGTTTCCATCTCGCCGGGCCCCGACCAGGCGGCCTCCGTCATGGGATAGCCGTCCGGGGTTTCATGGCCGTAAAGCGGCTCGCCCATGCGGTTCAGCCAGTTCATCAACGGCTGAATGTTGAGAATGACCTGCTGGCCGTAAGCGGCGCGCAAGCCCGACACCGCATAGTGAATCGGGTCCTTGAATTTTTGCGTCAGCGACGCCTTGAACTCCGGCGAGGCGAACAAGGTGCGCAGCACCTCCTTGATGTCGCCGTCGCTCTCCTTCCAGGTCGCCGTCATCGCCTGGATCAAAGGATCCGGCGGATTGTCGCAGCAGAAATATTGCGCCAGTTCGGTCGAGACGTAATGCGCTGTGGGCGGTTCGGCGGCCAGAATGAAAATGGCCTTGTCCACTTCATCTACTCCGTTGCCTGTGATCGTGGCGCCCAGGAATTGCTTGTCGCCGAATTCATGGCGGTTCGGATTGAATTCGAACATGTTCTTGCCGCGATAATAGCGGACAAACGCGGGCTGAATCTTGGCCGGCTGACCGGTGCGATTGATTCCCATGCCGGTGAGGATGCGCGCCAGTTGCTGCACATCATCCTGGGTATAGCCGCTGCCGACGCCCAGCGTGTGCAGCTCCATGATCTCGCGTGCGTAATTTTCGTTGATATGACCCTTGGCGTTCTGGAAATTGTCGAGATATTGCAGCATTGCCGGATGAATCACGGTGGCAGCCAGCAGGTCGCGGAATTTTCCCAGCACATGCGGCCGGATCGCGGTTTCCTCATAGTCGCCGACCAGGGCGCGGATTTCGTCCTTGCTCTGACTGACATTGAAATGGTTCATCCAGAACCAGGTGAGCTGTTCCTTGAGCTGGTTCCTGGAATAAAGGTCTCGCAGCAGCGAGCGGGTCTGCGCCTGCCGCGCCAGGTCGTTCAGTTTCTGCTGATAGCTCTTCTGAGCGGCGTCAAAATCGGGCGTGCCTTTGAGCTTCTGCGCCGCCTGCTGCAGCTCCCGCACCTCCTGGTTTATCGCCATCAGTGATTTCTGGCTGATCTCCATTGCCGCGATCTGGGCGCTGGCATCCGGCGGCAAGCCGTCATCGGCGGAAGGATTCAGCTGGGCGTTCAGGTAATTCCGCAGCCCCGAGGCGGCAAGTGCCTGCGCATCCGCCGTCTCGGCGCCCCAGCTGATCCGGTTGAGCACCGCCATGTCCGGCGGACTGGTGTCGAGCGGGGCAGTGCTTTCGCGCACGGCATGGAATTGCGGCGCTGCCGGGGGAGGATTTGGCGTTGGCGCCTGGGTGCAGGCCGCCGCCCCCAACAGGAGGACAAGACAGGCCGATGGTGGAATGTGTCTGCGCATCATCTTGTACAACGCGCCAAGCATATCCCATTCGCCCCGCGGAACCCTGCTATTCGCATCCCGGCGGCATGAAATGTTCGCAATTCATCCCTTGTTCAGGATGACGGGCCTTGGCCTAGTTGACCTTGGCCGAGGTCAGCGTGTCCCACACCAGGGCTTCGTGTTTGACGATCAGGTCCACATCCTGCGGCAGCATGTAACGGCCCACCACCAGCTTGTCCGCCGCGGCCTTGACCTTGGCGAGATAGGCTTCGCGGCCGGGATAGCGTTCTTCGATAGACAGGCGCGGATCGCCCGTCTTCAGCCGCTCGGCCTTGGTGCGGGCAAAGGGAATGAAGGAACCCTGCAGCGAGATGATCTCGGTCGGCGCGCCGGTCGAAGGATCGCGGAAATTCCAGCCCGTGTAGGTGGCCAGCGGCACCGCGATCTCGGGAAGGCGGATGCCGCCCGTGTCGTTGCCATCCTTGTCCACCGCCGGCACCAGGAATGGCAGCTTGGGCGCATCGAGCGACCCGCCATGGTCGGCGCGGTAACCGCCTGGGATGATGGCGGGCGACTGCACCCCGGGAATGGCCGGGAAATGCAGGTCGGCGTGATTGACCAGCGTGCCGTCATGGAGGCTGGGATAGCGGCTCTCCGGCGGCGGGGCGCCCTTGCGCACCCAGCCATCCATGCCTTCGAACACGGCCCGCATCGCCACGGTATAATTATTGGGATTGCCCAATTGCTGGCCCGTGCTCTTGACCGGCGGGAAAGCGGCGGGGCCGTGCTGGGCGCTGGCCCACATATAGACCCGCACATTGTCCGGCAGCTTGAGTTCGGTCTTGCCGTCCAGCGCGGTGTAGAGCAGCGCCGCGTCGCGGCCGCCGCCGGTATTTTCCACTTCGCTGTTGGTATAGATGATCTTCGGCACCACCGACGGGCTCATATGCATTTCCATGCCGTCGGTCTTGCCGGTGATGGGATCCTTCTGCGGCACGTCGGAGAAAGGGAACATCGAGCCGGTAAAGACGCCCAGTCCGTCCTGCAACGAGAAAGGCTGGACGAAATCGCCGCGCGCCGAGCCGGAAATCTGCGCCCACATGGCGTCATAGGCCTTGCGGTCCTGCTCGTCGGCGTTGAAGCCGTCGTAAAGGAATTCGCGCACAAAGCGGCCGGTCTGCGAGGCGCCGTACAGGTAAGTGTATTTGGCCGATACCGGCATGTCCTTGCGATAGCGGAAAGCCGAGGCGACATCGCGAATGGCGGTGTAACCCAGGCCCAGCACCGGCGTGTTCTTGGCGGTGTAGATCAGGTCATAGCGCTGGCCTGCGACAAAGCCGGTCTTCAGGTAAAGCGATGTGGGGTCGGCAATGATCTTGCCATTCTCCATCCGGGCGAATTGCCATTGGTCGCGCGGAATGATTTTCGGCTTGTCGAAGGCGCTGGTCGCCACCTGCAGCACGTCATCCTTGCTGTTCATGTCCGCTGGCGTATAGCGCGATGTGTCCGGGTCCATCTTAAGGGTCGGGCTGTTCTTCAGGATGACCCAGGGCGGCCCGATGCCAAACGTATTGACCTTCCCGGTCATCGGCTTGCCGCCCTCCATCGCGATGGGAAGATTGACCGCGACCATGCCCGGCTTGTGGTCGACGCTGTGCTGCCAGCCCACCCAGACCAGGGTGAAGCCTTCCTTGAACAGGGTGCCGTCGCCATATTGCGCCACGTCTTCGGGCTGCTTGGCGGCGAAAGGCTGGGAGAAGGTGGTGGAGAGGCTGCGGCGGCCGCGATTGGACGCTTCGAAGAAGGCCACGCCATTGCCCTTGGACGCATTCTTGGGACGGTCGACGTAAATGTCGGAAGAAAATTCCACCATCCCCTTGGCGTCGCGGGGCGCCTTATCGAGGCCGGGAATGATCTTGTTGTGCGGATTGGCGGGATCAATGGTGAAATAGGCGGTGCCGACAAGCTCCTCATAAGGGCCGGTATTGCCCCAGGCCTTGCCGCCCAGAATATCCTTTTGCGATTTGATTTCGATGCGCGAAACATCGGCCTGGGCGGCGATGGTTCCGGCGGCGGCAAGCGCGATTGGCAGAATGACCCGCACGATATTCTTCATGGCAGCACCTTTCAGGATCGGTCCGAAATACTGGCTGGAACGCGGAATAAACGCGCCGGAACGGCAGCGGCGTGGAAGGTTACACCCCTCTGGCGGCCGGTCAATAACGCCGCCCATGATGCACCGCACACTCGGCGCGTCGCGCTTTATAATGCGTGCGTGGGCCGCGCTTTGCCGGCCGCGGCGCGCTTGCGCCGAAAGCCGGCATACAGGCTGGCGGCCGAAAGCGCGTAAAGGGGATATTGCACCCAGTCATTGACGCTGGCGGGCAGGGCAAGCGACGCAACGCCGAAGCTCAGCGACGCCGCCAGCGCAAGCGGCTTGAGATATGGCGACGGTCCGCGCGACTTTTTCCAGGCCTTGAGTTCATCCGCCACCGGATCGCCCGGCGCCCTCTCGGTGCGTGCCTGCCGGGTGCCGGACCGGGAAAATTTCGTCATCACCGGCAAGGGCGCCGGGGGCGCTACGGTCGTGCGGCGGCCGAAGCCGGGCTGAGTCATGGCGGGCCTCTAACCGGCAAGCGCGTCCGCGCGCATCACACAACGCTGTGGCGGCAGGACCAGCGTGATGCGCGTGCCCTTGCCGCGCTTGGATTCCACTTCCAGCTCGCCGCCATGCATATGGGCCAGGGACCGCGAGATCGGCAAGCCAAGCCCCGTGCCCTGATGCTTGCGGGAGATGCGCGAATCGATCTGGCCATAAGGCGACATCGCCTTGGCGATATCCGACGGGCTCATGCCGATGCCGGTATCGGCGACGGTGATGCGCAGGCCCCCCTGGCGGTCCAGCGCCGCATTGACCGTGACGCGACCGCCCGCGGGCGTGAACTTGATCGCATTGGACAGGAGATTAAGCAGGATCTGCTTGAGCAGCCTTTTGTCGGCCGTCAGCGGCGGCAGTTCCGCAGCGGGCAAGATCTCAAGTCCGACGCCGGATTTCTGGGCGCGCTCCCGCACCAGCGACGCCGAATCGGCAATCAGGCCGGCGACCGAGATTTCTTCCTCGCGCAGTTCGACCTTGCCGGCATCGATCTTGGAAAGATCCAGTATGTCGTTGATCAGGTCCAGCAGATGTTGGCCGCTATTGTGCACGTCCTGGGCGTAATCCACATATTTGGCCAGGCCCACGGGTCCGAACAGTTCCTCCTTGATCACTTCCGAAAAGCCGAGAATGGCATTGAGAGGCGTGCGCAGTTCGTGGCTCATGCTGGCCAGGAATTCGGACTTGGCCCGGTTGGCGTCATCGGCGGACTGCTTGGCGCGATTGAGTTCGCCGACAAGGGCGAGCAGCCGCGCTTTTTCATTCTTCAACTGCCCGGTCAGGGCGATGCTTTCGCCTTCGGCCAGGGACTTTTGGGCGATAATGCGTTCGCGCTCCCTCAGATTTACAAGCATGGCGATGATGCTAAAGATCACGAACAGCACAAGGCTGGCGCCCAGCGCGGCGATGAACAGGTCGGTGCGCTGCAGGCTTTCCGTGCGCAGCGCCATCTGGGTGCGCAATTCGGTGATTTCGTCTATCTGGATGCCGGCCGTCAGCTGGCGGAAAAGAGTCATCGCCTCCAGTCCCTGGCCGGTCTTGACCCGCGCCACCGCCGCATCATGCTGGCCGGACTTTGCGAGCGCCAATATCTCCGCCAGCCTTTGGAGCTTGCGATTCTCGTCCTTTTTCAGCTGATCTATCTGGCCGCGCAGGTGTGAATCGCCGCCGATGTAATTTTCGAGCCTTTTATTGAGGGCCGGCAACTGCTGCACGGCGTTGTCATAGGGTGCCAGAAAACGCGTCTGGCCCGTCAGCAAATAACCGCGCTCGCCGCTATCGGCATCGTCCACCAATATGAGAAGCTGGTCCAGCTGATTGCGGATGGCGGAGGCCCTGACAACCGCGTTGTTGGCGGCTTCGTTGCGCACGGTTTGCTGGGTCAGCAACAGGCCGATCATTATCCCGATCAGGGGCATTCCGATCGAACCGACGGTCAGCAAAACTCCCGGCTTCAGCAGCCACGCCGGAAAGTTCGGTCTGTTCAATCGAAGCAACGCCGGCCCATAGTCAAATTGTCACGGGCAGACTATCGCTTCGCTGTTAGCGCTTGGTGAAAGCCGCGCGGATGGTAAACTTCGCTTAAGGATGAAAATGGCGCAAAGCCACACTGCCTATCGTGACGAAAGTTCCGCCGCTAGCGCCCGGTCGCCATAGATGTTCTTCAGCGCCTCGGTGATCGCCGCCGTGGAAACCGAGACAGCGCGATTGACCCGATCGTCGAAGCCGAAGGCGCCCCCCAGGCTCTCGATATTGCCGTCGAAGATCGCGCCGACAACTTCGCCCTTCGCATTGATGGCGGGTGAGCCGGAATTGCCGCCGATAATGTCATTGTCGCTGACGAAATCGAACACGGTGCCGGGGTTCAGCTTGCCTTTGGCATTCTGCCAGTGCGGCGCCAGGTCAAAGGGAAACGCGCCGGTGGCGCGGTCCCACAGCCCGCCATAATAAGTGAAGGGCGGTACCGTCACGCCGTTATCGCTCCAGCCGCCGACCTTGCCGTAACTCAGGCGCAGCGAGAATGTCGCGTCGGGATAGACACTGGTGCCATAGACCGCGAACCGCGCCTGGGCGATTTTCTGCGCCGCGCGGTCAACCGGCCCGGAGACGCGCTCTTCATATTCCTTTCGGATGGCGCGGCTGGCGGGATCGGTGGCCAGCACGAATTGGATCATGGGATCATCGGACGCCGTGATCGCTGCCATGCCGCCGTCCCACAGCGTCTTGCGGATGGCGGGATCGCTTAAGCGCGACTTGACCAGCCGCGCCGCGAGTGTTTCCGGAGAATCCTTGCCCAGAAGAATCCTGGTGCCCTCGGCGTCGGCGGTCAGGTTCTCGCGCAGCTTGGAAAGCCAGAATTCCAGCGTCAGCTGTTCCAGCTCGGGATAGACCGGCTGGGGATCGAGAATGGTCTTGGACAGGAGCGCCAGCCTGCTGTCGGTATATTCGGGCAGCCGGTCGCCATTGGGCTTGGATTTTTCCGCCGCGGCGCGCACCAGCTGGCGGGCGAAGCGAAACAGATCCGAACCGACGCCGGCGCGCGTTTCCATGAAGCCATAGCGGTAATACAGCGCCTTCAGGCTGACCTGCGCCTTGGCGATATCGCCCCAGGGATCGCCGATATCGGCGGCCAGCGCGGGGGTCGCGGTCACGCGCGCTTTCAAATCGGCATCGGTCTTGCGCGCGGCGGCAATCAGGGCGGGATCGGCCAGGGCTTTTTCCTCGCCGCGATAGGCCTTGTAGCTGTTCTCAATCCCGAACAGCAGGTCGTTGGCGATACGGGTGTGTTCGGGGCTTTCTTCGTCAAAGCGGAGCAAGCGGCCGCGCAATTCCGAGTAGAGCAGCATGATCTCCGGCAGGTTGACGTCGCGCAGCGTTTCGAGCTGCTCGGCGGTCAACAGGCGCTGCGTCGTGCCGGGATTGCCCGCCACGAAAAGCGGTTCGCCGTCTTTTGGCGGGGCCGTGCTCCAGGTCATGTGATCGGGGGTTTTGGCCGGCTTGCCGTCCTCGTAGAACCGGACAAAGGAGCAATCCAGGTCATAGCGCGGAAAGTTGAAATTGTCCGGGTCGCCGCCGAAAAAGGCGGTCTGGCCCTCCACCGCGAACACCAGCCGCACATCGGAATATTTGCGGTAGGTGTAAAGCTTGTACTGGCCGCCCTGATACAGGGTGACGACCTGGCAGCGGAATTTGTCTTCCTTGCCGGCGCAGGCTTCCTTTTCCACCGCAGCGATCTCGCCGTCGCGCGCCCGGACGAAATCCTGGCCGGTCTTGCCAGCCGCCGCCTTGGTAATTCGGCCGCTGACGTCTGAAATGCCCGACAGAATCTCGGCCTGCACGCCGGCGCAGAGCTTTTCATCCTCGCGCTTGGCCGTCTGGAACCCGCTGGCGACATAATCGGTGGTGGAATTGGAAAGTTCCTGGGCGCAGTCGCGCACACAATGATGATTTGTAAGCACCAAACCGTCGCCGCTGACAACCGAGGCCGAACAGCCCACCGACAGGCGCACGGAAGCAAGGCGCACATGGTCCAGCCAGGCCTGGTCCACCGTGACGCCGTATTTCGCCTTTACCGCCGCGGCGGGAAAATTGTCGAAGGTCCACATGCCTTCATCGGCGCGGGCCGCTAGGCTGATCAGCAAAAACCCCATGCCGCACAGGGGCAGAAAAATCTTCGTCATGGTTCCCCGCGGGAAAATGCCGGTCTATCATCGCATGCCCCGGCGATGAAACAAGGAGTGGCCCATGCCCAGCGCAATCAAATCCGGCATCTTTAAAATTGGCGGAAAAATTCCGGTCCATCGCCTCGGCTTCGGCGCCATGCGGATAACGGGCCAAGGCGTCTGGGGTCCGCCGCAGGACAAGGCCGAGGCGCTGCGCACCCTCAAGGCGCTGCCGGGGCTGGGGGTGGATTTCATCGACACCGCCGATGCCTATGGGCCGGAGGTTTCGGAAAATCTGCTGCGCGAAGCGCTTTATCCCTATCCGGGCCTCTTGATCGCCACCAAGGGCGGCCTCACCCGCCCGGGCCCCGGATCATGGACGCCCAATGGCGATCCCAAATACCTGGTGGCGGCGGCGCACAAGAGCCGGACGCGGCTGGGCGTCGAGACCATTGCGCTGTGGCAGCTGCACCGTATTGACCCCAAGGTCGCGGCGGGCGAGCAATTCGCCGCCATCAAGTCATTGCTCGATGACGGCGTCATCGCCCATGCCGGTCTCAGCGAAGTGTCGGTGGCGGAAATCCAGGCGGCGCAAAAAGTCTTTCCCGTCGCCACGGTGCAGAACCGCTACAACCTGGTGGACCGGCAAAGCGAGGCGGTGCTGGAATATTGCGAAAAGCACGCCATCGGCTTTATTCCCTGGTTTCCGCTGGCGGCGGGCGACCTGTCCAAGCCGGGTGGGCCGCTCGACAAGATCGCCCATGCGCACAATGTCTCGCCCGGCGCCATCGCGCTGGCCTGGCTGCTGAAACGCAGTCCGGTGATGCTGCCGATCCCCGGCACGTCGAAAGTGAAGCACCTGGAAGAGAATGTTGCGGCGGCGGAAATAAATTTGTCGGACGAGGATTTCAATTTCCTCGACCGCGAAGGCCGCAAGCAAAACTAAGCCGAAGACGCCAGGGCAATGCTGCCTGGGTCGGACAGCAGCGCAATCCAGTCGGCCCGCGAAAATCCCGCCGTGTCGCGCCGTTTTGCCGCCGCCGCCAATTCCGCAAGCTTTTCCGGCGGCAGCTCCCGCGGCGGCAGGCGTTCCTGAAGCAGGGTCAGATGCAGGCTCTGCACCCGCGAATCGTCTAGCACTAGGCGGCGAAAATCCTTCGCCTCCGGCGCCTGCGCCGCCAGCAGGCGATGGGCGCGTTCCAGCACCGGCAATTTCACGGTCTCGCTTGGGATCAGGAACAGCCCGCGCCGCGCCGCCGCCATGCCCAGCCGCAAGCTGGATGTCAGGCGCACCAGCGGAATGGTCAGCAGCAAACCGGCCAGCAATGGCGTGTACCAGGCAAGATCGTCGGGCGCGAAGCGCCATAACAGATAAGTCCCGCCCATGCCGATCGCGGTATGCAGCCAATAGCGGCGGATCACGAACCAGAGCGGCAGCGCCCGGTCGTTGCGGGCCTGCGGACCCCAGCCGGTGGCAATGCCCAACAGGATGGAGAAGACGTACCAGCTATGCGCCAGCATCACGACCGGCGCGAACAGGGTCGCGAACAGGGTTTCCCACAGGACCGAACGCAGCAGCTGGCCGGTGCCGCCATGGGCGCGCACCGCCGCCGGATCGCGCAGAACGATGCCCAGCGCCAGCAGCTTGGGGGCATAGAGCAGGATCACCGTGGCCGCCGCCAGTTGCAGCAGCGCCGCGTGATCGGCGGCATCGGCCGGCGCGCCATAGGGCACCAGGCTGAGAGCGGACACCACCAGCATCAGCAGCCACAGCGGCGAGGCCAGATAGGACATCACACCCATGGCCATGTGCAGGCGGCTGGGCGTGCGGATTCCTTGTGCGATCAACACGCGGGCATGCTGCATATTGCCCTGGGCCCAGCGCCGGTCACGCTTGAGATAGTCATAGATGGTTGGCGGCGGTTCCTCGAACGAGCCGCCCAGGTCCGGCGCCATCCATACGTCCCAGCCGGCGCGGCGCAGGAAGGCGGCTTCGACAAAATCATGACTCATGATTTCGCCGCCGAAGGGCGGCTTGCCGGGCAGCTGGGGCAATCCGCCATGCTGCAGGAAGGCCCGCATCCGGATGATGGCGTTGTGCCCCCAGTAATTGCCATCCGGACCCTGCAACGCCGCCAGCCCCGCCGTGAAAGTCGGGCCATAGACCGAAGCGGCGAATTGCTGGATGCGCGCGAACAGCGAATGGCGGCCGACCAGCTGGGCCGGCGCCTGGATCAGGCCGACGCGGGGATTGGCATCCATCAGCCGCGTCAGCGCGCCCAGTGTTTCACCGGTCATCAGGCTGTCGGCGTCCAGCACCACCATATAGTCGTAGAGCGCCCCCCAATTCTCGCAAAAATCCTGGATGTTGCCGCTCTTGCGCCCGGCATTGCGATGGCGATGGCGGTAGAAGATCCCGGCATCGGGCGGCAGCGCCTGGCGCAGCTGCTGCCAGGCCATTTCCTCGGCGATCCAGTGATCCGGATCGGTGGAATCACTCAGGATATAGAAATCGAAGCCGCGCTCTCCGGCATCGCGCACGGAATCATGGATGGCCCGCACGCTGGCAAAGACCCGTGCGACTTCTTCGTTGTAGACCGGCATCAGAATGGCGGTGCGGCTCTTGGGTTCGCCATCGCCGCGCGGCGCGGTCGCCAATGGCATGAGGCGTAAGCCCTCCAGACGGGCCACGGCGCCGAACAGCGCCAGCCAGAAGGCGCTGGCGATCCAGCCGAACAGGATCGCGAACAGGAAGAGAAACAAGCCCTCGCCGATGGAAAGGCCGTCCGCCTGCAGGATCGACCAGAGTTTGGCGACCGCGGCGGCGGTGGAGGAAAACGTCAGAAAAAGGAAAAGCCAGCGCCGGAACGCCAGGCCGCCATCAGGCACGGCGCTTCTGGCTGGTCGCCGTCAGGGAAGCTGGAAGCTGGGTTTCTTCCATCAGCCATGAGGCTGCGGCAGCCACCAGGCGGGAGGGAGTCCAAGCGACAATCGCGCCCGCCGGCATAATGGCCGGGCAGCGGGGTGGGACATTGGCAAGCACCAATTCAGTCAAACCGGACTGGAACGACGAAGCTTCGGAATCCATACGCGTGAGAACCCAGCTGAAATCGAGCGTCAATCTTGCCGAACATTGCGGCGAAATAATGGATCGGACGCCTCCGGCGCGCGGCAGCCGGCAAAAAGACGGTCCGCTTTTTACCTTCCGGCCATGACGGTCTATCATTCGGCCATGGCGCGCCAGTTATGGGCTTTTGGAGTTCCCGATGCCGAGTTTTGACCGCCGGACGCTGCTGATGGGGCTGGGCGCCCTGGCAGGCATGACGGCGGAACCGTCATTTTCCGCGACATCTCGTCCCACACAAGGCGGCCTGAAATTCGGCCCCGCCCATTCCTTCAGCTTTGAAGCGCTGAAGGGGCGGGCCCGCGCCCTGGCCAGCCGGCCTTACCGCGGCACCTCGTCCCCCGCCGCGGCCATCATCCAGGGGATTGATTTCGACAAGGTGCAGAAGATCCGCTTCCGTCCGGAAGATGCGCTGTGGCGCGGGCAGGCGGCGGCGTCCTATCCCGTCTCCTTTTTTCATCTCAACAAATACTCCCGCGATCCGGTGACGATCTTCACCCTGGATGGCGCTTCGGGCGCCATGACGGCGCGGGAGATTGTCTATTCTGCGGATTATTTCGATTACGGTGCTTCCGGCCTGGATCCGCGCGCACTCGGGCAGTTGGGCTTTGCCGGCTTCCGCGCCAATGATGGCCAGGACAATCCAAGCGACTGGCTGGCCTTTCAGGGCGCCAGCTATTTTCGCACCGCCGGGCAGGACGACCAGTATGGCGCGTCGGCGCGTGGGCTGGCCCTCAACACCGCGCTGGCCACGCCGGAAGAATTTCCCCGCTTTTCCCAATTCTGGCTGGCGCAAAGCGGCGAGCAGCTCACCATCTATGCCCTGCTGGAAGGCCCCTCCGTGACGGGAGCCTACAAATTCGACTGCGCCCGCAGCAATGGCGTGGCGATGGATGTGCATTGCGACCTGTTCTTCCGCGGCGCGCCCGAACGGCTGGGCATCGCACCGCTCACCAGCATGTACTGGTATGGCGAAAACCAACGCGATCGCGCCGCCGACTGGCGGCCGGAAATCCACGATAGCGACGGACTGGCGATCTGGAATGGCAAGGGCGAGCGCATCTGGCGTCCCCTGATCAATCCGCCGCGCCTGCTGACCAACGCCTTTGCCGATCAATCGCCCAGGGGCTTCGGCCTGATCCAGCGCGACCGGGATTTTTCCAATTACCAGGACGATGGCGCCTTCTACAACAAGCGTCCGGGCATCTGGGTTGAACCCAAGGGCGATTGGGGCGCCGGCGCGGTGGAATTGGTGGAAATTCCCACCCGTGACGAAGTGGACGACAATATCGTCGCCTATTGGCGGCCGCAGGTTCCGGTCAAAAGCGGCGATGCGCTGAGTTTCGATTATCGCCTCAGCTGGCAGAATGAAGAGCCCGGCTACCCCGCCGACCTTGCCCGGGTGGTGGCGACGCGCATCGGCCGGGCCGGAATTCCGGGCGCCACCGAGTGGCCCGCCAACGCGCGCAAATTTTCCCTGGATTTTGAAGGCGGCGCGCTGGCCAACATGGCGGTGCGTTTCGATATCAAACCGATCGTCACCGCTTCCAGCGGCACGGCGAGCGGCGCATATGTCACCAAGGTGGTCGGCACCAACCGCTGGCGTGCGCTGTTCGATGTGCCGGTGGACGGCAAGGCGCCCGTGGATCTGCGCTGTTATCTCAGGCTGGGCGACAAGACCTTGAGCGAGACCTGGATCTACCAGTATTTCGCGTGAGCGTTACGGCGCCAGCCGGGTGACGGCAAAAAGCACGGCGGCGCCCAGCACTGTCGCCAACCCTGTCTTGACGCCGGGGTCGGCGCGCTGGCTTTCGGGCAACAGGTCCACGGCGCCGATATAGAGGAAGAATCCGGCAAATCCCGCCAGAAACAGCGCCTGCGCGATTGCGGGAAAATGAAACAACAGGCTCAGGCCCGCGCCCAGGATCGGCGCCAAGGCGTCGGTGAGCAGCCAGCGCAGCGCGAGGGCTTTGCTGCCGCCATTCTTCACCACCACATTGACGGTGTTGAGCCCGTCGGCGAAATCATGCGCCAGCACCGCAGCGGCCACCACCAGCCCCACATTGTGACCCGCCTGGAACGCGATGCCGATGCCAAGCCCGTCCAGCACGCTGTGCACCGAAAAACTTCCCGCGCCCAGAAAGCCGCGGCGCGGATCGGGACCGCATCCCGGGCGGTCATGGCGCGTCACCAGCCGGTCGAACAGGCCATAGAGCAGAAATCCCGCCGCGGCGGCCGCCAGAATTCCGGGAAGGCCGAAGAATTTCCGTCCCAGCGACAGGGCTTCCGGCAGCAGGTCGAAAAACGCCACGCCCAGGACCGCGCCGGCGCTGAAGCCCAGCACCATGGCGATGCGGCGATTGAGGGACAGGGCGAATATCCCGCCCAGCATGGTCGCCGCCGCCGTTGCGGCGGCGATTGCCATGATCAGCACGGCATTCATGCGCCGGTGACCGGGATCACATCCACCCCGACCTCGATGACATGATCGTGGCCGCCCAATATGATGCCGTTCAGCGGCGAGACATCGCCATAATCGCGTCCATAGGCGACGGTGACATGGCCTTCGCCCACCGCGACATTGTTGGTGGGGTCCAGGTCAATCCAGCCCAGCGGCGGAGCCCAGACCGAGAACCAGGCATGGCTGGCATCGGCGCCCAGCATGCGGGGCATGCCTGGCGGCGGCTGGGTGAGCAGATAGCCGGAGACATAGCGCGCCGCCAGGCCCAGGCTGCGCATCGCCGCGATGCCGACATGGGCCAGGTCCTGGCACACCCCGGCGCGGATCTCGAACACCCGGTCCACCGGCGTGGTGGCGTCGGTGACGGTGGTGTCATAGCGGAAATCCTGGTGAATACGCTTCATCAGGTCCAGCGCGCCGCTCAGCAGCTTCTGCCCCGGCGGAAAGCTCTTGATGGCATAGGCGGCTACGTCGCTGGAAAAGGCGGTGAGCGGGGAATCGAATATGAACTGCACCGCGTCGCGGCTCTCGGCGTCGTCTGCCGCTTCCAGGCGACCGCGAACCGTCTCCCAGCTTTCCGACAGCCGCGCATCATGGGCCTGCGGCGGGTTCACCCGCACCCGGCTTTCCGCCAGCACTTCCAGCAGGGCGTGCGGCTGGTCCAGGGTGAACCATTCACAGTCATTGCCGAAATAGTCGGGGCGGTTGGCGCGGCTGGCGGGCTCCGGATCCAGCGTGACGGCGCTGTTGAAGACATGCTGGCTCGGCGTTTCGCGCAGGCGCAGATGCGCCAGATGGCAGGAATAGGAAACATCCTGCAGATAGCGATAGGTGGTGCGGTGGCGGACCAGATATTCCATCATACCGCCCCGCGCCGGGCGCCGCCGGTGCGCCAGCGGCTGGCATGCTGGAAATAGGCATCGGCAATGGCATCCGACAGCATGCCCATATCGTTGCGAATGGTGTCGGTCAGTTCGCCCAGTTCCGGCCGCACGCCCGCCTCGCACACCGCCAGCCGCGCCGGATGGGCGTTCGCCACCAGGGCGCGAATCTCCGAGGCAATGCCGCCGGGAAGATCGCTGCGCTGCGCCAGGGTGATGCGCGGCAGTTCGCGCAGGTGATTTTCGATGGTGGTGAGCTGGAAGGCCGCCGAGCGCGGATTGGCGTCGTCCAGCAGCAGCAGATCCAGAAAGGGCACGGTCTGAAACACGTTCAGGTAGCGCGAGCGATAGGTCATGGCGCTGTCGGCAATCTCCAGCGCAATGCGGGCATGGTCATTCTCCTGGGCATCGGCCTCATAGACCGTCTGCCGCACCAGCCATGCCAGCTGCGAAGCGCGCTCGATGCGCCGGCCCAGATCCATGAACAGCCAATTGGGCCCGCGGGTCATGTTCTCGGCCGACAGGCCCGATAGCGCCGCGCCGCGCCGCACCAGTGCGTCGAGATAGAAGCGCGCACCCGGAGCATCCAGCTTCTGTATTTCGTCGGGCAGGCCGTCCTGTTCGGTCAACGCATGAATGGTGCGCCAGGTATCGGCCGACAGCCGGTCGCGCACCGACCAGGCGGTGGCTTCGACCCGCGACAGCAGCCGTTGCAGGCTGCGGCTCTGGCGGCGGCCATAAATCAGAATTTGCAATTCGGCGGCCAGCGCCGCCTCGTCGGTGATCAGTCCTTCCGGCACCGGTACATCCGTTGTCTGGCTGAAGGGGATCAGCAGCATGCGCGTCAGGTCCAGCGCCGAGCCTTCGCCCAGCCGCGCCGTCACGGCGCGCAGGATGCGCACCATGCTTTCGGTGCGCTCGGCATAGCGGCCCAGCCAGAACAGATTGTCCATGGCGCGCGACGGCGCGGATTCGCCGTGCCGCTTGAGTTCCACGGCGCGGCCCTGATTGTTGAGCAGGCTGAACTTGTCCACCGGCGCTTCCGACAGCACCCAGGCATCCTTGGACGAGGCGCCCGACTGCATGGAAAGCGCGCGCACCGTTTCATCGGCGGCGACGCGGGTCAGGCCGCCCGGCATGACCATCCAGCCCGATGGTGTCCAGGCGGCGAAGACGCGCAAGGATACCGGCCGCGCCCCGAACTTGCCGCCATCATAGACCGGCGCCACGCCCAGCGGCGCGATATCCTGCACCACCACCGTTTCGCCGCGCCGCGCGATTCGCGCCACGGCCTCGGCGCGTTCCTCGGCGCTCATGTCGCTGCCGAGTTTGGCCGTCGAGTTGCGCGAGAAAAGCGGCCGCGCGTCAAAAGCGTCGCGCAGCAAGCCGGTGTCCAGGCGCGCCAGCGCCGTCCGGCGGCCCCATTCGGTGCCGCACCAGATGGTGGCGATATCGGGAAATTTCAGTTCTTCGCCCAGCAGGGCATGGCTCAGGGCCGGAAGATAGGCGTCCAGCGCGGGCGATTCGATCACCCCGCCGCCCAGCGCATTGGCCAGCACCACGCCGCCCGCCCGCACCGCTTCCACCAGCCCCGGCACACCCAGCGCGCTGTCGCCGCGAAATTCCAGGGGATCGCAGAAATCCGAATCGACGCGGCGGAAGATGGCCGCCACACGCTCCAGCCCGGTCAGAGTCTTGAGGAACACCTGGGCGTCGCGCACCACCAGATCGTCGCCCTCGACCAGGGTGAGGCCGAGATAATGGGCGAGATAGACATGCTCGAAATAGGATTCGTTATAGGGCCCCGGCGTCAGCAGCACGGCGCGATCGCGGCGCGACTGGGCCAGGTCCAGGATATTCTCGCGATAGGCGTTGAAGAAGCTGGCAAGCCGCGCCACCCGCATATCGCCAAAGGAATCCGGGAAGGTCTGGCTGACCACCAGCCGGTTTTCCAGCGCATAGCCCAGTCCGCCGGGCGCATCGGCGCGCGATGCCATCACCCGCCAGGAGCCGTCCGGCTCGCGCGCCAGGTCGGCGGAATACAGATGCACATGCACGCCGCCCGGCGGCCTGGTGCCGTGCAGGGGGCGCAGGAATTGCGGATGGCCATAGATCAGGTGCGGCGGCACATGACCTTCGGCGATCATCCGCTGCTCGCCGTAAATGTCGCCCAGCAGCGCGTCGGCCAGGCGCGCACGCTGCACCACCGCAGCTTCGATATTGCGCCAGTCCGCCGCCGACAGGATTAAGGGCACGATGTCGAGCTGCCAGGGCCGTGTCTGCCCCGCCGTATCGTCATAGACGTTATAGGTCACGCCATTGTCGCGCACCATCGCGCCCGCCGAGGCGCGGCGCCGCGCATATTCTTCCGGCGAAAGCCCCGTCAGTGTGCGGGCGAATGAACGCCAATGGGGACGGATCAGCCCTTCGGCGTCGCGCAATTCGTCGAATCGGGCGGCCGGCGCAATGGACGATTGAGCGAGTGAAGTTTCGGACACGGTTTTTGCTTATGATCCCCGACGCAGGTCCAAAGTATAGGGAAAATCGGGATTGCCATCCAACCGGGGCGGCACGAACATGCCGCCGGTAAAGCCGAAAGGCTCGAAACGGGCCAGCCTGCGCCCCTCCGCCTCATAGGCGTTGACGGGGAAGACCTCGAAATTCCGGCCGCCGGGATGGGCGGCGTGATAGGTGCAACCGCCGATGGAGCGCTTGCGCCAGCCGTCCCAGATTTCCAGGGTGAGCGGGACATGCGGCTTGATGGTGGGGTGAAGCCCGTGCGCTGGCTGCCAGGCCTTGAAGCGTACGCCGCCAACGCCGGCGCCACCGCCATTGGAAGTGGGCGCCACATTGCGCAGCGGCACCGGCCGGCCATTGACCAGCACCTGATGGCGTCCTTCCACCAGCCCGCTGGCCTTGACTTCCAACCGCTCGACCGAGCTGTCCACGTAACGCACGGTGCCGCCGACCGCGCCTTCTTCGCCCATCACATGCCAGGGCTCCAGTGCGGTGCGCAGATCCAGCCCGACATTTTCATATTGCACCTGGCCCAGCAGCGGGAAGCGGAATTCCCAATGCGGCTTGAACCAGGCGGCGTCGAATGCGAAGCCGTGATCGTTCAGGTCTGCAATGACGTCCTCGAAATCGGCCCAGACGAAATGCGGCAGCATGAACCGGTCATGCAGCGCCGTGCCCCAGCGTACCAGAGATTCCCGGTAAGGCTCGCGCCAGAATCGCGCGATCAGGGCGCGCAGCACCAGCTGCTGCGCCAGCGACATCTCGGCATGCGGCGGCATTTCAAAGCCGCGGAATTCCACCAGGCCCAGCCGGCCGGTGGGGCCGTCGGGCGAATAAAGCTTGTCGATGCAGATTTCGGTGCGATGGGTATTGCCCGCGACGTCGGTCAACAGATTGCGGAATATGCGGTCCACCAGCCAGGGCGGGATGTTCGCCGCGGCGCGCGACGGTACTTCGTCGAAGGCAATTTCCAGCTCGTACAGGGAATCATGCCGCGCTTCGTCCAGGCGCGGCGCCTGGCTGGTCGGCCCGATGAACAGGCCGGAAAAAAGATAGGACAGCGACGGATGGTTCTGCCAATAGGCCACCAGGCTTTTCAGCAAATCGGGCCGGCGCAGGAACGGACTGTCGGAGGCCTGCGCCGCGCCGACCACGATATGATTGCCGCCGCCGGTGCCGGTATGGCGGCCATCGAGCAGGAATTTCTCCGCCGACAGGCGTGAGGCGGCGGCCTCTTCGTAAACCGCCTTGGTGATGTCCACCTGCTCCTGCCAGTTCTTGGCGGGATGGATGTTGACCTCGATGACGCCGGGGTCCGGGGTCACTTTCAGCACATTGATGCGCGGATCATAAGGCGGCGGATAGCCTTCGATGTGGATCGCCACGCCCTTTTCCTCGGCGGCATCCTCGATGGCGCCGAGCAGCGCGAAATAATCCGCCGCCGTGTCGGTGGGCGCCATGAAGATGCACAAGCGGCCGTCGCGCGGCTCAACCGTCATGGCGGTGCGCACCGCGACGGCCGGCGCCGTCAATTTCTTGGTTTCCGGCAACACTTCCCCTTGCGGGATCTTGTCATGGCCGTTGCGCAGTCCATGATTCACATGGGCCTGGCCCGAGACGTCGCGCGGCGACAGCTCCGGCAGAGGATCGAAGGGATCGGGCGGCGGCACGAAACTGCGATGCGCCGGCGGAATATGAGGCAGGGAACCTAGCGGCAAGCGCAGGCCCATGGCGCTGTCGCCGGGAATCAGCTGAATGCGGCCCGAGCGGGTTTTCCAATGCTCCGACAGCCAGCCGCCGGAAAGGCTGCGCTCCACCGGCAGCACGTAACCGACCGGCTGCGCCAGGCCATGCTCGAACACGCGGGCAAGGCGGGCGCGTTCTTCCTTGTCGTCCAGCCGGGGATCGGTGGCTTCGACATTGTCGGGCAGGGCGCGCTCTTTGCCGACATGGTGCCAGAAATCCTCGAATGCCGGTGTCGCGTAAGACGGATCAAGCCCCAGCCTCCTGGCAACCGCTTCGGTCAGAACACGGGCATCCTCAACCGTGGGATGATAGTTGGCGCGTTCCGGCGCGATGCGATCGGCATTCTTCCAGATCGGGATGCCGTCAGCGCGCCAATAGAGCGCAAAGGCCCACCGCGGCAGGGATTCGCCCGGATACCATTTGCCCTGGCCATAGTGCAGCAGCCCGCCCGGGGCGAACCGGTCGCGCAGGCGGCGGATCAGGATATCGGCCAGCGCCCGCTTGTTGCCGCCCACCGCGGCGGTATGCCATTCGGGGCTGGACCGGTCATCAATCGAGACAAAAGTCGGCTCGCCGCCCATCGTCAGGCGCACATCGCCCTGGTCCAGCGCCGCATCGACCTGTTCGCCCAGCTTGTCGATCCTGGCCCATTGTTCTTCGCTATAGGGCTTGGTGACGCGCGGAGTTTCAAACACCCGCTCAATCGTCATGTCGAAATCGAACAGTACTTCGCTTTTCTCGACCGCGCCGCTGATCGGGGCGGCCTGGGTGGGATTGGCGGCGCAGGCCAGCGGTATATGGCCTTCGCCCGCGAACAGGCCGGAGGTGGGATCGAGTCCAACCCAGCCCGCGCCCGGCAGATAGACTTCGCACCAGGCATGCAGGTCGGTGAAGTCCTGGGATGTCCCCGATGGTCCATCGAGCGATTTCACATCGGCCTTCAATTGAATGAGATAGCCGGAGGCAAAACGCGCCGCCAGGCCGAGATGGCGCAGCACCTGAACCAGGAGCCAAGACGTGTCGCGGCAGGAGCCGGATTTCTTGGTCAGCGTCTCTTCCGGCGTCTGGATGCCGGGCTCCATGCGGATCAGGTAACCGATCTGGCGGCTGAGCAGGGAGTTGAGGTCGAACAGGAAATTTGTGGTCTGTTTCTTTTCGCGCGGCAGGGCGGCGACAAAGGCATCGAAATGCGGGCCGCAATCGCGGGTCCGCAGATAGGGCTCAAGTTCCGCCTTCAGCTCGGGGCTGTAGCGAAAGGGAAAATTCTCGGCTTCCGGCTCCAGGAAAAAATCGAACGGATTGATGACGTCCAGCTCGACGGTCAAATCCACGGTGACGGAAAAATGATCGGTCTTTTTCGGCAGCATGACGCGCGCCAGCCAGTTGGACTGCGGATCCTGCTGCCAGTTGAGGAAATGCGCCTTGGGTTCGACCGTCAGGTCATAAGAGAGTATCTTGGTCCGGCAATGCGGAGCAGGCCGCAGCCGCACGGTCTGCGGCCCCACCGCGATCGCCCGGTCATAGCGATAGCGGGTGGCATGATGAATGGCGACCTGGATGCTCATGGAAAGTCCCTGTGGAAAAGGATTATGCCGCAAGTGCGAAGGAGCCGCTACCGGGCTCCCAGCCAAATGTCGCCGGAACCCGGTTAAAAAAGCGGCGTTTAGCTAGGGAATTTCCGAAAGTTCGATGCCGTGAAGCTGTTTAGCTGCCAAGCCTGCGGCCAGGTGCTCTTTTTCGAAAATGTGCGCTGCGAGCACTGCGGCCATGTTTTGGGCTATCTCCCTGACAAGACGACAGTTTCTGCCCTGGAACCGCTGGCGGGGGAAGCCTGGAAGGCCCTTGCCGCGCCGCAAAATGCCTACAAATTCTGCCGGAACTACAGCCATGGCGTCTGCAACTGGATGGTGCCGGCCGATGACGCAGTGGGATTTTGCGCCGCCTGCCGCCACAATCATGTGATCCCCGATCTCAGCGCCCCCGGCAATAATCAGCTTTGGGCGCGGTTCGAGGCCGCCAAGCGTCGGCTGTTCTACACCCTGATGCGCCTGCATCTGCCGCTGGAAAACCGCCTGGACAATCCCCAGCATGGGCTCGCCTTCGATTTTCTTGCCGATGAAGCCCGGACCCATGCCCAGGGCGTGATGACCGGGCATGAAAAAGGCCTGATCACGCTGGCGCTGCGCGAAGCCGACGACGCGGTGCGCGAAAAAGTGCGCGGCGAGATGAGCGAACCCTATCGCACCCTGCTGGGCCATTTTCGCCATGAGAGCGGGCATTATTTCTGGGACCGGCTGATCGGCGGCGACGACAACAGGCTTGCGGAATTTCGCGCGCTCTTCGGCGATGAGCGCCAGGATTACGCCGTTTCCTTGCAACGCCATTACAGCGAAGGCGCGCCGGCCTTCTGGCAGAATGAATTTGTCAGCGTCTATGCCACCACCCATCCCTGGGAGGATTTTGCCGAAACCTGGGCGCACTATCTGCATATCGTCGACACGCTTGAAACCGCGCGCGCTTTTGGGATCAAGGTGAAGCCACGCGTCAACAACGGCGAATTGTCCGCGGTGGTGGATTTCGATTCCCATAACGCAGCCAGCATGGCGCAGTTGATTGACGCCTGGCTGCCCATTGCCTTCGCGGTCAACAGCCTCAACCGGTCCATGGGCCAGCCCGATCTTTATCCCTTCGTGCTGGCGCCCCGCACCATCGAGAAACTGGCGTTCGTCCACGCCCTGACGCATCCCGCGGCCAGGACGGAACAGGGCGGCAAGCTGGTCAATGCTTAAGCGTTAACCCTCTCCGCGCTTTCCCCTCCCATTTTGATACGTCCCGTTTTAGAACGTGCCGTATTGAAACAACGCGCCGGTTGCCCACGACGCTTTTGACGATGGCCCGCAAGGCCAGCGAAAAGGAGAGTGTGGTGAAGGTTCGTACATACGGCGCCCTGATGGGCGCACTTCTGACAATTTCAACTGTGGAAGCGGCCGAAGCCGCGACTTGCGACTGTGTCGCCAAGCCGCCGCAACACCATGCTGCCACCGTGCGCCATGCCCCGGCGCATATTGTTCACCATGCCAGTGGTGCCGACGCGGAATACGCCCAGTCCTATTACAATTACAATTCTTCCAGCCATGTCGGCGAAGTCTTTGTCCGCACCCCGCCTGCGCCGGTGGTTCGGGACGATGGCTGGCGCGTGGCGCCCAACGACACGCATATCCGCTTTTATCACGATGAACGCGTGGTCTATGGCCCGGGCGTCTATCCGCCGCCGCCCTATGCCGTGCCTGTCTATCCGCAACCTGTCTATCCGCAGCCCATCTATCCGCCGCAGGTCTATTATCCTGCCGAACCGTCCGGCATTCAGCTGGGCAGCCAGGATATCGGCGATGGCGGTGTCGGTTATGGCGGCATGCCCGGCGGCGGCGGTGGCGGTGGCGGCGGCGGCCAGGCCTTCCTTTATACCGGCCAAAGCGGCGGCCAGGACGAACCCGCCAATGGCGGCGGCGTCCATCTGCCCGGCGGCTATGGCCCGACCTATCGCGGCGTCTGGCAGGGCCCTGTCGTCCCCACCCAGGGCGGCGGCGCCAGCGTCGGCAAGTAACAATTTTGCCCCAGGGGGATCGGGTCGCGCGTCGCGCGGCCCGATCTTATTCGCGGCACTACGCGCTGATACGCTCTCGCTATCAGCCTAGCCGCGGGTCGCACGGCGGGACGGGTTCGCCTGGCCGAGCTCCGTCCCGGTTGCGGGAATGCAGCCGGGATTTTCCTTACGAGTTGCGCAACGCCGATTTCGCCGCGCGCAGCGCCGCGGTGCGGGGATGGTGGAAATAGACCGCCACCGGGATCGTCACGACATAGATCAGCAGCGCCCCGGTCAGGGTCGCCCAGGGCCAGGCGATCAGCAGCGCCGCCAGCACGCCGCCGCAGAAGCCGGCGATCAGGCGATGCTCGCGTTGCAGGCGCATATATTTGATCGAAGGCGTGGGCAACCGGCTCACCATCATCACCGAGGTGATCGCGGTCATCGTCAGCACCAGCCAGGGCTGCTGCACGATATTGGCGACAATGTCGTCGCCGGGTCCCCATTGGAAGCTGATCAGCAGCGGCAGCAGCATCATGCAGGCGGCGGCGGGCGTGGGCAGGCCGGTGAAATAGGGATCGGACTTGGTGGCGCCTTCGTCGCGCACGCTCTGCACATTGAAGCGCGCCAGGCGAATGGCGCTGGCGGCGCAGAAAATCAGGGTCGCGATCCAGCCGGCCACGCCCATGCGCGAAAGGCACCAGCTATACATGATGATGCCCGGCGCCATGCCGAAGCTCACCAGGTCGGCCAAGCTGTCGAGCTGCGCGCCGAAACGGGTGTCAGCGCCGAGCAGGCGCGCCGCCCGTCCGTCCAGCATGTCGAAGATCATGGCGAACACCACGCCGGCCACCGCGCTCTTCCAATCCCCCTGCAGGGAAAAACGGATGGCGGTGGCGCCGGAACAAAGCCCCAGCAGGGTCAGGGTCGAAGGCACCAGTTTGCTGATGGAAAGTTCTTCCAGCTTTTCCAGCCTGGCCGCCACGATCTGGCGGGCCTTGGCGCGGCGGGTGCCGCGCGCCTTGGGCTTGGGGTCGTGGGGCCTGTCCTCCGGAATATTGTCCGCGCTCATCCGAACCTCGCCAGAACTGTTTCGCCGGCGCGCACCATGCTGCCGGGCGCCGCCAGAATCTCGCAGCCGGGCGGAAGATAGACATCAACCCGGCTGCCGAAGCGGATAATGCCAAATCGCGCGCCCCGTTGCACCCCCTCGCCCGGAAGGATGTCGCAGACGATGCGCCGCGCCACCAACCCGGCAATCTGCACCACCGCCAGGTCCTGATCCCCGGAACTTGCCCCCGCGGGACGCAGCCTGAGCGACATGCGCTCATTATCTATGCTGGCCTTGTCGAAGGAGGCATTCAGGAATTTTCCCGGCCGGTAGGAACGGAAGATCACCGTGCCGCTGACCGGATTTCGGTTCACATGGACATTGAACACATTCATGAACACGGAAAGCCGGGGCCGCGGCGCTTCACCCAGCCCTAGTTCTTCCGGCGGTACCGCTTCGACCAGCGGCAGCAGCTTGCCATCGGCCGGACAGATGATCAGGCCGGGTCCGCCCGGCGTCATGCGCTCCGGATCGCGGAAGAAGGCGACGCACCAGATGGTGAGCGGCAGCAACAGCCAGCCCAGCGGCGGCTCCAGCAGGAACCCGATCAGATTCACCGCCGCGAAGAGGGCGATAAACGGCCAGCCTTCACGATGAATGGGCATCATGGCCGATCGCCCTCTATTGTCTTGGTCGCTCCCGCTGGCGCGGACGCTCGTGCGATAAACGGCCAGCCTTCGCGATGAATGAGCATGGTCAATGATCGCCCTTGCGTGAGCAGCTACGCTCTTGCGCCGCTGAACGGGAAAGAGCCGAAGGCGCCGGCCTTGACGCTGCCCTTGAGGACATCGCCGTCAACCGTGCCGCTGAATTCCAGCGTTATCGGCATGGGCGTGGTGATGTTGGCCGACCAGCTCACCGCATTGCCGTCCACCTTGCCATTGGCGACGGGCTGGCTTGAGCCTTGCGCTTGCTGGGTGCCGGTGAGCGCCCCGCCGCTGGCCGCCAGTTCAAGCTTGGCCTTCTGTGCCCCCATCGGTGAATTGATCGTGATTTCCCATGTGCCGTCGATGGCCATGCTGCTCTCCTGCGAATGACGCGGGCATCTAAGGGAGGCTGGATGACGAAGACAAGGGAAACCCGAGCACCACGCTTTATGCAATATAAACAGCAGCTTACCGGGAGGTAGATTGCCGAGCGCAATTTCGGGCGGGGCGTGCTAACGCCTGCCCATGAGCAAGCGTCCCACCATCACCATCAAGCCGCGCGAAGGCCGCAAGGCGCGCGCCGGCGCCCCGTGGATTTTCTCCAACGAAATCGTCATGGACGCGAGCGCCAAGGCGCTGGCGCCCGGCACATTGGTGCATGTGAAAAACGATGACGGCCAGGATGCCGGTACCGGCTATTTCAATTCCAAAAGCCTGATCGCGGTCCGGCTCCTGGCGCGCGAATGCGGCGCAGCGGTGGACGCGACTTTCTTTGCGGCCCGGCTCACTCGGGCGCTGGCGCTGCGCGGCATGCTGTACGCGAAACCTTTCTATCGCCTGGTGCATGCCGAAGGCGATGGCTTGCCCGGCCTGACCATCGACCGTTTCGGCGATGTGGTGGTGGTTCAGGTTACCACGGCCGGCATGGAGGCGCTGCTCAAGCCGCTCAAGATGGCGCTGGAAACGGTGCTGTCGCCCACCGGCATCATCCTGCGCAACGACACGCCGGCACGCACGCTCGAAGGGCTTGAGCTTTATGTCCGCGCCGAAAAAGGCGAGATGGGCCGCATCGCGGTGGAAGAAAACGGCGCGCGCTATTTCGCCGATCTGGGCCAGGGCCAGAAGACCGGCTGGTATTACGACCAGCGCGACAACCGCGCCTTCATCGCCGGCCTGGCCAGCGGCAAATCCGTGCTGGACGCCTATTCCTATACCGGCGGCTTCGGCATTCTGGCGGCCAAAGCGGGCGCCAGCGAAACCGTCTGCCTCGACAGTTCCGCTCCGGCATTGAAGCTGGCCGAGGACAGCGCCGCTGCCAACAAGGTGTCTATCAGCGCCGTCAAGGCGGATGTGTTTGAGGAACTGGAACGGCTGGCCGCACAGAAAGAAGTCTTCGACATTGTCGTCGCCGATCCGCCGCCATTCGTGAAATCCAAGAAGGACCTGGAGCCGGGCGCCAAGGCCTATCGCAAGCTGGCGCGCCTCGCCGCGGCCGTCACGAAGCCGGGCGGCACGCTGCTGCTGGCCTCCTGCTCGCACAATATTCCCACCGAGCGGTTCGCCGCCGAATGCGCCGCCGGCATCATGCGCGGCGGCCGCAAGGCCAGCCTGATCCGCAGTGCCGGCGCGGGGCCGGATCATCCGGTGCATCCGATGCTGCCGGAATCGGCTTATTTGAAATCGCTGGTTTACGCGCTCGACTAGATCGTCACCTGTGTGCCCAGTTCGACCACGCGCCCCGGCGGCAGGTGATAGAAGCGTGCGGGTGAAAGCGCGTTCGACGCCAGCCACATGTAAAGCGCCACCCGCCAGCGCGGCAGGCTGGGATGTTCGCCCGGCACCAAGGTTTCCCGGCCGAGGAAAAACGTCACGCTGTCCATGTCCAGCACCAGGCCATGCGCCCGCGCCGCGGCAAAGGCTTCGGGAATGTCGGGAATTTCGAAAAAGCCGTAGACAAAGCGCAAGGTGTAAAAACCCTTGCCCAGTTTTTCCACCGCGACACGGCGCGCGGCGGGAACAACGGGCGTATCGGCCACCGTCACCGTCGCCAGGACGACGCGCTCATGCAGCACCTTGTAATGCTTTAGACTGTGCAGCAGCGCATTGGGCGCGACATCGCTGCGCGGGCTCATGAACACGGCGGTGCCGGAAACGCGCTGGCTGTATTTTTCGGCGCGATCCAGGAACAGTTCCAGCGCCAGGGAATTGTCGCGCATCTTTTCCAGAAAGACCCGCCGCCCCACCCGCCATGTGTCCATCAGCACGAACACCAGCGCCGCCACCGCCAATGGCAGCCAGCCGCCTTCCGTGATCTTGAGGCTGTTGGACGCCAGGAAGGTCAGGTCAATGAGCCCCAGCACGCCGAACACGGCATAAACCACCGGCCGCCGCCACTTCCAGCGATAGACCGCCACCATGCCGACCAGGATGGTCGATATCACCATCACGCCGGTGACGGCGATGCCATAGGCGGTGGCCAGCGCGTCGGAGGATTTGAAGATCAGCACGATCAGCACCACGCCGGCGCCCAGCATGGCGTTGATGCGCGGCACGAATATCTGGCCCTGCTCGGTCGCCGAGGTGTGCCGTATTTCCATGCGCGGCAGCTGGCCCAGCTGCACCGCCTGGCGCGTGATGGAAAAGACGCCGCTGATCACCGCCTGGCTGGCGATGATGGTGGCGACCGTGGCCAGCGCCACCATCGGGTAATGCGCCCAGCTTGGCACCAGCGCAAAGAACAGGAAGCTGGCATCGCCGGGCCGCGACAGCAGCAGCGCACCCTGGCCGAAATAGTTCAGCAGCAGCGACGGCAGCGCGAAATAAAGCCAGGCCCAGCGAATGGCGCGGGCGCCGAAATGGCCCATATCGGCATAGAGCGCCTCGCAGCCCGTCACCGCCAGCACCACCGATCCCAGCGCTACAAAGGCCGTCCAGGGTTCCCGCACGAAAAGCATCACGCCATACATCGGATTGACGGCGCGCAATATCTGCGGCGATTTCAGGATGGCGGCCGCGCCCAGCACCGCCAGCACCACGAACCACAGCACCATCACCGGCCCGAACAGCTTGCCGATCTTTTCAGTGCCGCGGCTCTGCATGGCAAAAAGTCCGACCAGCACCACCAGGGTGAGGGGCACGACAAAGGGCGCAAAAATCGTGTTGCCGACGCTGATGCCTTCCAGGGCCGAGAGCACCGAAATGGCCGGCGTCAGCATGCCGTCACCATAGAACAGCGCCAGGCCCAGCAGGGCGGCGATCCCGACAGCGGTCTTGGCCCGCCGGCTGACGGGGGAGCGGTGCGCCAGCGCCGCCAGCGCCATGACGCCGCCCTCGCCGTTATTGTCGGCGCGCATGATGAAGCCGACATATTTGATCGTCACCACGATGATCAGGGCCCAGAAGATCAGGGACAGCGCGCCATAGACGGCGAAAGGCGGCGGCACCGCGCCGCCCGCTGCCAGGGCGCTCTGGCGCATGGCGTAAAGCGGCGAGGTGCCGATGTCGCCGAACACCACGCCGAGCGCCCCCAGCGTCAGCCACAATTCCTGCTTCAGGGAATGGGTTTTCTTTTCCAAGGTCAGATTGTGATCCGGCTGCCGGGTTCCGCCGCCCCGTCTGGCGGCAGGTGATGGATGCGGCAAGGCCGCAGGGCGGCGGACGAATTGCCCATCGCATCGGCAAAGGCATCACCGCGCATCAGGCTCGTCTCAGGCTGCGGAAGGGTCAAGGGCGGGTGGGACTTTCCATGAATGGAAAACGCGGAAAGCGCCGCGTCCTGTTTGCTGGTTCGCGGGCTTGGCCCGTTTCGCGAAGGCCGGGACATTATTCCTACCCCCATTCCGCGCAAGTGGGCGAGGCAGAATGGCGCAGCAAGCCATAAGTTGTTGAAATTACTTGTTGTCGCCTGGAATATCGGCCCGCGCCACAAGCCCGTCGCCGGGCCGCGGAATGGCAGGGGCGGGCTGACTCGGCAGGATGAAGCCCTGCACCGGATAGCTGTGACCGCCCCAATTTCCGGTCTGGATATTCCAGACCCGCACCGCGCTCCAGTCATTGTCGGGACTGACATCCTCGACGGGATCGTTGATGTAGACCGATCCGTCGTCCAGCCAGTTGGCATGGTCCACCCGGATCTCGCGCGGCGAGACGATTTTCTGCACCACCGCGACATGGCCGCGCTCCGGTCCGGCATAACCCGCCAGCACCATGACGGCGCCACTGGCCGGGGCCTGGGCGCGGGCAAACTTGTTCGCCGCCTGGTCCCACCAGGTGTAGGCGTCGCCGAATATTTTCACGCCGGAATGTTCGCGCGCATAAGGCACGCATTGCAGCGGCTTCTGGCCCGTATCTTCCACCAGGTTGCGGCCGGGCTCGCGCGGCATGTCGGCAAAGGGCTTGTCCGCGAAGCTGGCGCAGCCAGCCAACGCAACCAGCATGGCGCCGAGCGCAGCCAGTTTCTTGCACGTCCCCCGCATCGAATGCTCCAGCCCTGGAATAGCAGGAGACAGGCTAGGACGTGGCCCGCCAAAACGATGTTAAGCGGATCATTCAAATTGTAGGGATTTGTACTTAACCAGGCCTGAATTGGGGGCAAATCAGGTCAGGATTTTCACCTAGGGGCTCACTCGCCGGGCGTGATCCGCTGGCGCACCGGCTCGCCCATGCCCGAAGCAGCCCCCATCGCGCCGATGGAGACAAGCCCCGCCACGGCGAAGAAGAAGAAGGGCGCGCCGATCGGCTGCTCGGCGAAGGCGAAGACGGGCAGGATCAGGCCGACGATCAGTTCCGGCACGCCGCGCCAGCGTCCGGCATAGATCTCGCCGGCGCGCAACGTACGATGGAAATCCATCCGTGTACTGAAAAAAGCCTCGATGGTGGCGCGGGTATTGGCCAGGATGAGACCCGAGGGGAAAACCACCGCCAGGATCAGCGCGGGGAACAGCCTGGATTCCTTGTGGCGACCCAGCATGCGCTGGCCCAGATAGAGATAGCCGATGGAGGATGCCAGGCCCAGCAGCGTCACTGTCAGCCCCAGGGCGGTGACGAAGGGATAATAGACAATGCCCATATACATCAGGGTCAACGAGATCGCCGCGCTCATGAAAGCCAGGGTGTAAAAAGCAAACTGGCACATCTGCAGCGTCATCGCGGTCTTGCGCCACACCGGCATGGCGCTGGTCCAGATCATCGGCAGCAATTTGCGGGCGCATTGGGCATGGCCCTTGGTCCACCGCGCCTGCTGCGCGCGCCACGCCGCCGCGGTGGGCGGCAATTCGCCGGGTACCACCAGGTCGGAAACCATCGCGCCGCGCCAGCCCTTCATCATGCAGCGCATGGAAAGATCCAGGTCTTCCGTCAGCGTGTCTCCGGTCCAGCCGCCGCCATTTTCGATTGCGGCGCGGGACCACACTCCGGCGGTGCCGTTGAACGAGATCGGCAAGCCGGCGCGATAGCGCGCTTCCTGTTCCACCGCGAAATGGGAATCCAGCAACAGTCCTTGCACCCGCGTCAGCCAGTTGGCGCCGCGATTGGCATGGCCCCAGCGCGCCTGGACAAAAGCCAGGCCGTTATCGGCGATCAGGGCGGGCACGGTGCGTTTGAGAAAATCCGGCGGCGGTACGAAATCGGCGTCGAAGATGGCGACATAGGGCGCATCGGAATGCTTGAGACCGAAAGCCAGATTGCCGGCCTTGAAACCGGTGCGGCTGCCGCGATGCAGGACCTGCAGATTGATGCCGTCCGGCACCATCGCCATCACCGCGCGCGCCAGCGCGTCGTGGGTTTGGGCATTGCCGTCATCCAGCACCTGGATGGTCAGGCGGTCACGCGGCCAGTCCAGCCGGCAGGCCGCCTGCGCGACGCGCAGCGCCAGGGCCCCTTCATTGCAGACCGGAAGCTGCACCAGCACGGACGGCAGCTGCGACTCCGTCAGCGCCGCGAGGGCAAGCACCGGACGTTTGCGAAAGACCCGGACCCAGGCCAGCACCGCCAATTGCACGGAAAGAGTCGAAACTGCGACCAGAATGCAGGAGAGGCAGAACTGAAGGAATAAGGACAGTTCGAGCATGGCGAAGGTTCAGGCCCCCAAGGCTTCTTCTTACCGGGGTTAACGCAGCCCATCCCCGGGCGGGCGCAATTCCGGCACACTGATGGCCCGCCAGCGGACCGTGCTGCAACGCACTCCTGACCTTCTTATGCCCGGCGATTATTAGCAAGGGGGCTTGATTGGAAACGGAAAAACAGCACCGAACGGAATGTGAATAAGGCGAAACTTGCTTGCTTTCGGGGGGTTACCTTAATGGAGTGAATTCGGTGGAAGCCCCCATGCCAAAATCCTCAAATTTCCTCAAGGCCGCCGCGGCCAGCGCCCTTCTGATGTTGCCGGCGGCATGTGCCCATCCGGCCGCCTTTGCCCCCCGGGGGCCGGGCCAGCAGACCGGCTATACCGACCGCCAGCTCGCTGCCAATCGCTGGCGAGTCACTTTCACGGGCAATTCGGTGACGCCGCGCGAACAGGTTGAGGATGACCTTTTGCTGCGCGCCGCCCAGGTGACGCTGGCGGCGGGCTACAGCCATTTCCTGTTCGACAGCCGCGATACCCAGGCCAGGACAAATGTGACGGCTGTTCCGGAGCCGGGACCCTATTGGGGCCGCGGCTGGCGATTCCATCCGACGTTTGGCTATGATCCGTTCGGTCCCGACGTGGACATCATCACCACCACCAGCTTCCAGGCCTATGCCGAGATCGTGGTCCTGAATGACGATCAGGCGGCGCATGAGCCGCGCGCGGTGGATGCGAAGGCGGTGATGCAGCATTTGACGCCGCCGCCCAGTCCCCCGGCTTAAACGGGCCGCCGGCCTAATCGCCCCGGCGGATGCGAAAGGCGCTGTGATCCTCCTGGCGGGTCACGCTTTCGACGCTGTGGCCCTCCTCGCCGCACATATGGGGAATATCCACCACCGCCAGCGGATCGGTGGCCAGAATAATGGCGGTGCTGCCGGGCGGCAGGCGCGCCAGCGCCCGGCGGGACATCAGGGCCGGCAGCGGACATTTCAGTCCCCTGAAATCGAGCGTTTCCTCTTCCATTTGCCTTATGTGTCAGTGCTTGCGCGAGCGGTCAACGCGGACCAATCTTGGCACAGGGAAACGCCATGAATCTCATCGCCGCGATAAGGCGCGAATATACCTATATCACCAGCATCGGCCGCACGGTGTGGATGCTGCGGCTGGTGACGCCGAAGGCCACGCGCACCATCGTGGATATCATTGAGGGCTGGGCGCGCAGGACGCCCGATGCCCCGGCGCTTTACTTTCTCGATACGGTGATGACGTACCGCGCGCTGGATGCCCGCGCCAATGCCTATGCCCATTGGGCGCTGTCGCTGGGCCTGAAACAGGGCGACGCCGTGGCGCTGCTGATGGAGAACCGCCCGGATTTTCTCTGCGCCTGGCTGGGCCTGTTCAAGGCGGGCCTCTGCGCCGCCCTGATCAACACCAACCAGCGTGGCCAGCAGCTGGCCCATTCGATCCAGATCGCGGGCGCCCGCCAGGTTATTGTGGGCGAGGAACTGGCGGTCTTCCTGCCCGAGGCCCAGCCGTTTTTCGACGCGCCGCCGCAGCTCTGGATTCAGGGCGAGAACAATAATCTGGACACCGCGCTGGACGTTGCCGCGACGGATTCTCCGGGCCCCGGATCGCGCGCCGGCATTACCGGCAAGGACCGCGCTTTCTACATTTACACCTCGGGCACCACCGGTCTGCCCAAGGCCGCCAATTTCAGTCATATGCGCCTGCTATTCATGATGACCGGCTTCTGGGGCGCGCTGAAGCCGAAACAGGTCGACCGCATATACAATCCGCTGCCGCTCTATCACGCCACCGGCGGCGTCTGCGCCGTGGGCCTGGCGCTTGGCCGCGGCGGATCACTGATCATCAAGAAGAAATTCTCGGTCAGCGAATTCTGGAGCGATCTGCACAGATATGACGCCACGATTTTCGTCTATATCGGTGAATTGTGCCGCTACCTGCTCAATGCCCCGCCGGGGCCGCATGAGAAGGATCATCGCGTTCGCGCCATCACCGGCAACGGCCTTCGGCCCGAAATCTGGCGGGAATTCCAGGACCGCTTCGCCATTCCGCGCATTGTCGAATTTTACGGCGCCACCGAAGGCAATGTCTCGATGCTGAATTATGACGGCACCATCGGTGCGGTCGGACGCGTGCCCGAATATGCCGAGTGGATGCTGCCGACACGGGTGGTGCGCTTTGACGTTGAACGCGAGGTGCCGGTGCGCGGCCCGGACGGGCTCTGCATCGAATGCGAACCGGGCGAGGTGGGCGAGACCATCGGCGGCATATCCCAGCGCGCGGGACGCAATTTCGAGGGCTATACCAAGGCCTCGGACACGGAAAAGAAAATCCTGCGCGACGTATTCAAAATGGGCGATGCCTGGTTTCGCACCGGCGACCTGATGCGCCGGGACGAACACAGTTATTTCTATTTTGTCGATCGCATCGGCGACACCTTCCGCTGGAAGGGCGAGAATGTCGCCACCAGCGAAGTGACCGAGGCGCTGTCCACGGTGCCGGGCATCCGCGAAGTCAATGTCTATGGCGTGTCGGTGCCCGGCATGGACGGCCGCGCCGGGATGGCGGCGCTGGTGGTGGATGGCGGCTTCGACATCGCCGGGCTGGCGCCCCGGCTGGAAGGACGGCTGGCGCCTTATGCGCGGCCGGTCTTTCTGCGCCTGCAACCGGAAATCGCGGTCACGGGCACGTTCAAGCAGCGCAAGGTGGAATTGGTGAAAGAGGGTTTCGATCCCTCGGCCCTGCCCGATCCGATCTATTGGCTGGATCCCGCCACGGCCAGCTACGAACGGCTGACGCCGGCGCGCTATGCCGAAATCGTCGAAGACCGCATAAAGCTGTGAGCCTGCGGCACGCAAAGCGTGTGAGCGGGTCCGGTGGGTCCGTAGGTCTTGAGCGGCAGCGAAAGACGCGTACGGACGCGAGAGCAGGCGAACGGTCCCTAGCGACAGCGCAGGGACGAGTTCGGGCGAGGGGCTAGGCGAAATCCCTGGCCAGAGCCGCGCGGGTCGCCTCGCCCAGCACCGCCATATGGCCGTAATTCTTGTGACCGATGCCGATTACCACGCGCTCGCTCCTGAAGCGCGCAATTTGATCCGGCGTCAGCTTGAAGCGCAGCCAATGCACCGACGATGACTTGCCGTCCGGCGTGGTGCGGTCGTCATATTCGGTCGGCGTCGCCTTTATCTTGTCGGCGCCGATTTCCATGAACACCGTTTCCTCAATCCCGCCCAGGGTGAGTAGGGTGGCATTGCGGCGCTCACCGTCTTCGATTTCCAGCATCATGGTCGCGATCAGCTCGTCGCCCTGCGGAATCAGGGGATTATAAGCCTGCAGCTCGCCCGCCAGCTGTTCCTCGCCGCCTTTTTCGATGCGCAGCATTTCCTGCACCTGCAGCCACATGGTGGCGTAATTCTCGAAATAGAATGTGGCGAAAGGTCCGACCTCGACCCGGCGCAATTTCTTCACCGGCAGGAGATTGTGCTTCAGCGCGGCGCGCTGCTGGTCATATTCCTTCAGCGTCAGGATATCGGCAGGCGTGATCTTGCGGGCAGCTTCGCTCATTTAATCCTCTATCAGGCCATAAGCCCGGGCCATGATCTGGATGGGGTGTTCCGGCGCCCTGGCCGGCGTCGTGCTGTGATCGAAAATATGCTGTGCCGCCAGCGGGCAGTCCGACACGATATGGCCGCGCGCCTGCTTCTCGGCGGCGCGGAAAACCGGCCGCCCCACTTTCACCGCCACCTCATGCGTCGGCTTGACCACGCCGAAGGTGCCGCCATGGCCGGAGCAGCGCTCGATCACATCCACCGGCGTGTCCGGAATCAGCTTCAGCATCTCCGCCGCCTTGGGGCCCATATTCTGGGCGCGGGCATGGCAGGCCAGATGCACCGTGACGCCTTCCGGCAGGCCTTTCAGCCCATGCGGCAGGCCTTCCTTGCGCGCAATGTCCACGACATATTCGTCAATGTCATAGGTGGCGTCGGCGACGCGCTTGACGTCGGCGTTGTCGGGGCAGACCAGCGCCCATTCGAATTTCAGCATCAGGCCGCAGGATGCGGTGAGAGCGACAATGTCGTAACCGTCGTCAATCAGCTTGACCAGTTCCTTGGACACTTTGGCGGCATTGGCGGCCACGCGGCCGAGTTCGGCCTGTTCCAGGAACGGCATGCCGCAGCAGCCGGGATAGGCGGCTTTGGTTTCGACGCCGATGTGATTGAGCACGCTGCGCGCCGCCAGGCCGGTGACCGGCTTGTTGTAATTGACGAAGCAGGTGGCATAGAGCGCGGCCTTGCGCTTGCCGTATGCGGGCGCGGCCTCATTGGGCGAAATCGGGTCAGCTTTGTCGGCCGAGATAAAAGTGCGGCTGTGGAATTTCGGCAACGTGGCGGTGCGGTCAATGCCGGCGGATTTCTCCATCACGGCCCGTACCGGCGTGTTGGATTTGTCCGAGGCCCAGTTGATCACCGGCGAGGCCACCCGCGCCAGCGTGCCGTTGCGGTCCATCTCCGCCAATTGCTTCTGGACGAACGCATTCTTGTTGCTGTCCGCGTTGGCAAAACGGTGGCGCAACATCAGGTGCGGAAAATCCAGCTGGAAGGGATGCGGCGGCACATAGGGGCACTTGGTCATGAAGCACATGTCGCAAAGCGTGCAGGCTTCGACCACAGGCGCGAAATCCTCCGACTTCACGTCCGGCAATTCCTCGTTCGGGCTGGTGTCGATCAAGTCGAACAGGCGGGGAAAGGAATCGCACAAGTTGAAGCAGCGGCGGCAGCCGTGGCAGATGTCGAACACCCGCCGCATTTCCTCGTCCAGCTTCACCGGATCGGCGAAATCCGGATTCTGCCAGTCAATGACGTGACGCGTCGGCGCGTCCAGGCTGCCTTCGTGGGTCATGGAATATCCGGTTTAAAAAATATGGCCGCGCGGCATCGGTTCCGCACGGCCATCTTCAAAGGACGCGGGGGAACTACTTGCCCAGGCTGTCGAGGGCCTTCTGGAATCGGCCGGCATGGCTCTTTTCCGCCTTGGCCAGGGTCTCGAACCAGTCGGCGATTTCGTCAAAGCCTTCGGCGCGCGCGGTCTTGGCCATGCCCGGATACATGTCGGTATATTCGTGGGTCTCGCCCGCGATCGAGGCCTTGAGATTGGCGTCGGTCGGGCCGATCGGCTCGCCGGTCGCCGGATCGCCAACCTCTTCGAGATATTCCAGATGGCCATGGGCATGTCCGGTCTCGCCTTCGGCGGTGGAGCGGAACACGGCGGCGACGTCGTTGAAGCCTTCAACATCGGCCTTCTGCGCGAAATAGAGATAGCGGCGATTGGCCTGGCTTTCGCCGGCAAAGGCTTCCTTGAGGTTTCCCCAGGTCTTGGTGTTCTTGAGAGCGGGCATGGATAACTCCTGTGACTGAACCGGCCGGCAGATTGACCCCACCCGCAGCCCCCTGTCAAGCAGTTTAGAACAATTCTAAATTGTGCGAATCGGTCTCATGAAGCCGAGCGCCGGCCCGGAAAAATGGGGGTGGCCAGTGGCAGTGCAGCGCCACGGCCTTCCGAACGGCGCCGAAGGCGTCCATTCAACAAAAGGGCGCGCATCCGCGCCCGGGCCGCGCGAGCGAAATCAGGCCCGCTTGACGCGGACAACCACGTCCACCCGATCCACGCAAAGGCCGGGCGGGGCGGTGGGAACCCCGGCGACGGTGATGGTATCGCCGGGTATGTCGATCAGCGTGCCCTCGTCTTCCAGGAAGAAATGCTGATGATTGCCGGTATTGGTGTCGAAATAGCCGCGCGCGGCATCCACCACCACCTGGCGCAGCAGGCCCGCCTCGGTGAACTGGTGCAGCGTATTGTAAACCGTGGCCAGCGAAACCTTGATCCCGGATACCACCACTTCGTCATGCAGGCTTTCCGCCGTGACGTGACGGTCGGGGCCGGCAAACAAATGCGCCGCCAGTTCAATGCGCTGACGCGTCGGCCGCAGACCGGCGGCGCGCAATTTTTCCATCGCCAGCGCGGCCATATCCGGATTTTCGCGCATCAATTTGCCCATCGGGCCGGTTCCTCATCGGGGGACGGCGGCTGCCCAAGCCGCCGGATCCCTGCTAAAGTGAATTGCAGAATACACGTTAGAACGCTTCTAAGCAAGAAATGGCGGAAAGGCCCCGGTCAAGGTGGCCCAGGCTCCGCATTTCGGGTATGGGCGTAAAATGCAAAGCGCCGGTTTTCAAAAGGACAGGACATTGGACAAGCCCCTCAAAAAATCGAGTTTCGATATGGCGGGCCTGCTCGCCTGCGCGCGTGGCGAATTGTTCGGGCCGGGCAATGCCCAGCTGCCGCTGCCGCCGATGCTAATGTTCGATCGCATCACCACCATCACCGAGGATGGCGGCGAGGGCGGCAAGGGCGAAGTCATCGCCGAACTGGATGTGAACCCCAATCTCTGGTTCTTCAAATGCCACTTTCAGGGCGATCCGGTGATGCCGGGCTGCCTGGGCCTGGACGCGCTGTGGCAGATGGTGGGTTTTTTCCTGGGCTGGATGGGCGGCATCGGCAAGGGCCGGGCGCTGGGCGTGGACGAAGTCAAATTCACCGGCATGGTGCTGCCCACCGCCAAGAAGATCACCTACATCATCAGCCTCAAGCGCGTGATCATGCGCAAGCTGGTGCTGGGCATCGCCGACGGCGTCATGAAGGTGGACGGCAAAGTGATCTACGAGGCCAAGGGCCTGCGTGTCGGCCTGTTCACCGATGCGGTCGCAGCCCTGGCCCAGAATGCCACAGCACCCGCTTCGGTCTAGGCTGATTTCGAGGATTGCATGAGAAGAGTGGTCGTCACCGGCCTCGGTATTGTTTCGTCCATCGGCAACAATGCCGATGAGGTGACGGAATCGCTGCGCCACGCCAAGTCGGGCATCGTCACGGCAGAAGACTATGTGCGGCTGGGGTTTCGCAGCCAGGTGCATGGCAGCCTGAAGATCAACCTCGACGAAGTCGTGGACCGCAGGGCGCGGCGCTTCCAGGGCGACGGCGCGGCCTATTGCTGGGTGGCGATGAACCAGGCCATCGCCGATGGCGGCCTGACCGAGAAGGACATTTCCAATCCCCGCACCGGCCTGATCGTCGGTTCGGGGGGCCCCAGCACCAAGGCCATTGTCGCCGCCGCCGACATTACCCGCGAAAACAAGAGCCCCAAGCTGGTGGGACCTTTCGCGGTGCCCAAGGCGATGTCCTCCACCTGCTCAGCCAACCTTTCCACCTGGTTCAAGACCAAGGGGGTCAACTATTCCATCTCCTCGGCCTGCTCGACCTCGGCCAATTGCATCGGCAACGCCTTTGAGATGATCCAGTGGGGCAAGCAGGACATGATGTTCGCCGGCGGCGGCGAGGAACTGGACTGGACGCTCAGCGAATTGTTCGACGCCATGGGCGCGATGTCGTCCAAATACAACGCCACGCCCGAGAAAGCCTCCCGCGCCTATGACAAGAATCGCGACGGCTTTGTCATTTCCGGCGGCGGCGGCATCCTGGTGCTGGAAGAACTGGAACACGCCAGGGCGCGCGGCGCGAAAATCTACGCCGAACTCACCGGCTACGGCGCCACGGCGGACGGCGCCGACATGGTGGCGCCCTCGGGTGAGGGCGCC
>CAIOFO010000152.1 GCA_903857685.1 uncultured Alphaproteobacteria bacterium
CAAAGACGTACATTCCGGTAGCCGTGCTCCGGCCGCACCCCGCCGCGGCCCGCGGCTACGCCCCGGAGGAAGTCCCCTTGGGGGACGATTTCGTCATAAGCTTTAGTCACTAACAGGAGAAGATCATGGCTGAGCCCATCGAATTCTGGTTCGACTTTTCCTCGCCCTATTCCTACATCGCCAGCGAGTGCATCGACGATCTCGCGGCGAAGCACGACCGCCGGGTGAAGTGGCGGCCGATCATGCTCGGCGCCGCGTTCAAGGCCTCGGGCCTGCCCTTCCTGATCAGCGTGCCGCTCAAGGGCGAGTACAGCAAGCGCGACTTCGACCGCTCGGCGCGCTACCTCGGCGTGCCCTACAGCTTCCCGCCCAAGTTTCCCGTCACCACACTGTCGGCGGCGCGCGGCTACTACTGGCTGCACGGGCAGGATTGCGCCGGGGCGCGTGAATTCGCCCACGCCGTATTCCGTGCCTACTGGGTCGATGGCCGCGATATCGGCGAGTTGCCTGTCGTGCTGGAGATCGCCGGAAAACTCGGCATCGACGGCGATGCCTTCACGGCGGCGATCGCGACGGCGGAGATCAAGGAGCGCCTCAAGCAGGAAACCGAGGCGGCGATTGCCAAGGGCATGTTCGGTGCGCCCTATTTCATGGTCGACGGCGAGCCCTTCTGGGGCGCCGACCGCCTGCCGCAGATCGACAAGTGGCTCGCCACGGGAGGATTCTAGAGATGAGAGCATTCCCCCCAACCCCCTTTCCAGGAAAGGGGGTGACTATGGTTCAGCCTCCAAGCTCTGCGAGCTTGAGGGTTCCATTTGTTGACTTGCTGCCCCCTTGGGGCGGCCCGGCGGAGGCAGCATGAGCGTCATCAAGTCCAAACTCAACATCCGCAGCGAGGAATTCAAGGCCAACGCGGCGGCCATGGCGGCACTGGTCGCCGACCTGCGCGAGAAGACCATAGCCGTCTCCGCCGGCGGCTCGCCGGAAACCGCGGCCAAGCACAAGGCGCGCGGCAAGCTGCTGCCGCGCGAGCGCATCAACGCCCTGCTGGATCCGGGTGCGGCCTTCCTCGAGTTCTCGGCGCTCGCCGCGCTCGGCATGTACAGCGGCGACGTCGCCTCGGCCGGAGTCGTCACCGGTATCGGCCGGGTCAAGGGCGTCGAGTGCATGATCGTCGCCAATGACGCTACGGTGAAGGGCGGCTCCTACTTCCCGCTGACGGTCAAGAAGCACCTGCGCGCCCAGGAGATCGCGCTGCAGAATCGCCTGCCCTGCATCTATCTCGTCGACTCCGGCGGCGCCAACCTGCCGACCCAGGACGAGGTATTTCCCGACCGCGACCACTTCGGCCGCATCTTCTTCAACCAGGCCAACATGTCGGCGCAAGGCATTCCGCAGATCGGCATCGTCATGGGCTCATGCACGGCGGGCGGCGCCTACATGCCGGCCATGTCCGACGAGTCCGTCATCGTCAGGAACCAGGGCACCATCTTTCTCGGCGGCCCGCCGCTGGTCAAGGCGGCCACGGGCGAAGTGGTCAGTGCCGAAGACCTCGGCGGCGGCGACGTGCATACGCGGATATCCGGCGTCTGCGATCATCTGGCCGAGAACGACCATCATGCACTGTCCATCGCGCGCCGCATCGTCGGCAACCTCAACTGGCAGAAGCCGGTCTCGCTGGACATCGCCACGCCGGAGGAGCCGCTCTACGACCCGAGCGAACTCGGCGGCGTGATCCCGTTCGACACCAAGAAGCCCTACGACGTGCGCGAAGTCATCGCCCGCCTGGTCGATGGCTCGCGCTTCGACGAGTTCAAGTCGCGCTATGGCACCACGCTGGTCACCGGCTTCGCCCGGCTCCACGGCTATCCGCTCGGGATCGTCGCCAACAACGGCATCCTCTTCGGCGAGTCGGCGCAGAAGGGCGCGCACTTCATCGAGCTGTGCGCGCAGCGCGGCATCCCGCTGCTGTTCCTGCAGAACATCACCGGCTTCATGGTCGGTCGCAAGTACGAGAACAGCGGCATCGCCAAGGACGGCGCGAAGATGGTCACCGCCGTGGCGACGGCACAGGTGCCGAAGTTCACCATGATCATCGGCGGCTCCTTCGGCGCCGGCAACTACGGCATGTGCGGCCGTGCCTACAGCCCGCGCATGCTATGGATGTGGCCGAATTCGCGCATCAGCGTGATGGGCGGCGAGCAGGCGGCCTCGGTGCTGTCCACCATCAAGCGTGACGGCATGGAAGCCACCGGCAAGCAGTGGAGCAAGGAGGAGGAGGAGCGCTTCAAGGCGCCGATCCGCGAGCAGTACGAGACGCAGGGCCATCCCTACTACGCCACGGCGCGGATCTGGGACGACGGCGTGCTCGATCCGGCGCAGACGCGGCG
>CAIOFO010000153.1 GCA_903857685.1 uncultured Alphaproteobacteria bacterium
CATCTTCCGGGTGTTCATGTGGGACGAATGGTCCATGGCGTATCTCCTTCGCTCGGCGCCGGCCGACCTGGGTATGAGTGTAACGCCCCGCTCTCTTGTTCGCCCCCGCCATCAGCCGTCCTGATGCTAAAACCAGAAGCGAACGCCGGCGACGAAGCTGGTGGCATGGACGTCCTCGCCCGCAAGCCTCGACAGCCGCGCCGTGTCTCCGGCTTTGCGCAGGTAGGAAACGCCGATGTAAGGCGCGAACTGGCGGCTGAATTCGTAGCGCAGGCGCGCGCCGAGCTCTATGTTGACCAGCCCCGAACCGATGTCGTTCTCCGGAATATCCTGTGCGGCGAAATTGACCTCGGCGCGCGGCTGGAGGATCAGGCGCTGGGTGATGCGCTGGTCGTAATAGCCCTCGACCCGGCCCAGAACATCGCCCTTGGTCGAGAGGAACAGCGCGCCTTCGACCTCGAACATGCCAGGAGCCAGGCCCTCGACGCCGATCGTCGCGTAGGTGCGGTCGGGCCCGCGGCCGAAGTCCTGGCGGATACCGCCCTGAAGATTGAAATAGGGGTCGATGGCCCGGCTGTAGAGCACCTGCACCTCGGCGCTGTCGATGCCGCGGCCGAACTCGCCTTCGCCCTCGCTCTTGAGCCAGAGCCGGTTGATGTCGCCGCCGTAAAAGCCTTCGCCATCCCAGCGATAGCCATCGCGGCCGCTATGCGCCTGATACTCGAACAGGTTGAGCAGCACCTGCCCGAAATTGTTGCCGCCGCTATCCTTCATCATGATGTCGCGCGAGCGCGCCATCTCGCCGCCGGGAAAATCCCGATCGGCGAAGTGGTCGCTTGGGGGAGGCGGCGGGGGCGCATTGCCGGCCGGAAGCGCCGTGCCGGTCATTTGCATGCCGGGCATGGCGGAGGTTCCGGGCATGGCGGTCTCGCCATGCTGCGAATGGTCCATCCCGGGCATGTCCGGCATCGCGCCGTCCTGATGCTGGGAGTGGTCCATGCCCGGCATCTCCGCCATCGCGGGAGAAGCGGGTTGCGGTTGACCGGCGGCATCTCCCTGCGGCGCAGGACTGGCCTGGTGCTGCGAATGGTCCATCGCCGAGGTGGCGTCCGGCGCTGGCTTCTGAGCGCGCGGCCCGGCAGCGGGCTTGGGGCGCGGCGCGGCGGCCTTGTCCTTCTTTTTCTCCTGCGCCGGCCGCGCCCCGCCCGGCGGCGCCATGCCGGGCATGTCGTGCATCGAATGATCCTGGGCAAAGGCGGGCGCGGCGGAGAGAAGGGCGATCGCGCTCACCAGCGGCGTGAGGATGCGGGTCATTGGGCATCTCCCTTCGGACGGACGCTTACGACCCGCATCATCCCTGCATGCATGTGGTAGAGAAGGTGACAGTGGAAGGCCCAGTCGCCGACCGCGTCGGCGGTGAAGTCCCAGGTCACCTTGCCGCCCGGCTGGACGATCACCGTATGCTTGCGTGGGCTGTGATCGCCATGCCCCGTCACCAGCTCGAAAAAATGCCCGTGAATATGGATCGGATGCCCCATCATCGTGTCGTTGATGAGATTGACGCGCACCCGCTCGCCTTCGATGAAGGGGATCGGCTCGTGATGGTCCGACATTTTTTCGCCGTCGAACGACCACATGAACCGCTCCATGTTGCCGGTGAGGTGAATGTCGATGCTGCGGCTCGGCGCGCGCACGTCCGGATTGCGATCGAGCGCCATCAGGTCCCTGTAGACAAGCACCTTGTGGCCGACGTCGGCGAGGCCCTGGCCGGGCTCGCCGGTGCGGTCTACGGGCATCGGCGAGATGGTCTGGACGCTCGGGTCGCGCTTCACCTGCGGCGCGTTCGAGAAGTCGCGCATCTTCATCGAGCCCATCGCGTGCCCGCCATGATCCATGCCCGCCATCTGGCCATCGGCGCCCATCGCGCCGTGGTCCATGCCGGCCATCGATCCATGATCC
>CAIOFO010000154.1 GCA_903857685.1 uncultured Alphaproteobacteria bacterium
CTCCGCCGCCGCCCGCGCCTGCGCCCGCGCCGGCCGCCGCCGCGCCGCCGCTGACGCCCGGCGCCGGGCCGGCATTGATGTCATCGCCGGTCGCAGCGCCGGTGATGTTTGGCAGCATCACGTTGAAGCCATTTTGCGGCCAGTCCGAGGAGGACTGTCCCGTGGCGGGGTCGATGCCATACATCGCATTGCCATACACCGCGACCAGGCGCGGCTTCATCGTGCCGTCGCCCGGCCAGTAGGTGAGGCCGCGATAATCGCCGCCCTTCTTCTCGGGCGCCTTGTGGTGCCAGATTTCCTTGCCGGTCACCGGATCGAGCGCGACGACATCGGCGTTCGGCACCAGCTGGAGATAGAGAATGCCGTTGATCAGCAGCGGCGTGTTTTCCCAGGAGCGCCCGAAGGTGCCGGGGTCATAGACCCATGCCGGTTTCATCCTGGAAACATTGGAGGCGTTGATCTGGTCGAGCGGCGAAAAACGCGTGAATGTCGGATCGCCGCCCGAATAGCGCCAGTCGGTCGGCGGGCGGGCGGGCGCCGCCGCGGCGACATCCAGGCTTGAGGCGGCCAGGGCGGCCATGGCTGCTGTCGCCAGCAAGGCAAGCGTGCGCGAATCTCCAACCGATGGCTTTGACATGTGGCGGCGCCTCCCCAGGCTTTATATATAAGGGGCCTTCGGCGGCCCTTGCGGCGATGGTACAACCGTGGCGCGGCGGGTCCAGTCCCAACGGGGCGGCGCCGCTTTTCGCCTGACTTTATAATAATGGGGCAGCTGCGCCGGGCACTGGCAAAGGCCGGCCACGGCGTTCGTTCCATGCGGTCCTGCGGGCCGATTCCCTTTGTTGCAAATGCGAAGAGCGAAACCGGCTTTGCTCCGCTCCACCTGTGAATGCCGATCTATTGTGCAATTTCCGGCACGCGTAATTCCAAATGAATGGCGGTCACGGCAATTGAGAAACCTCTGATACAAAGCCGCGACAAATTGAGAGATATTTCTTCGCCAGTGGCGGCGCGCGTCCGAACCCGCGGCGCATGCCGCAGCAGAACCGCCGGCAAGAAACGCAAAAATATTAACGGCGATGCGTCGCCGTGATGTTGCGATTTATGCTCGGGTTGCATTTTTGCCATATTGCCGAAATGCCGAACAACGATATTTTCCCCGAACGACAAAAGCCGCGCAAAAAAAAGCGGCCGTAAAAAAATCTAAGGAAGCAGCCGGAGAGTTTCTTTTTTCAATCGGGTTCGGGCACGGCGGCGGCGATGGCTGCCCTGTCTTCCGCTTTTCGTTTCGTCATCGGCGTACGTGCATTTCAAACCGCGGCAATGACCGCATACCGGGGAGAATTTCCATCATGAACAAGTCCAGGCTTCTGGCCGCATCGTCGGTGCTGGCGATTTCGTCTGTTGCGGGCACTGCCGCCTTTGCGCAGGGCGGCGATATCGAGCAGGTGGTTGTCTCCGCCTCGCGTATTTCGATCGCCGGCTATCAGCAGCCCACCCCCGTTTCCGTTGTCGGCGCCGCCCAGCTGGCCGCCGCCGCGAACGCGGATATCGGCGACACGCTGCGCCAGATGCCTTCGATGGGTACTTCGCCGACGCCGGAAAAAGGCACCAACGGCAATGCCTCCAACTCGGGCGCCCTGGGCGTTTCGGGCGTCAACCTGCGCAACCTGGGCACCAACCGCAACCTGGTCCTGTTCGACGGCCAGCGCATCGTTTCGCCCATCATCACCGGCGGCGTGGATCTTTCGGTTATTCCCAGCACCCTGGTTCAGCGCGTGGACGTGGTCACGGCCGGCGCTTCGGCTGCCTGGGGTTCGGACGCGGTTTCCGGCGTCATCAACCTGATCGTCAACAAGAGTTTCACCGGCTTCAAGGCCAGCATCGACACTCAGGACAATGAGTACGATAACCGCCGCAGCTATGGCTTCACCGCCACGGGCGGATTCGACTTTGACGGCGGCCGCGCCCATCTGGTCGGCGCCGTCACCTACAACAACAGCCCGGAAGCCGTGTTCCAGAACTCGGCCAACTGGTTCAACCGTCCCTGCGTGCTGGCCAACCCGGCCTATACCGCCGGCAACAAGTCCCTGCCGCAGAACCTGCACTACAACAGCTGCGGCCAGAACGACGTTGCGGGCGGCGCCGTGCTCGCCGGTCCGCTGGCCGGCCTGGGCTTTGGCCCCGGCGGCACGCCATACCGCTTCATTCCCGGCAACAACACCTATTACAACAATGCCGGCAGCTTCCTGACCAGCACCGCCGATTCGGTGGCCGGTACGCCGAACCAGGCCACCTCCGCCGCGCAGGTCGGCTTGCTCTCCTTCCCGCTGCAGCAGGGCACCGCCTTCGGTTATGCCAGCTACAAGATTACGCCCGACATCCAGGCCGGACTGATGCTGAACTACGGTTATGACCGCAGTCACAGCTCCAGCCTGACCATCAATACCTCGGGCACCATCAAGACCGACAACGCCTATCTGGATCCCGTCATCCTGGCGCGCATGCAGGCACTGGGCGTAAGCACCTTCGCTGTTTCGTCCAACTTCACGGACGGCATCAGCCTGTCGAATCCGAAGTTCAGCGATTTCTTCAACACGATCGGCACTCCGGTTGCCCAATCCGTGCGCCAGATGTACCGCGGCGTCTTCACGCTGGACGGCGCGCTGGGCGAGGACTGGTCGTGGAACGCCTCCCTGCAGCACAGCGAAAGCCACCTGCACGAAGTCGATACCCATATCGAAATCCCGGGCAACCTGGCCCTGGCGGTCGACGCTGTACGCGTCACTGCGGGCAATGTCGCCGCTTCGGGCCTGACGGTCGGCAGCATCGTCTGCCGTTCGACCCTGACCAACCCGACCAATGGCTGCGTCCCGCTCAACATCATGGGCACCGGCGTGCAGAGCGCGGCCGCGGTCAGCTATATCAACGACAATAACGACTGGACTTTCGTCAACATTCAGCAGGACACGGCCGGCGCCTCGATGCAGGGCAAGCTGCCCTGGGATCTGCTGGGCGCGGGCGTTCCCTCCATCGCCTTCGGCGCGGAATACCGCAAGGAAGCGGAAGTCTCCACCGCGGCCTACAACCCGACCAACATCCTGCTCGGCGGCGGCAACTTCCAGCCCTCGCGCGGCGAGTTCAACGTCGAGGAAGGCTTCGCCGAAGTCGATGTGCCGCTGATCAAGAACGGCATCGTACAGGACCTGTCGGCCAGCGTGGCCGGCCGCTACACCAGCTACTCGATCTCGGGTGCGGTGCAGACCTGGAAACTGGGTCTGTCCAGCCAGGTCAATGACGATGTGCGCCTGCGCACCACCTGGTCGTACGACATTCGTGCCCCCAACCTGGGCGAACTGTTCGGTACGATCCCGGCTTCGGGCGGTACGGTCGATCCCAAGACCAACGCGACCGTGAGCTCGGCTCTTACGAACACCTACTTCAACCAGAATCTGACGCCGGAAAAATCCACCACGGTGTCGGGCGGTATCGTCCTGACGCCGCACTGGGTGCCGGGCCTGACCATGTCGTTCGACTGGTACTCGATCAACGTGAAGGGCATCATCGCCGTGCCGACGGCGACCATCACGCTGAACTTCTGCAAACAGGGCATTCAGCTCTATTGCAGCAATTACGTCTATCAATCCGGACTTGTCAGCGCGACCAATCCCAACGGCCTCTTCCAGGTCCTTCTGAAACCGCAGAACAACGGCTTCCTGACCACCTCGGGTCTCGACTTCCAGGCGGATTACTCAATGGACCTGTTCACCGGCACCCTGGGCCTGCACCTGCTGGGCAACTATACCGACGAGACAACCGAATCGACCTTCGGCGCCGCGCCATTCGACCTGGCCGGCAGCATGGGCGGCGACTCGGTGTTCACGGGCGTTCCCAAGATGCACTTCAACCTCTCGGCCGAATATGACGAAGGCCCGTGGTCCGGCACCATCCAGACCCGCTACATCGGCACGGCCAAGGTCAACAACAACTGGGCGACGGGCGTGCAGATCGACAACAACGCCATTCCAGCGGTGGCCTATATGGACCTGCGCGGCACCTACAAGTGGAACGACAATGTCCAGTTCTACGGCTCGGTGGACGATGTGTGGGATACGCCCCCGCCCATCACTGTCGGCACGAACCCCAGCACCAACGGCGGTTCTTCGACCAACGTGTCCGTCTACGACACGCTGGGCCGCATGTACCACGCCGGCGTCCGGTTCAACTTCTAAGCGATCGGGCCCACTTCCCCCACGGGGGTGGGCCCACCGCTCGCCTTTTCTGTCATATTGTTCTGGGCCGCCCCTCAAAAGGCGGCCTATTTTTTTGGCCGCCCGGCAGAATGCGCCGCTGGCGGGCCTTCCCGGCCAGCCGGGACCTCCCGGAACGGGGCGCTGCTGGCATTCGCCGCCCGGCCCGGATAACAGATGTCCATGAAGGTGATTGTTCTTGGCGGCGGGGTGCTCGGCGTTTCGACCGCCTATTTCCTGGCGCGCGCCGGCCACCAGGTCACGCTGGTGGAGCGGCAGGCGGGCGCCGGGCTGGAAACCAGCTTCGCCAATGCGGGCGAAATATCGCCCGGCCTTTCGGCCCCCTGGGCCGCGCCGGGCATGCCGCTGAAGGCCATCAAATGGCTGTTCATGAAATACCGCCCCCTGGTGCTGCGTCCGCGCCTTGACCCGGCCATGCTGGCCTGGAGCCTGACGCTGCTGCGCAACTGCACGGCCGCGCGCTACGGGCGCAACAAGGGCCGCATGCTGCGGCTGGCGCGCTACAGCCGGGATTGCCTGGCGGCGCTGCGCGCGGAAACGGCCATTGCCTATGACCAGCGCATGCAAGGCACGCTGCAGCTTTTCCGCACCCAGAAGCAGCTGGATGGGGCGGCGGCGGATATCGCCGTCCTGGACCGCTTCGGTGTCCGCCATGAATTGCTGGATGCGGGGGGGTGCGTCGCGGCCGAGCCGGCGCTGGCGCGAGTGCGGGAGAAAATAGCCGGGGGCCTGAGATTGCCGGATGACGAAACCGGCGACTGTTTCCTGTTCACCCAGGCGCTGGCCGCGCTGGCGGGCGGGCTCGGCGTGGAATTTCGCCATGGCGCGGTTATCCGCGGCTTGCGGCATTCCGGCGAACGGGTGGACGGCGTGCTGGTCGAGCAGGAGGGCGAAAGCCGCATCCTGACCGCCGATGCCTATGTCGTGGCGCTGGGCAGCTATTCGCCGCTGCTGTTGCGGCCGCTGGGCATCCGCCTGCCGGTATACCCCGTCAAGGGTTACTCACTGACGCTGCCGATCCTGGATACGGCCGCCGCGCCGCAATCCACCGTCATGGATGAAACCTACAAGGTCGGGATCACCCGCCTGGGCAACCGCATGCGCGTCGCCGGCACCGCCGAGCTGGCGGGTTATGATTTGAAACTGCGGCAGCCGCGGCGGGGTACGCTGGAGCATGTCGCGCGCGACCTTTTTGGCGGCGCGGGCGACCTGGCCCAGGCGCAGTTCTGGACGGGGCTGCGGCCGATGACGCCAGACGGCCCGCCGGTGATCGGCAAAACCCGGTTTGCAAATCTCTACCTGAACACCGGCCATGGCACGCTGGGCTGGACCATGTCGGTGGGCTCGGGCCGGGCGCTCTGCGATGTGATATCCGGCCGCGCCCCCGAGGTCGTGCTGGACGATCTGGGACTGGCGCGCTGAGCGGGCGAAGAACAAGCCGCCATGGACACGGGCGGCAGAAAACAGTGGGATTGGCCGCAAGAGCGGGACGGTACCGATGCGCATCTGCATTCTATCAATTCAGACCGGGCGCGCCGCGCCGCTGGGGCCAGGGCAGGTGCCCAGCGGTTTTTTGAAATCGCCGCGCCGCGGCCCGGTGCGTGTCGGCCTTGCGGGACTGGAGGGCGACGAACAGGCGGATCTTTCCGTCCATGGCGGCCCGGAGAAAGCCGTCTATGGCTATGCGGCTTCGCATTACCCGGCCTGGGCCCTGCAATTTCCGGAGCTGGCGCCGGATTTTCACGGCGGCGCGATGGGCGAGAACCTGACGGTGGCGGGAATGGACGAAAGCGCGATCTGTGTCGGCGATGTTCACGGCATCGGCTCGGCGCGCCTGCAGGTCTGCCAGCCGCGCCAGCCCTGTTTCAAGCTGGGCCTGCGCCACAACAACAACCAGCTGGCCAGCGCGATGGTGAAAAGCGGATTTTCGGGCTGGTATTACCGCGTGCTGGAAGAAGGCCAGATCAGCGCCGGCGACGCGCTCGTCCTGCTGGAGCGGCCCTATCCGGATTTTCCTTTCACCCGGCTGGTGGAGATCGTCTATCACGGCAAGGCGACGGCGCAGGAGCTGGAGCAGATGACGCGGATGCCGGGCCTGGCCAGCCAATGGCAAGACAGGGCGCGGCGGCTTCTGGGCTAGAGCAAGTTGGGACCGGCTTGCACTAGGCCGATTTCTGGACCCAGAAATTGTACATGCCGGTGAACGTGTCGGGATTGTCGGCTTCGAAGGCCTGCCAGTTGGCAAGGTCGTTGGCAGCGGGATCGCCCGGAAAGCGCCGGCGATAGGCGGCCAAGGCCTCGCCGTCCAGTTCAAAGCCCAGCAGGGTCAGGCCGTTCTCTTTCAGGAAGGCGGCGATGGCGTCCAGGGTCATGCGCTGCTCCTGGACATGGAACAGCAGGTCCCGGCACATGCTGATGCCGAAAAAATCCAGGGCATTGGTGACGCGGTTGAAATCGCCGGCGTCCGGCCGCGCCAGCAGATCCTGGCGGAAGCGGCGGATTTGCCGGGCGCTGCTGCCATAGCCTTTTTCGGCGATGAACTGCCTGGCCCGCACCACGCCGCGCCGTGCCGCCTGGCTGTAGAGCGCCACCAGCATGAAGCCGCCGGGATTGAGCAGGGTGAGCAGGTGGCGCCAGGCGCCGAAGGGATCGGCCATGTGATGCAGCACGCCGCAGCATTCGATGACGTCGAAGCGTCCTTCCAGCGCCTGGATATCGCCTTGCGCGAACGCGATGTTGCCGAGGGCGAGTTCCTCGCTCTTGCGTTTGGAATAGCCCAGGCTGGCCAGGCTGAGATCCACCGCCAGGATCTGCACCTTCATGTTGCGGGCAAATTCGATGGCCAGCAGGCTGGTGCCGCAGCCGGCGCTGAGAAAGGCGGTCTGGGGCCTGCTCTCCCGCGCGAAAGCGGCCAGCGGATATTGCCGGCGTAGATAACCGGCGACGGAATCCCGGATGGTGGGGGGCGCGGCCTTGACCCAGCGCGGATAGGGATTTTCCTCATACTGGTCCTGCACCAGCCGTGAGACCGCGTCATCGAGCGGCGTGATCGCGGGAATGGCGGCGGCAAGGCGCCGCTCCTCAGCCGGTTCGGCAATCTGCTGGACGAGAAGGGCGCCGACCGGCGCCGGCCATTGCCGGTCCATCAGCCGGGGCAGGGCTGCAAGCGGAAAATAGGACGCCACCGCCGCCACCGAGGCGGCACGGATGGGGCCGCCGGTTTCCAGCGCCGCCGCCAGCGCATCGCGCAGTTTTCCGGCCTGCTGAATTTCGCTGTCGTCCTGGGAAAACACATACTCGTTGATGAAACATTGGCGGGCCAGGGCGCAGCGGAATTCCAGACCCTCTTCACTGGATCGGCCTTCGCTTTCTTCGTCCAGCAAGGCGCGCCGCGCCAGGGTGAGAAAGCGTTCCAGCTCCAGATCGGTATTCAGCGCCGTGGTCAGAAGCGCCAGCAGCAGCCGGTCCGCGTCCAGGGCTGCAAGGCGGGTTGTGCCGAACAGTTCCGGGGCGCCGAGCGGTTTCGGCCAGGTTTTGGCCGCCCTGGCGACAAGGGCGCCGGTCACCGGACCCTTGCCGATCATGGCGGCGGCGGTGGGGGCCAGCCGGTCCGGGCGATCCCAGGGCTCGGTCATGGCCCGCGTCAGCAGAAGGCGCAGCACTTCGCTGTCGGCGGTCCAGCGCAGGGGCCGGACGATTTGCACGAACAGGCTTCTGTTCTGCGCGGTTTCGCGCAGATGCAGGGAACAGCGCACCATTTCCAGCGCCTGGTTGCTGTCGCCCTGCGCCATCAGCACCGCCGCCAGCCGGTCCAGCGCATCGCCGTTGCCGGGCGCGATCGTCAGCAGGCGGCGATAGAAGGACACGGCCTCGTCCAGCTTGCCCAGCTGCCAGCTGAGGGTGCCCAGGCTGGACAGCGCCGACAGCGAATCCGGTTTTGCCGCCAGCTCGGCCTGGAAACTGGCGAAGGCCTCGTCCAGCCTGCCGGCGGCGAACTGCGCGGTGCCGAGATTGCCCTGCGCTTCGGGATGGCCGGGATGCAGCGCAAGCGCCTGGCGGAAACTGGCGATGGCGGCCTCCAGCTTGCCCTGTTCGTAGAGCGCGGTGCCCAGATTGTTGTGCATCTCGGGATTGCCGGGGGCGATCGCCACCGCCCGGCGAAGGACGTCCTCGGCTTCGTCCGGCCTGCCTTGCTCGCACAGCGCGCTGCCCAGATTGGCCAGGGCGCCCGGCTGGCCCGGATCCATCTCCAGCGCCCGGCGATAACCCGCAATGGCCGCGTCCAACCGCCCGGCCTGGTGATGCCCGATGGCAAGGTTGAGGATGGCGAAAATGTCCTGCATGGGACCTAACATACATAAGCCGCGCGCCCTTGGAAGGACGCGCGGCTTATATCAGGAACGCTTTTCTGTTCAGCCCTTGCCGGGGGTAAAGCGCACGATGGCCTTCTGGCCGACTTCGGCGTCATAGATGTTTCCGGCCGAGTCGACATAGATGCCTTCGCCGTTGCTGGTGCCCATTTTCTCCGGATCGACATCCTTGTCGTCGGGAATGAAGGCGGTGACCACGCCATCGCTCAGCGAACCGATGCGCACGCCGCGCGCCCAGCCGGGATGGTGGTTCAGATGCGATTCCGAATCGGCGACATAGAGATTGTCATGGCTGTCGATGAAGCAGCCGCTGGGACGGCCGAAATTGTCCAGCGACTTGATGAACTTGCCATCCTGGGTGAAGACATCGATGCGGTTGTTGCCGCGGTCGCCCAGATAGAGCTGGCCCTTGCTGTCCATCGCCAGGCAGTGCGGGATGTCCATCTGGCCGGGGCCGCGGCCATGGCCGCCCCATTCCTTCACATACTTGCCGCTTGCGTCGAACTTGACGATGCGGGAATTGCCCTTGTCCTGGTCATGGCCGTCGCCGACAAAGATGCTGCCGTCGGGCGCCACCAGCACCGACGAGGGCTGGTCGAAATGGGTCTTGTCGTTGCCGGCCTTGTCCTTTTCGCCCAGGGTCATCAGCACTTTGCCATTGGGGTCGAATTCCTGGACGGTGTTGCCGTGGCCGTCCACGATCCAGATATTGTCCTTCTTGTCGATCCAGATGAAGTGGGGGAATTCCACCTCGCCCTTGCCGAAGGACTTGAGGAAATTGCCCTTGGAATCGAATTCCAGGATCGGGTCCAGCGGGCTGCCCTTGCATTCATTGGCGCCGCAGCGTTCCGCGATCCAGATATTGCCCTTGCTGTCGGCGGCGACCGTGTTGGTCGAACCCATGTGCCGGCCATCCGGCAGCTTGAGATAATTGTCCACCCGCGTGAATGGCGGAGAAGAAAGCGTGATCTGCTGGGCGAAAGCCGCGCTCGCAGCCAGAGCCAGTGCCGTGCACAACAATGCCGTCCGAAAAGCCGTTTTCATGATTGGTTCTCTCCCCAAGCGTACCGGTCTGAAATGCCGATGCCGTCGGCGCGGAAGATAGCAGAATTTCGGCTCCGCGCCATGCAAGCCGGGCGGCAATGGCGGCGGGCGCCGCCGCCGGAACGTGCGGTGCTGTCCGGCATTTTCATGCTGCACCTGCGAGAGGAAAATGCCGCTTTTCCCTGCTCCGAAAAGGCGGTTTTCGTGCTAATAGACCGCCGCGTCGCAATCGGCGTTCAAAATCAAACAGGGACTGGGAGAATATCATGCAGAAGTATCTCATGGGCGCGGCGATGCTGTGCCTGGCGACGGGCGCGGCCTTTGCCGCTGCGCCGACCGCCGCCACCATCATCACCAAAGCCGACATCAACACGGTTCTGAAGGACCGTCCCGATGGCGATCACACCATCCGCGTGATCGACATGGGCCAGGGCTACCAGATGTCGGTCGCCGTGGTGCATCGCGGCGCGACCAGCGCGCCGCCGCCCAAGCGCACGCCGGAACAGATCGCGGCTGCCGCGGCGGCCAACGCCAAGGCCAAGGATTGCGGCGTCAGCGCGCCGATCGGCGGCAAGGTCGGCCCGATGAAGAACGGCATGCTGTCGCATCACCAGACCCCCGAGACCTATATCGTCATCGAGGGCAGCGGCACGCTGGTCACCGGCGGCACCATCCTCAAGGGCAAGGAATCGGCGGCGGACGCGGAAGTGACCACCACCCTGAACGGCCCGACCTGCAGCGGTCAGGTCACCGGCGACTTCATCACCACCGACCTCAAGGTCGGCGACATCGTCGTCGTTCCGCCGAATGTGCCCCATGGCTGGAGCAACATTCCCAAGGACGTGACCTATCTGTCGGTGCGTCCGGATATTGACCATGTCCTGCCCAAGGCCGGTTACGTCTATCCGGCGCTGGCCAAGAAGTAAGTCCAACCCAGGCATGCCAAACGGCGCCGCGCAGAAACGCGGCGCCGTTTGGTTTCCAAAATCAGCAATCAAGCGGAGTGAACATGAACAAGTTTTTTGCAGGCGCGAGCCTGCTTTGCCTGAGCGCTTCGGCGGCGCTCGCTGCCGCCCCCACCGCGGCCACCATCATCACCAATGCGGATGTCCAGAAGGTGCTCAAGCTGGGCGCCAAGGAAACCGATCACACCATCCGGGTGATCGACATGGGCCAGAACTACAATATGTCGGTCGCCGTCGTGCATCGCGGCGCCACCGGTGGCGCCCCCACCCGCACGCCGGAGCAGATCGCGGCGGCCGCGGCGGCCAATGCCAAGCTCAAGGATTGCGGCGTCAGCGCCCCGATCGGCGGCAAGACCGGCAATGGCGGCATGCTCAGCCATGACAGCACCGCCGAGACCTACATCATCATCAAGGGCGCGGGCACGGTCGTCACCGGCGGCAAGATCCTGCAGGGCAAGCAGGCGGCGGCGGACAATGAAATGGTCACCACCCTGAACGGGCCCTCCTGCACCGGCAAGGCGACGGGCGATTACATCAGCACCGATGTGAAAGTCGGCGATATCGTTGTCGTGCCTGCGGGCGTGCCGCATGGCTGGAGCAATATCCCGAATGAAGTGGACTATCTGAGCGTGCGTCCCGATCCGGCGCATGTGCTGCCCAAGGCCGGCTTCAAATATCCGGGCCTCTGAGGCTTTCATAAGTGTCTGTCCGGCGGCGCCGTGCCAAAGCACGGCGCCGTTCGGCGTTAAAGCGCTTCCACCAGCACAACTCCCCCAAAGATCAGGATCGTACCGGCCAATTTCTGGAGCAGATTGCGGGCGGACAGATTCTCGCGTCCCAGCCGGGGCAGGAACAGGGTGAGAAGAATGCCGAAGGCGAAGACGAAAAACGTGGTGGTGGCCGAGATCGCCGATACCACCGCCACCGGCGCCAGCAGCATGGCGTAGCGCACGCCCAGCCCGCCGCCCAGGTTGACCAGCTCATTGGCGGCATTGATGCCGATCACCGGGCCGGGATGGCGGCGAAAGAGGGCGAGGAACTGCCTGCGATAGGCGGGCAGGGCAAGGATCGCGATGCCGAACAGCGCCTCGCCCACCGTGTTCCAGAAAGTGGTGGTCCAGAAATTGTCGCGCAGGGCGAAGAATTTGAACAGCACGCTGGACAGCGCCAGCACGAAGGTGGCCGCCAGCATCAGGAGCACCAGCCGCAGCTTGAATTTGCGCAGCGAGAATTGCCTGTCCAGCGACAGCGCCATGGCGCCCGCCACGATCAGCACGCACCCCGCCCCCTGGGCCCAGCCCAGCTTTTCATGCAGGAACAGCCAGCCCAGCAGGAAGGTGAACAGCGTCGAGGCCTGGAACAGGGCGGCGACGACCGAGGCTTCCTCGCTCTGGATGGCGCGCAGATAGAACAGCATCGCGCCCATGTAGAGAATGCCGGAAACCGCCATCACCGCCATGGCGGTTGCGCCCGGCCGCAATACCCCTGAATCGAACAGGGCGATGGCGGGCAGGAGCAGCAGACCGACCAGGGCGGTGAAGACCATCAGCACGGCGGTGTCGGCGTGCCGGAAATAGCGTTCCACCAGATACTTATCGATGTGGGTGGAAGCCGCCCAGAACACCGGACCGGAAAAGGCATAGAGCAGCCACATGCCGGCATTGAACACCGGCAAGGACCCGGCCACCAAGCCGGACGCCGCGTTATAATCAACCAAACATAACGACAGGCTGGGCAACCCTGTTTATAGATTTGAACCCGCATCCCACCCGAGTTCCCATGACAAAAGACAGCGTCTCCAAGACCTCCCGCCGCGGCCTGCTGCAGGCAGGGCTGGCCGGCGTTGGCGCAATCGCCGCCGCCCCCGCCATGGCGCAGCAGGATTACATCACCGCCGCGATGAAGACGCCGGGGCGGCCATTCTCGCCTTACGGCATGCCCGCCACTTATGAATCCGGCGTCAAGCGGCTGGTCGGGCCGCCGGGCGTCAACCCGGGCACCGGATCGTCGCGCACGCCGCTGGAAATGCTGGAAGGCATCATCACTCCCAGCGGCCTGCATTATGAGCGCCATCACAATGGCGTGCCCGATATCGATCCGGCGGCGCACCGGCTGCTGATTCACGGCCTGGTGAAGAACCCGCTGGAATTCTCGATCGACGCCCTGATGCGCTATCCGCGCATCAGCGCCATGCATTTCATGGAATGCGGCGGCAACAGCGGCGCCAATTCCGGACCGACGCCGCCGCCGCTGACGGCGGGCGGCATTCACGGATTGCTGTCGTGCAGCGAATGGACGGGCGTCAAGCTGAGCCTGCTGCTGGACGAAGCCGGCGTGCAGCCGGAGGGCAAATGGATGCTGGCGGAAAGCGGCGACGCCGCCGGATTGTCGCGTTCCATCCCGCTGGCCGCGGCGCATGAGGTGGGGATATTGGCGCTCTACCAGAATGGCGAGCGCATCCGCCCCGAGCAGGGCTATCCCGTGCGGCTATTGATGCCCGGCTGGGAAGGCAATCTCAACATCAAGTGGCTGCACCGCCTCAAGGTCGTGCCCGGCCCGATGAACACCAAGGACGAAACCTCGAAATATTCGCTGCTGCAGCCCGACGGCAAGTCGCGGCAATTCAACTTCCCGCTGCCGGTCAAGTCCACCATCACCCGGCCCTCCGGCAACATGACCATGTCGGGGGCGGGCTATTATGAAGTGTCGGGCCTGGCCTGGTCGGGCCATGGCGCGATTGCGAAAGTGGAAGTTTCGCTGGACGGCGGCAAGACATGGGCGGCGGCCGACATGCCGGGCCCGGTGCTGCCGCAATGCCTGACGAAATTCCGCATCAATTGGGATTGGGACGGCAAGCCCGCCACGATCATGAGCCGCGCCACCGACGAAAAGGGCAATGTGCAGCCCCCCCATGCGGTGTGGATGGCGCAATATGCCCCGGGGCAGGCCTACCAGAATAACGGCATCCAGTGCTGGGCGATCGGCGCGGACAACACGGTGAAAAATGCCTATGCGTAAGATTGCTCTTGCCGCCTTGTTCTGTGTCCTGGCCGCGCCCGTTTTCGCGCAAGGCTCTTCGCCTGAAGTGGGGGCGCCGCATTACGGCGTGCCCGCCGATCCGGCCCGCATCAAGGCCTGGGATATTTCCATCGCCCCCGACGGCACCGGCCTGCCGCCCGGCAAGGGCAGCGTGGCGGAAGGCCTGGCGATCTATTCCCAGAAATGCGTGATGTGTCACGGCGTGGACGGGGCGGGCAAGCCCGCCGACCGGCTGACCGGCGGCATCGGCACGCTGACATCCGCGGCGCCGGTCAAGACGGTGGCAAGCTTCTGGCCCTATGCCACCACCCTGTTCGATTATACCCGCAGGGCCATGCCGGTGACGACGCCGCGCACCCTGACGGATCACGAGACCTATGCGCTGGTGGCGTATATCCTGTCGGTGGACGGCATCGTGAAAAAGGATGCGGTGCTGGACGCCAAGTCGCTGCCCAAGGTCAAGATGCCCAACCGCGACGGCTTTATCGACCATTCGTCCATCACGCACTGACCGCGCTTAAAAGCGACCCACTTCAGAATCTGAAAGTCAGATCCACGGCGCCGAACTGGTCCGCGGCGGGCTGGGTCTTGTATTCGCGGCTGCGGATATCGTGGGTGAAGGCGAGGCGGAAGCTGTCGAAGGTCACCGCCGCGCCCAGCACCAGATCCCCGACCAGGCTTTTCTTGGAGACGCTGCGGCTGGTCTCGAAGCTGTTGCCGTCGAGGAACAGGTTGCGGGCGATGGCGCGGCCTTCGACGCCGGCAAAGACATAGGCGCCCAGGCCCGCGGTCGGCTCGAAATAGTTCGAGCCGGGCAGGCTGGGCTGGATGCGCATCGGGCCGTAGTCCTTGGGCAGGTTGAAACCGACCCGCGCCATCGCGCCCGCATCCACATAATCATAGACGTTGCCGATGGTGGCGCCGTAATTGGGCTCGAAGTCGAACACCGCGCCCAGGATGGATTGCGGCCTGATCAGCTTGACCGAGCGGTTATATTCGACGATCAGGCCGGGTTCGTCGCGCAGCTGGGTGGTCCAGCCCATCGGCTTGCGGTCGTTGAAGATGGAATGGACCATCTTCTGGGTTTCTTCCGCCACGCTGGCGGGACCGACAACGCCAAGCGTGAATTGCAACTGGTCGAGGTCGGTGCCGGTATCTTCCACCAGGCCCAGCGCGCCATAGAGAAAACCGGCATAGGGACGGTCGGTCAGCGGCGGATTGACCAGCGCCAGATTGTGGGGCGTGAACATGTTCTGGCCGAAGGCATAGCGGGCCCGCACATCGCCATTCTTGTGAAACAGGGCGCGGGTGGCGCGTTCGGCCCAGCCCGGCGTGTCGTTCGGCGCCGTGGTGTAGGCGAATTCCACGCCGTTGGTGTAGTCGTGGTCGGCATTGTAGAAGATGTCGTTCTCGAACAGAATGCTGAAGGCGACTTTTTCGGAGGCCGGGTCGTTGGTCTGGACCGGCGCCGCGGCATGGGCCGCGCCCGCCATGGCAAGAAGCGGCAACAGAACAAGCAGGCAATGAAGGCGCATGAAAAACCCCTGTGACAGGGCAGAAACGCGCTGGGGCGTGTTTGGTTGCACTGCGTCAAGCATGGCAGAAATCTTCCAGGCGTTTTTTCTGCCGCCCTTCGCCGTCGAAATTGGCCGGGTCGAGCCAGGCCCGGTAACCGGCCCGCAGCGCCGGCCATTCCTTGTCAATGATCGAAAACCAGGCGGTGTCGCGATTCTCGCCCTTAGCCACCTGGTGCTGGCGGAAAACGCCTTCCGGCGTGAAGCCGAAGCGCAAGGCGGCGTGCCGGGACGGCGCGTTCCGCGTATTGCATTTCCACTCATAGCGGCGGTAACCCAGCGTATCCAGCGCATGGCCGGCGAACAGGAACTGCGCTTCGGTGGCGGCGGGCCGGCGGGCGATCAGCGGCCCCCAATAGACATGGCCGATTTCGATCACGCCCATGTCGCTGTCGATTCGCATGAAAGCCTGGCGGCCGGCGACCTTGCCGCTGGCCTTGTCGATCACGGCGAAGAAGAGCGGGTCGGCGCTGGCCTCGGCCATGTCCAGCCAGGGCTGGAACGCCGCCCGGCTTTGCGGCGGATAATCCGGCAGCCAGCGCAGGCGGATATCCGCATCCGGCACCGTCGAGGCTTCGAACAGGCCCTGGCCGTGCGCGGCGGCGCTGAGCGGCTCAAGCCGGACATAACGGCCTTCCAGCGCCTGGTGCTGCGGGCGGGGGCGGGGTGTCCAATGCAGAAGGTCTTCCACACTCATTCCCGGTCGGGCAATCGTCCCCGACCTTAATGCAATCGCGCCATTTGCACATCACGCCCCACTGGCGCAAGCTTGCGGCGGACAAAAGCAAACGCCTGGAGACAGAGACATGGCAAAGGCCAAAAAGAAAGCCGGCAAGAAGCCCGCGAAAAAACCCGTGAAAAAACCCGCCAAGAAAGCGGCCAAGAGGAAATCGCGGGCGGCCAAGAAGGCCGTGAAAAAGAGCAAGGCGCCGGCCAAACGCAAGGCGGTGGCCAAGCGCAAGCCGGTGGCCAGGACGCGCAAGACCAAGCGGATCAATCCGCCCACCGTCGAGCAACTGGTTCCCGCCGGCGAGCCGCTGTTCGTCGCGCCGCTGGATCAGGTTTAGCGCCGGCGCCAATTGTGCCGCAAGGTTGATCGAGCGGACGGGCCGGAGCCATGCATCTTGTCCAGATATTGCTGCCGCTGCGGGACAATGAGGGACAGCCTTATTCCGACGCGGTGTTTCAGGCCTTGAACCACAAGCTGGCGCAAACCTTCGGCGGCGTCACCGCCTTTTCCCGCTCGCCTGCCCGTGGCGTCTGGATCAACAACGCGCTGGCGCAGCGTGATGACGTGATGGTTGTCGAGGTGATGACGGAGGTGCTGGATCCGGGCTGGTGGGCGGCGTTGCGCGGTGAACTGGAGCGGGACCTGCGGCAACAGGAAATCGTCATTCGCGCCCATGCCATTGCAAGGCTTTAGCGGCCAGCCGTGACCTTAGGACGCTGCGGGGCGGGCATGGGGCTCTGGTCAGCGGCGGCCCGATTTGGTCTGATGGCGGCATGTCGTAATCGAGAGTGGTCGGTGCGTGCGGAAATTCATTCCAATCCGGAAAATCCTTCCAGTATTGAGTATCCTGCTGCTCGCGATGAGTCCGGCGATGGCGCAGAATGAGCTTGCGCGCCTGAAGCAGACCGCGGCGCGCGTCACCATCACCCGCGACGACTGGGGCATCGCCCATATCCACGGCAAGTGCGATGCCGATGCGGTGTTCGGCATGGCCTATACCCAGGCCGAGGACGACTTCAACCGCGTCGAGACCAATTACATGACGTCGCTGGGCCGCACCGCCGAAGCGGTGGGCGAAAGCGCGATCTGGACCGATCTGCGCCAGAAGCTGTTCATCGATCCGGTGGTGCTGAAGGCCGAATATGCCCGGAGCCCGGCCTGGCTGAAGGCCCTGATGGATGGCTGGGCCGACGGGCTGAATTTCTACCTGGCCACCCATGCGAACGTGCATCCGCGCGTCATCAAGCATTTCGAACCCTGGATGGCGCTGAGCTTTTCGGAAGGCAGCATCGGCGGCGATATCGAGAAGATAAAGCCGGAAGGGTTGGAGGCTTTTTACGGGCGGGGCAAGCAGGCGGCCAATTTCGCACCGGATTACCGTTACCGCTTTCCCGTCGGCTCCAACGGCATCGCCATCGCACCCAATATTTCGCGCAGCGGCCATGCCCTGCTGCTGATCAACCCGCACACCTCGTTCTTCTTCCGCTCCGAATTGCAGATGAGCAGCGACGAGGGGCTGAACGCCTATGGCGCGGTGACCTGGGGCCAGTTCTTCATCTACCAGGGCTTCAACCAGCATGTCGGCTTCATGCACACCTCGACCGGCGCCGACACGGTGGACGAATTCGCCGAGACGGTCAGCGAAAAGGACGGCAAGCATTTCTACCGCTACGGCAAGGAAGAACGGCCCTTCACGGAAAAAGTGATCGCGGTGCCCTACCGCGCCGCCGACGGCAGCATGGCGTCGAGGAGCTTCACCACCTATTCCAGCCATCACGGTCCCATCGTGCGCGCCCAAGACGGCAAATGGATCGCCATGGCGCTGATGAACATGCCCGTGGAGGCGCTGCAGCAATCCTTCCTGCGCACCAAGGCGCAGGATTATGCGTCTTACATGAAAGTGGCCGACCTGAAGGCCAATTCCTCCAACAACACCATCTTCGCCGACGACAAGGGCGAGATCGCCTATCTGCACCCCCAGTTCATGCCCAAGCGCGACAACCGCTTCGACTACACCAAGCCGGTGGATGGCAGCGATCCCGCCACCGACTGGAAAGGGCCGACGCCGCTGTCCGAACTGCCGCATGTGCTGACGCCGCCCAATGGCTGGATCTTCAACGTCAACAACTGGCCCTGGGGCGCGGCGGGTCCGAACAGCCCGAAGAAAGAGAATTTCCCCCGCTACATGGACCAGGTGGGGGAAAATCCGCGCGGGCTGCATGCCACGCGGGTGCTGACCGGCGCGAAAGACGTGACATTGGAATCGCTGCTGACGCGGGCCTATGACCCTTACATGCCGGCCTTTGCGACAATGGTCCCGTCATTGACCAAGGCTTATGACGCGGTGCCGGACGGCGATCCCCTCAAGGCCAAGGTGAAGGAGCAGGTGGCGCTGCTGCGCGGCTGGAATTTCGAATGGTCGGACCATTCGCTGGAAACTTCGCTGGCGGTGTTCTGGGGCGAGGCGCTGTGGGACAAGACTGCGCCCGCCGCCGCTGCCGCCAGGATGACGGTCTATGACTATATGGAGAGCCGCGCCACCACCGCCGAGAAACTGGGGGCGCTGGCGGAAGCGTCGGACCGGCTTGAGGCGGATTTCGGCAACTGGCGCACGCCCTGGGGCGAGATCAACCGCTACCAGCGGCTGAACGGCGATGTGGTGCAGAAATTCAACGATGACGCGCCCAGCATTCCGATTCCCTTTGCTTCGTCGCAATGGGGTTCGCTGGCCGCCTTCGAGGCCAAGCGCTATCCCGGCACCAGGCGGTTTTACGGCACCTCGGGCAACAGCTTCGTGGCGGCGGTGGAGTTCGGCCCCAAGGTGCGCGCCGTGGCGGTGACGGCGGGCGGCGAGAGCGGCGATCCGAAATCCGAGCATTTCGCCGACCAGGCGCTGCGCTATGCCGACGGCAATCTCCGGCCTGTCTATTTCTATCCCGAGGACCTGGCCGGCCATACCGAGCGGGTTTACCGGCCCGGCGAGTAGCCCAGGAATTTCCATCGTCCGATAAGCGAATTGCGTTGCAAGCAGCCCCCGGAACAGCTATCTTGTTATGCAAGATACCGTATCGTGAGAAGCGATCATGGGACGAACAAGCGCTTTCCTGGCTGTCTTGACGATTGCCTTGTGCGGCGTGGCGCAGGGGCAGACGCCGGAGGGACCGAGTTACCTGCTGACGCTTGCCTCGCTGGCAAACGTGCATGTCGAACTGGACCTGCCATCGGCGCCGGGCAGCCTTTACATGATGACGGCGGCGAGCGGCGATCCCCAGAACGGCTTTGCGCCCTTTGTGAAAAACCTGTCCCTGCAATGCGGCGGCAAGGCGGTGGCGCTGAACCGCCAGGGCGCCGTGTGGAAAGTGGAGGGCGCGTCCGCCGCGCCCTGCCATGCAAGCTATGACGTGGATTTGAGTTTTGCCACGCGCCATTGGCCCCCCGGCAACGAACAGGCGGCGTTTACCGACGGCAAGGGCATGTTCGCCGTCAGCAAGGCGCTGTTCCTGGAAAGCGACCTGGCGGGTGAACGGCGCTTGCAGATCCGCATGTCCCGGGACTGGCAGTTGCAAACGCCCTGGATCGCCGATGCGCACGGCGTTTTTCATTTTGCGCGGGACGACATGCTGCGGGACATGATCGCCTTTGGCGAACTGACCGCCGACAAGAGCGATGCGGGGGTTTTTCGCGTGACGCTTGTCACTTTCGGCAGCTTGCGGGCGCAGCAGCCCGAGGTCAAAGCCGTCATCGACAAGGTCGCCGCCCGGTACAACGGAATTTTCCCCGATACGGAGCCGGCATCGTTCCTGGTGGTGCTGATACCGGGAAGCCAGGACGATGGCGAAGCCTACAGCCACGGTTTCGCCAGCACGATGCGCGCGCCGCTGCGGCCCGATGAAAAGATCGTCTGGGCCAACACCATCGCCCATGAAATGTTCCATCACTGGTGCGGCCAGACCATTCGCATGGATACCGATCTGGAATGGTTCAAGGAGGGCTTCACGGAATATAACGCGAATTTGGCGCTGGTCCGCGACGGCGAAATCGGCCCCGCCGATTTTTCCCAGAAGGCCGCCACCATGATCGGCCAGTATGAGTATTTCCTGGCATCGGGACTGTTCAAGGACGTGACGCTGCTGACGGCGGGCCAGAACAAGGGGCCTGACCGCTTCGGCGTCTATGCGGCGGGCTGGGTGATCGCCTTTGCCACCGACCAGGAAATTCGCGCCGCCAATGGCGGCAGGAAGGACCTCTCCGATCTGATGCGGCTGTTGCTGGATGAGACAAAAACCACGCCGCTCACCATGCCGGTGCTGATGCAGGCGGTGGAAAGCCTGGCGGGCGCGCCGGCCCGCGCCCGCATCGAGCACGCGATCACCAGCCGCGATTCCCTGCGCCCGGAAAATTACCTGGAAGCCATGGGCCTGCACATTGACGGTCAGACCTATCAGGACGAATTCTACGTCCATCCCGATCCGGCGGCCTCCCGGGAGCAACTTGCCCTGCGGCGGCAATGGGCGAATTTCTGAAAGAGTCGCTCCACGGGGATCGGCGGCACGGTCCGCCGCCGCATAACCCGTTGATCGCATTGATGCCGCAGGGTCCGGGCTGGGCAATAGAGCGGGAACAGGGTAAATCCTCCCGGTTCAAAATCAGGGGAAAAATTCCGAATGAAGATTCTAGTCACTGCCTTGGCCGCTTCCAGCATGTTGGCGTTGGCCGCGCCTGCCTTTGCCGCCGAGCCCGATGGGCTGACCCTGCCGCCGGGCTTCCACGCCACCGTGGTGGGCGATTTTGGCAATGCGGTTCGCCACATGGCCTTCCGCGACGCCAGCACGCTTTATGTCTCGACCGACCGTCCCTCCAAGGACGCGGCCAATGCCGGCATCATCGCCGTGCGCCTGGGCAAGGATCACAAGATCGCCGGCGAGCCGCAGCATTTCAGCACCGTGGATAACGGCACCAGCATCCTGTTCCATGACGGGGCGCTCTATGCCGGTTCGGCCGACACGATCTACCGCTTCAAGTTCGCGGGCAAGGAACTGGTGCCGACCGCCGCGCCGGAAACCGTTGTCAGCAATATTCCGCGCCGCTCCGCCGTGGCCTTCGACAACAAGGGCCAGATGTATGTCGCGGTCGGCGGTTCGGGCAACATGTGCGTTGATCCGGGCGCGCCCAAGGGCTCGATCCCGGTCGGCATCAATCCATGCCCCGACATGAACACGCGCGCGGGCATCTGGCGTTTCGACGGCGCCAAGCCCGGCCAGAAATTCCAGGAAGGCGAGCATTTCGCCACCGGCATCCGCGACCTGAACGCCATCGCGTGGAAGCCGGGTGTCGGCCTCTACACCGTGATGTATGGCCGCGACGCCACCGAAAAGAACTGGCCGAACCTGGTCAGCGCCGCCGACGGCAACAATATCGCCGATGAAATGTTCCTGGTCGGCAAGGACGCCGACATGGGCTGGCCCTATACCTATTGGGACGGCGCCAAGAAGGTGCGGCTGAAGGCGCCGGAATATGGCGGCGACGGCAAGACCGTGGTCACCGACATGAAATACGCCACCCCGGTGGCGGCGTTCACGGCCCATGTCGCGCCGCAGGACGTGGCTTTCTATACCGCATCGCAATTCCCGGCCGAATATCGCGGCGGCGCCTTCATCGCCTTCCATGGCGCGGGCGGCGACGACACCGGGACCAACGATGTGGGCTACAGCGTCGCCTTTGTGCCGGTGGACAAGAGCGGCAAGGCGGGCACGCCCAAGCTGTTTGCCGACGGCTTTGCCGGGGGCAAGGAAAACCGCAACGGCAAGAAGGCCAATTTCCGCCCCACCGGCGTGACGGTGGGACCGGACGGCGCTCTCTATGTTTCGGATTCCCAGAAGGGCCGCATCTGGCGCATCAGCTACGGCAAGTAAAAATTGTGCCAATGGCGTGAAAAAGGCCGGTGCGATGCATCGGCCTTTTTTTTGGGGCCGAAATGTCGGGCGGTGGGGCATGATGGGGGATTATTTCCGGGCTCTGCTGCGGGAGGCGGTGGCGTTGCACCAGGCCGGGCGTCTTGATGACGCCCTTCTTTAAGCGGGAATAGGCCAGAAGCATCGCCTGGTCGGGCTTGCGGCTGTTGGCGAGGCAATATTCGCGGAAATGATCGTCAATGATTTCCGCGATGACCACGGCCAGGCCGCTGTCACGCGCAATCTCGACCTGCCTTGAAAGCACGCCGGACCAATCCGCATAGGTCATCCGGGCGCCAAGTCCGATGTCGCTGCGGAAATTGTCATAGTCTTCGCGCGCGATGACGGGCAACACATGGACCTTGTTCAACGCCGCCGGGCGACATGCACCGCCCGCCTCCACACTGATTTTGGGATCGCGATGCGGACCCGGTGGCCGGACCGTAAAGTCCCATTATCAACACAAAGGCAATTGCCTACCCATTATGGGTAAGGCCGACCGCAGCGATCCGGATCGTGGCGATTTAGCATGTCCTTTCGAAGGACTCTGGCTATTGGGGGAAACATGGTCAAAGGTTTGACGCAACAGGAAATCGCCGAATACACGCGGCTCTATGCGCAGATGACATCTGCCAGCGCGGCGGCGGCCCAAATCATGCAATCGCACGGGATGGCTTCGCGGGAATACCGGGAAGCGGAAGACAAAAGCGCGGCAATCCTGCAGCGAATGTTCGAGTTGCAGGCAAAATCCGAAAGGGCGTTGATCGCGTGACCGCTAGGCGAAGGCGACGCCGCGCGCCTTCATGTCGCGTATCATCCGGTCCATCAGATGGGCATGGGCATGCATGCGGTCCAGCCGGGCGCCGAGCTTGAGCGGATTGGTGGCCGACAGGATGATGCCGTCCTCGCGCTGCTCCAGGACTTTTTTCTCAATCAGCCTGTTGACCCGCCGCCGCACGGTCTCGACCGGCAGCATGGTGGCGCGGGCGATCGCCGCCCGGCTGATGCCGCGGCGCATCCAGTCCGGCTCGATCAGGCCGGCATACTGGCGGGAAAGCGCCGTATCATTGTCAATGTGGGAGACATTGGCGCTGCCGATGGCCAGCGCGATCAGGTAATCGGTTGCGTCGAGCCCGGATTCGGGCGCGCCGGCCATGGTGTCGCCGATGAAATTCAGCACGAAACGGATTCCGGCGCGGGAGATGATCTTGACGCGCTCGTCGTGCTGCAGCGCCTTGCCGACAAGTGCGGTTTCGGGCTTTTCGGGCATATTCTCCACGATGGGAATGAATTCCGCGATTTCCGGCAGGCGGCCGATGTCGGACGGGGCGACATGGGCATTGCTGTTGGCGGGCAGCTGCCAGTCCACGAAGGTGGCGAGAGTCACGCCGCTTTCGGCGCGGCGCAGCGGCACGGTGACGGTTTCAAAATGATGGACGCTGTTGTCGTCCAGATGGATCTGACGATTGGTGCGCAGGATGGCGCCGCGCGCCACGGCGGTGCCGCGGCGCAGCATCTCGGCGCGGTATTCCTCGGGCGCCTGGCCAACCCAGTCGGCGCCCAGAAGATTGGCGCCGCCGGCCCGCACCAGTTCGCGGCCGATGGCGGTGACCTTGGCGCCGCCGCCCGGCGTCCCGGCCAGCATCAGGATGAAGGGCTGCAATTTGCGGATCTTCTGCAGGTCGAAGGCCCTGGGCGTGGGCAGCTTGTTATCGTCCCAGGCCGAGAACCAGAAATCGGTGAATTGCTGGCAGCGCGGCGACAGGCCAACCAGTTCGACCAGGGATCGTGTCACCCGCTTGTTGTAGGGCATTGCCGGTACTGCTCTCGTTGTGGTGCGCCATAGCGCGTGATTCTGGCTCTTGCGCCAATGTCAAAAGCATCTACCCATTATGGGTATGGCGCCTTGATCCACGTCAAATCGCCTGAGTTTTTCCGCAAAACGTTGCCGCCTGCCCATATTGGGCAGGACGGCAAGGCGCGGTGATGACTGGGGAAAGTTGCCATTAACGGCTTGCGCGCAGCATCGGGCACGCGCGGGCCGAGGAAAGCCGCGCGTGTTTCCTTGCGTTGCGTGGAGCGATTTGTGAGCCAGAATCATGAGCCAGTCCTGATCGTTGATCCGGTCATTGGCCTGAAGAAAAAACTTTCCCTGCCCGGCGGCATAAGCCGCGAAGCCGCGCTGGCCCGCGCCCATGACCGGCTGCAGGAGCAGCGCAGGGAAGCGATCGATGACCTGGTGACGCGCATCGCCGCGCTGCGCCAGATGGGCTATACGCTGGACGGCATGCTGCTGACGAAACAGGACATGAGCGATTTGCAGGAACAACTGGACGAGATTTTGAACATCGCCGGCACATTCCACATGTGGAACCTGGTGACGACGGCGGCGTTTCTATACGACCTGCTGCGCTCCCGCACGGCGCGGCACCGCCTGAACGCGGATTCCCTGAACACCTTCATTCACGCCATGCAGCTCTTCGCCATCCCCAGCGGGCGCTATGAGGAAGACGGGCTGGTGGTGCTGGAACAGCTGCGGCGCCTGTTTGAATTTTTCGCGCCCGGCCAGGTCCCGAGACAGCAAATGCTGGGAGCGGCCTGATGACGGCGGCGCACCCCAATTTCGCCAAGGCGAACCTGATGATCCTGGATACCGAGCGCGCCTCGGCCCGGCTGGTGGCCGGCATGCTTTCGGGTTTCGGCGTCAACAATCCCTTCCTGGTGCATGATACGGACGAGGCCAACACCCTTCTGGGCGCCGGGGTGGCGGATGCCGCCATCGTGACGATGGGGCGAAATGCCGATCCGGTCCTGGACGTCATCCAGAAAGTGCGCGCCATCAAGGCCGGCATTGTCCGCTTCATGCCGATCATCGTCCTGACCGGCGATGCGCAGCCGGGCACCATCGCCATGGCGCGCGACGCGGGAGCCAATTTCGTGGTCCGCCGTCCGATAGCGCCCGCGGCACTTTATGACCGGCTGATATGGGCGGCCTATTCCGAAAAGAAATTCGTGCAATCCAGAACCTATTGCGGGCCGGACCGGCGGTTTCGCGATCAGGGACCGCCCCCCGGCGGTGAGCGCCGCGTCCTGACCAAGGCCGATCCCACCCGCAGCCAGGGTTTTTTCGAGGTCTGAGGCGCGGCGCTCAGTTTCCCGGTCTTTCGCGCCGCTAATACTGGCTGGCGGCGGCGTTGAGGTGCTGGATCAGCCCCGGAATGCTGCCGCCGTTTTTCGCCAGCACGGCGCTGAAATCGGCCTGCTCGGCCAGGGCGAGCCAGATGCCGGCAACGCTGAAATCGGTGATCACCGGCGTGGCTTCATCGGTGCGGACGCGGAAATCAATCTCCAGCGGCGGCTGGCCGCTCTTGGAATCCACCATGTTGGTGACGACGATGAAGTCGCCCGGCGCGCGCTGCGTCGAACGCAGCACGGCAATGGTCTGGCCGGAATAGCGCTCGAAATAGGAGCGGTAGACCACCACCGCGTAATTCTGGAAGGCGCTGGCGAACGCATCCTGGTCCGCGGCGCTGGCGCTGTTGGCATAGGGGCCGAGGGTGAAGACCGCGATGCGCTTCATGTCGGTGATGCCCAGCAGGAAGGTCTGGAACTGCGCCTTGCGCTGCGACGGGGCAAGCTGCGCGTTGCTCAGGATGGCCAGGCCGGTGCGGATATTGCCGGCGATAAAAGATTCCGCCGGCGTGGCGGCCAGGGCGCGGCCGGGCAGGGCCAGGGTCAGGGCCAGGGCGGCCAACAGGCCGAGCCATGCGGTGTGCTTACTTGTCATTGGCGAAATCCTTTGCGGGCGGGGGCGGCGGCTTGCCGATCCCGCTGGCGGTTTCCTCGATCTTGTCCAGCACCAGATTGGCATCGGCGGGCGCCGACATGTCGCGCGCTTCCTGGTCTATGCGATTGGCGAGCGCCGGGCTGTCGCGGCGCATTTCCTCGATCAGGGCGATGATCTTGGCGCTTTTCTGTTCGGTGAGCAGGGTCAGTTCCAATGTCATCTGTTCGCGGCGTTCCGACAATTTTCCGGCGCGGCGCTGGGTTGTGACGATCATCACCGCCACCGCCAGCGCCAGCAGGGTCAATACGTCATTGGCCCAGGCGAAAGGCGGCGGGTCGAAAGGGGCAAACCCGAAATGCTCCAGCACAAGATTTGCCGCCACCCATGCCAGCGTGGCGCAGCCGAGCAGCACCAGGCAGGCCGGCCGGCTGACTTGCGCGGAGGCGAAGTCCACCAGCATTTCCAGGCGGGAGGCATTGCGGTGATGGGCGTTGTGCAAAAGCGCGATGGACTGGACCGCTTCTTCGATATGCGGCGGCAGGCCTTCGGGCTTTTGCGGGATCAAATGCGGCCCAGCAGCACCAGGATCAGAACGATGACCAGGACCAGGCCGAGGCCGCCGCCGCCATAATAGCCGGTGCCGTAAAAGAGCCCGCCGCCCAGGCCGCTGAAGCCGCCCAGAATGGCGATGATTAGAATGACGAGAAGAATGGTTCCAAGTGACATTTTCAAATCCTTGCGTGGGGCCGACATGCAAACCCGCCCCGCGCGAAAAGCGCGGGGCGGGCCTGGTTACGCCGCGACAGGCGATTTAGTGGCGATAATAGTCGTTGTTGCTTTCATCATTCCAGGACGGATGGCTGTGATACCAGGACTGGGGATGGTGATAGGCCTTCCAGTCGGACGGATAGCTGTAGGCCTGGCGGCGATGATGTGAATCATAATAATGGCCATTGCCGACCGTGATACCGAGGCCGAGGCCGCCGACATGCACGCCGACATCGGCGGCGCTGGCCGGGGCGGCCACCGCAAGGCTGGCGCCCGCCAAGAGGGCGAGAACCAGAGAACCACGAACGATATTGAACATGTTTTGATCCTTCCCAGGCTGATCGCCTGAAGGCGGGTGTGCCGGGTGCAACACGCCTTGGATGGAAACGGCAGGAAGCCGCTAACCTTGGGCGCTTGGACATGGGAACGCGCGGATCGTCGTTAAGACCAAATCTATTTGCGGCCGGGCTGCGGCGGGCTGAAGCATCCGGAAAACCGCCCCTTGCCCCGGCGCACACGGCGCCGATTCAGCTGGGCGGCCATGCCGCCAGGCCGGCATCGCTGTTGGCGGCCGCGGGGCCTGCGGCGCGGAACACCATGACCGGGCGGGCGGCGCCGCCGATCGCCAGGCGCAGCAATGTCGCCAGCTTGCTGGCCGGCCCGCTCTCGGCGCGGCAGGCAAAACCCGCCTGCATGGCGCGCAGCCAGACCAGATCGTCATGCCGCCGCGCCCCGGCGCTGAAACGGCGCGCCACCTCCGCGAAATGATCGGCGTAACGCGCATGCGAAAAGGGCAGGCGCTCCGCCACCAGCCCGAGCAGGGCGGCGCCGCCGAGCGCGCTGGTCGGCATGGTTTCGAGAAGTTCACTATTAAGGCTCTTGATATTGGCCAGCAGAAAATTGACGGCCTCGCCATGTTCCCGGCAGCGATTGCGTTCATAGAGTTTGGTGGCGCAGTGCAGCGAGGATTCCGCCGACCGCAGCCCTTCCATCAATAGCAGGACGGGATCAATGGGCATGCCGGACCTCTCAATCTGTCGTTAATCGGGCGTGAAAATCGCGCAGAGAGGAGAAACCCGCTTTGGAATCGATGCCAGTGCAAGCGCGCAAATATCCACATTTTACGATTCACATTTTCGAAAAATGAGATTCAAATTTCCCGCCGCACGGCAGGCAACCGGAGGAACGAAACGCAA
>CAIOFO010000155.1 GCA_903857685.1 uncultured Alphaproteobacteria bacterium
CCAAGTTCGACGCTTTTGGTCAGGCGGGTGCGGGTATCGGCGTTGGCCGGCAGGATTTCGGAGGCGCCGGGCACCAGAAGGACATCGTCGAAGGTCAGGGCTTCGCGGATGGTCTGGTCGGGCATAGGCGCCTTCGCTCCTCTTGGAGCGCCGAGCCTGTAACAGCGGCTGCCTGATTCCGCAAGGCTCACGCCTCAAATTCCCGTAACGTCTCGATTTTGCCGCATTTTCCGGGGTTTTTCCAAGTCCGGGGATGGAACAGAACCGGGGAGCGGACGTTCTCCACGCACAGGCCGGAATTTCCCCGGCCCCGAAATTATCCCAAGGAGTGAAATTATGTCGAAATTTCGTTTGATGATGGGCACGGCCATCACGGTTGCGGTGCTTGCCTGTGCCGGTGCCGCCAATGCGGCCCCCGCGGGCGTTCGCGTCGGCGACCTGACCTGCAATGTGGCCAGCGGCTGGGGCTTTGTTTTCGGCTCCTCCAAGGATCTGCACTGCACCTATCGCGGCAATGACCACCGCGAACATTACACCGGCTCGATCTCCAAGTTCGGCGTTGATGTCGGCTATACCGAAGGCGGTGTGCTGGTCTGGGGCGTGTTCGCGCCCACCTCCGACATGCGTGAAGGCGCCCTGCAAGGCACCTATGCCGGTGCTTCCGCCCAGGCCACTATCGGCGTCGGCCTCGGCGCCAATGTGCTAATCGGCGGTCTCGACAAATCCATCGCCCTGCAGCCGCTCAGCGTCGAAGGCAGCAAGGGCCTGAATGTCGCCGCCGGCATCGGCTCGATCAGCCTGAAATCGGCTCCGTAAGACTTTAAGTCTATCGCTTGCGAAAGCTCCGGCGTTTCCCCGCCGGAGCTTTTTGCTTTTCGGATTTCCCTGCTCCGCGGGTCGCTTTGAACCCCAACGCCACCATGTAAAGCTCCACCGAATCCGCGCGGCTGGCGGGAGGCTTGACGTGGCGGACCTCGCCGAAGCTGCGCTTGATGCGCGCCAGCAGCGCGCCGGTGGCGCCGCCCTGGAACACCTTGGCGACAAAGATGCCGCCGGGCTTTAGCGTGTCTTCCGCCACTTCCAGCGCGATCTCCACCAGCGCGGTGGTGCGGATGTGATCGGTTTCGCGGTGCCCGGTGGTGGGCGCCGCCATGTCGCTGAGCACGGCATCGGCCGGGCCGCCCAATGCCTCTTTCAACAGTGCGGGCGTGCCGGGATCGGTGAGATCGGCCTGGAAGAATGTGACGCCGGGCAAATCCTCCATCGCCAGCACATCGGCGCCCACCACCACGGCGCCGGCCTTGGCCGCCACCTGGCTCCAGCCGCCGGGGGCGGCGCCCAGGTCCAGGATCCGCGCACCCTTTTTAAGAAAATGGAATTTGCCGTCCAGCTCGAGCAGCTTGAAGGCGGCGCGGCTGCGATAGCCCTTGGCCTTGGCGGCATGGACATAGGGATCGTTCAACTGCCGCGCCATCCATTGCCGCGACGAGGATTTCAGGCCGTGGCTTTTCTTCACCTTGACGCGCACTTCGCCGCGTCCCGACGTGCCTGGTGGTTTGCCGCTCACTGGCCCAGCTCCTGGCGCAGTTGCCGCAGCATTCCTTCGCGCAGTCCGCGGTCCGCCACCCGCAGCATGCGGCTGGGCCACAGGGCGCAGATGGCGCCGAAAATGGCGCAGCCCGCCAGCATCAGGTCGGCGCGCTCCGGACCGATCGGTCCCAGCGTGGCCAGCGCCGGGGTATCCAGCCCGGCGATACGCTCGACAATGCGCGTCACCTGGCTTGTGTCGTGCCAGCTGCCGTCCACCTTGGTGCGATTGTAGCGCGGCAACCCCAGCGCCAGCGCCGCCAGGGTCGTCACCGTGCCGGAGGTGCCCAGCAGATGCTCGGTCCTGGGATTGAATCCTTCTGCGGCAAAGGGCGCGAAGCGCTCGGTCATCGCCGCACGCATGGTTTCAAATCCCGCCCGGCTCTGCGCGGCGGCGCCATGATTTTCCGACAGGGTCACCACGCCATAGGGCAGTGAGGCGGCGAATATCTTGTCGAACCCGCCCTTGGTCCCGCGCCGCAAATGAATGATCTCGGTCGAGCCGCCGCCAATGTCGAAGATCAGCGCGCCCTCATATTTGTGTCCGATCAGGGGGGCGCAGCCCAGCGCCGCCAGGTCGGCCTCCGCCTCGGCCGAAATCACCGTCAGGGCGATTCCCGCTTCGGCCCGGGCGCGGGCAACCAGGACATCGCTGTTGCCGGCCAGCCGCGCCGCCTGGGTGGCGATGGCGCGCACATGCCGCGCCCCGCTTTTGGCGATGTGCTGGGCGCAGATTTTCAGGGCGTCAATGGTGCGGTCCATGGCCGCGTCGGAAATCCGCCCGCTTGCCGCCACCCCCTCGCCCAGCCGCACGATGCGGGAAAAGGAATCCACCGCCCGGAAACGGTCGCGGGCTGCGGGCCGGGCGATCAAAAGGCGGCAATTGTTGGTGCCAAGGTCCAGCACGGCCAGCGGCTCGCCGGCCTTGCCCCCTCGCGGAGGCGCCGCCGGGCGGGCATTTTTGTTCTTTCTGGCGGAAGTACCGTGCAAATCGGCCTCGGAAGGGCAAATGACGCGGCGAGGCTAGCATGGCCGGAGGCCCGCCCGTCGAGCCGCCTGAAATCCGCGCCTTCCCGTCCTTGAAAGCCCGCCGGGGCTGGTCTAAACGGGCGGTCCCACGGGGGCCCCCCCCCTGTCGCTGGGGGATCGTCTAACGGTAGGACTGCAGACTCTGACTCTGCCTGTCTAGGTTCGAATCCTAGTCCCCCAACCACCCAGTCAAAGGATTGGCTGCTGATCGCCGATCTCCGCGAATTGCCTCGCCAATTCCGAAGCTTGCGCGCCCATTCGCCTGAGGACCGAGAATTGGTCACACTGGCTGAGCGACGCCGATTTCAGGCCGATTCCATATTTTCCGAGATCGCTTCTTTTGTGCCTGAGCGTGGAGCCAAACTGCATCGCCCGGCGAAGCGTTTCTTCGCTCATGCCTCGGCCATTATCGACGACAAAGACGCGCCTGATGTTCTTGCGGTCGTACAGGAGACGGACCAGGACGTCGGTGGCACCTGCGTCCACCGAGTTGTCGACTAGGTCAGCAATGGCCTCCTCCAAGGAATACCCGATTCTGGAGAATGCCTCCTTGGTGCGCTCGGGATCCGGAAGGATGGATTCGACACCCTTGGTGCCGATATCGAGTTCATAATGCACGTTGATACGATCCAATTTCATTGCCCACATATTGCCCGAGAAGGCTTATCGGATACCGAAGTGATGGCATATTTCCAAGCAAAGTCGAGCTCTTAAAGCGGCCGACCACACCCATGCCCTCCTCCCCGCTGCGGCTGAAGCTATTGACGCCAGGATAGGACCAAATGTTGGTCCGGTTGCGGCCGAACCGGCCCAGCTGGACGTTGTTCTGGTGCTCCCCGCCCGGCCTTTTGAATACCATCACCAGTTCGTGCTGGCTTCTGTAAAGCGACCCCATCCCGCCATTGTCCTTCACCCAGACACAGATGTTCTTGAGCTCGTAAAACTCGGTCCCTACGTCCAGGAGCGGCAGGGCATGGCGCCAATCCATGCAGATGAAGTGCATGGACCCTGGCTTGGAATTGGCAGCCAGCAGGCTGGCTGACGACCGCAGGAAGCCCCGAAACTCCCCGTCGGTCATCTCACCCGACGCCATGGCGAACTCACGGTGCTGGATGGCCCCCTTGCCGCTGACATGGCCCGAAATCTTGACGTTGTATGGCGGGTCCGTGAACACCGCGTCGGCATGCTGCCCCTCCAGCAAGAGCCCGTAGGCGGCCGGCTCCAGGGCGCTGCCGCAGAAAATCCGATGGTCGCCCAGAAGCCAGAGGTCGCCCGGCCGGCAAACGGCCGGGAGGCCCTGCCTGAGGTCTTCCGCCTCATCGGCCGGGTCTTCGACCGACCCCGCCTGCTCGACGATTAGGTCGATTTCGGCGACCTCGAATCCGGTCAGGGTCAGGTCGAGGTCGGGTGCGATCAGGCGCAGCTCCTGAAACTCGATGGCCAGGATGTCCTCGTCCCACCCGGCCTCTTCCGCCAGCCGGTTGTCCGCCAGGGCGTATGCCCGGAAATCGGCTGGCGACATGTGACTGGCCCGGATCACCGGGACGGTTGCCATCCCAAGTTGCTTGGCCGCTTCCAGCCGGCCATGGCCAGCTCGAACCGTGTTGTCGGCGTCGGCCAAGATGGGGTTGTTGAAACCAAACCGCCGGATTGAAGCCGCTATTTGGGAAATCTGGCGCTTGGAATGTGTCCTGGCGTTGGTTGGGCTCGGGATCAGCGAGCTGAGCGGCAGGTCTTCGACCAACAATCTGGAAGCTGGCATTGGAGGTCCCCATCGGCGCACAATTGCGCCGTGAGACATCGCTAACACCCGCTCTCACGTTAGCCGGGCTAAGATGATTTTTTTCTGAGCTTCGAGACGATGTTGGCGAAGCCGCCAAAGGAAATCCGCCGCCGCCGGTCCCGGAATTCATATGTATAAGCCGCATTGCGGATATCGCCAGAGGCGGCCACCTCGCGTGGACCAAGGCCGTGATCATCCAATGCCGAGCCAAAATGCGGCCATAAAACCTTTGCCTGCATCTCGCGATATTCCGGCTTGGATAACAATGCTCCGATGATTTGATTCAGTCTCTCGCCATCATTACCCACCGCCGCACGGTGTTTTTGGGCTCGTTTTTGCTGATTATCGCGGGTCTTAATGCCTAAATCAAAAATTGGGGCCCCCAATACCTGGTTCAAGTAATTCCATGCCGCCTCTTTGTTCGGGGAGCTCGGAGGGTCATTCAAAATCAGCCAACGATAGGCACAGTATGCTTTACATAGGCCGGAATTCTGCGTCAGCAGCCGCTCCAACCGCTCAGGGCCCGCTACCGCCCACATGCTGAACGGCAGGCCCGGGTTGAACTTGCTAAAACGGAGCTCTTCCAGGTCGGCATCGGTTGCGCCCACCTCTTTAAGCCTCTGAGTGATGTCACTCTGCGCGACCAGCTCGGCGGGCGTTATGACTGCGCGGTGTTCGGGCTGGCTCGGCGCTTTTGTTCCGTCATTCATGCCAGAGGATTATCCGGATTCCTTCGTCCCTGCTCACGGAAATTATTTCCCTGATATCTGAAAATAATTCCCTGTTCCGAAATCAACCGGACGGGCCGCAAATGCCCGGATCCTCTCAGCTTTTTCGCCTATTACAGCCGCCAGCAAGCTCCAATTTCCCGAATTTCCCTGTTATTTCCCTGATAAACAGGGAATTACGGATGAGCTGGGTTAGCACTACACTGCGTCCACAACCAGCTTTTCCGCTTCGCCTTGGCTTTCGATCAGGGCTTTGCGTAGAACTGGCACCAGCCCTCTGGGGCGATGGGATCGACGACGATTGCGCATGAGGCCGGCGCAACGAAATGCGAGCAGGTAGAGCATTGCTGCCCGTTTTTGGGCGTGCCCTGATATTTTGACAGTGCCGGCGAAAATTTTGCCTGCTGGGCAATGGCTTCGCGCGTCAGACAGCCGAGTGAGACGGCTGTGGCGGCAGCCAACGGAGCGCCCTTCAAGAGCGAGCGGCGCGAAATCAGTTTCTTGAATGCGGCAATGTCCACCATCGTGACGCCTCGTTTTTATTGTCTGCGGTTGGTTCGAACAAAATCAAGCTGGCGAGTTACGCAACAGGTCCAAACAAGCATCGAGAACATCGAATTCGTAGATATCCGCGACGGGTTTGTTGATGACAATTTTCTTCGCAGGCCCTTCCTGGGACATCACCATAATCACGGTATGTAGATTTGGGCAGGTTGGCTTACCGCAGTTAAATTCGCTGACCGACACAATGAATTCGTCACTAAGCGCGAGGACTTGACGGGTCCAGAACTTGATTGCTGCGGTCGCCTCAGGAAGACTGACACGCTCGTCAACCGAGGAGTTCATGCGACGTTCCCCCGTTTGCTCCGACCTCTTCTGCGAGAAATCCAGGCAGCAAAGTTTTACTTTATAGGCTGAACTGGCGGGCCTTGCAAATACGTTCGGATCGAAGGTCAGACAATCCGGGGATCGTTCGCCTTCACTTTCACCGCGCCGCGCCTCCTGGTTCCCGGCTCTTCTTGGATGGAAATCCTCTCATCCTCCGCCACGACGCCGAGATCCACCTCCCGGTCCGGGAAGACCACGATGACCCTTCGCCCGACCTGCACAAATATCGTGGTGGCCGTCCCTTCGGCGTTACCGGCCATGTTGCGGATTTCCGAGTAGTAGGGCTCGGCCCGCCACGCATTGGGAACACCGGGATCGACGTGAATGACTATTTCCATGCCATCCGGCTTGAACGCGACGACCAGTTTGCTGCGGGCCGGCAGCCAATGCTCGCCGAGTGCGGGCCACAGCAGATATCCGCACTGAAACCCGCGGCACTCATTCGGCCGGTCGGAATAGATCGCGCAACCGCGCGCCTGGACGCAGTGCGGACACCATTGGCCGTTCGGTTTGCCGAGTTCCTCTATGGTCAACACCTTGCAGCAGAGCGTGCAAGTACCGCAGTGCCTCGGCTCTTTGACGGCTGGCGTCATGTTCATCTACGCTCCGCGGGAAACGCTGCAAAGCTTCCATCGGCCTGGGAACCCAGCCATTCACCGGCGGCTGTCGTGATGACAGCCTTGGCGCCGGGATACGCGGCGAGAATTTTTGCCGCATGTTCACGACCTGCGACATAGATCGACGTCGCCAGCCCGTTGGCGATCATCGCACTTGGAGCGGTGACGGCTATGGCGGTCATCTTGTCGGCTGACAGCCCGGTGCGTGGATCGAAAATATGGTTATAGCGCCCTGTCTCCTCAAATGGCGTGCCGTAGCCGCCCGATACGGCAAGGCCGATATCCTCAAGGTCGAGCGTTCGTCCGAAATGAGCCTGGTCCTTCGGGTCGCGCAGGCCGATTCGCCACGGCCTGCCATCAGGATGGCCACCGATCAGTCTGGTCTCGCCGAGATCGGCGTAGACATGGGTGAATCCCTGTTCGCCCAGCATGTCGGCGATGCGGTCGGCGACAAACCCTTGGCCGATCGAATTCAGCGTGACGCCCATCCCCGGACGCCCAAGAGCTATCCGGCGCGGGCCAATATCGATGAGGCGATAATCGACCAGCCGTTCCGCCACGCCCCTCGCGGCGGCGTCGATGTCGGCCGACTTGCCGGTGCCGGTCCAAAAATGGGCTGCATAAAGCTCCCAGAGCGGCTGCACCGAGATGTCGAAGGCGCCGCCGCTCAGTTCGCTGAACTGGCGGCCCGCGCTGAGCTGATCACGCAATTCCCATGACGGGTTGCCGAGAAAGCCGTCGCGATTGAGCCGCGAAATCTCGCTATCGTCGCGATGGAGGCTGAAGATGCCGTCGAGGCGAGCGACATCGGTGCGGACCTGATCAATAGTGCGGTTGGCGACAACGGGATCCTCGTGCCAGAGCGCCAGTTCCGACAACGCACCCATGACTTCGAGCTGCCAATCATAAAGCTTGCCCCGTGGCGCAAGCGCGCGGACACTTCCGGCGAGCGCCGGCACGACAGCGGCAGCCGCGGCGATTCTAAGGAATCCGCGCCGCGACCGCAGTTTTTGGCCGCGGATCGCACGGAGCATTCCTATCGCGGGCAGACCGTTCAGGCGCATTCCAATCCCCCGACCACACGTTTACGGACGGCGGCAAGCGGCGGACACCGTTGATCATCGAAATATTCGACCTGGCAATCGAGGCACTGGAAACATTCGGCCATCTTGATTTTGCCAGTAACCGAAATCGCCTTCACCGGACAGGAATTCTCGCAGAGACGGCACGGACTGCCGCATTGGGGACGCCGCTTCAGCAGATCGACGAGATGCAATCGGCCGGCGAGCGCCAGGACGCCGCCAAGCGGACACAGAAAGCGGCAATAGGCACGCTCAGTGAAGAGGCCAATCGTAAGCAGCGCGCAGGCATAAAGGACATAAGGCCAGGCGCGGGTGAAATGCGACGTGATGGCGGTGTCGAAAGGCTCCACCTCCGCGACGCGCGACCACATATCGATCGAGAGTGCGGCGAGGCCAAGGACGAGCGCCGCCGAAACATACTTTCCAAGCCACAGATACTTTTGCACCGATTCTGGCGGATTCCATTGTGGCAGACCGACGAAGCGCGAAAGCTGCGCAAGCAATTCCTGCAAGGCGCCGAAAGGGCAGAGCCAGCCGCAAAACACACCGCGGCCCAGCAGAACGAGCGAGATTGCCGTGTATATGACGATCATGACCATCAGCGGCTCGGCGAGATAGAAGCCGAACTCAAAATGACGAAATGGCGCCTCCATGTAATTGACGACATTCAGGATGGAGAGCTGGCCGCTGGCGATCCACCCTTGCCAGACCACCACAAAAAGCAGGAACGAATTGCGGATGATCCGGTGGGCGCGCCGCGACTGCGCAAGTTTCGTTTGCAAGGCGAGGATCAAAGTCAAAAGCGCGAGCAGCACGGCCTCGATGATGACATTTGTCCGGGAGTCGCTCCAGGCCTGGACCCAAGCTGGCGCCGCCGGCGGCGGCGTCAGGATATGGGAGGCGGGAAGCTGGTAATCGACGGGGAAAGCAAGCGAAATGGGCGCGCCGGCCGCCGTCTGGCCGTTCACCAGCAGTTCGAGCCGCCATGGCTTCAGCGGATCGAACCGGGCATTGGCCGGGAGCGTGAAAACCGCCGCATGGTCGAGGGCCCTTATGCCGTCACGGCCACCGGTGGCGATGCCCTGATATTGGCTAGCTGTGAATTGGTATGCCTGGCCCCCTTGAACAACCCGAAGGCGGCCGAACCGGTTTGTGCCCGCCAAATCATCGCCAAAATCATAAGGGCCTTTCGAGGCGACAAATACCTTCCAGACGGCATAAACCGATCTTCTGGCGCGCGGACCAAAATAAACCGCATAGTCGCTGCCCAGAACATTCTTGGCTATGGAAGCCGGCGTCGCCAGCCCCGTATAGATATCGATATACGAGTTATTCGCGCCGGAGAGCGGAACATCGAGCTTGCCGCCTGCAGCATTTGCCTTGCCGAGCGCAGCGGCGACGTCGTTGCCGGTGATGATCTTGTGGACGATCGAGCCCTCGGCGAGCAGATCGTCCCATGACATCTGTTTGAAGCCGTCGATATCGACAGCGGGCCCTGTATCCTTCGCCTGCATCCACCCGCGGCTGATAAGGACACGTTGGGCAGAATCGAAAACCGCGTCCCGCATCTCAAGCGCGCTTACCGTGGCTCCATCGACATAGTCGGGATACAGGGCGCCGGCATTTCCGCCTTGCGACGCCAGCCCGGCTGTTCGCGCGAGAAAACTGTCAAGCTGAGGCTGCCGGACCGCGTCCTGATAGATATGCGGCTCGCGGTGAAAGATGGCCTTTGCGCTGCTGATATGGCCGCTCAGATCCACGCCTGCGATCACATCGAACGGAACGCCGGAAAAGCCGGGCGCATGGACGATATCCAGGGAGGAGAAAATATAGCCGGCGACCTTGCCCTTGCGATAAACGGCGATGGCTGGCGGCTTGCCCTCTTCAGGCCCGAGCTTTTCCGCACCCGGCCACACAGTGGCCATGACCTGAGGCGTCAGACGGTCCAGGAGATGCCCAGCTTCGGCGTCTGCCTGTGATGCGCCAAGAAGCGTGAAGAAAAGCAAGACAGCCCCTGTCACGATTTGCCGAACGGCAAAGGTGACGGCGCTCTTCACCTCAATGTGCTCCAACCGATTTGATGGCGCTATATTGAACGTAGCAGCCCGCCCCGTCGAGCACCGTGTACTTTACATCATTCTTGTTTTTCTGATCCCGCCAGGTCTCGATGCTATATAGCGCATGGGCGGCGCCGCCGCCTTGTCGCGGGCCATATGTGGCTTTCACGCTCACCCCAAGATCGTGACACACCCCGTGATTCATATTCATATCCGCGCCCATATCCATGTCCATGGCCGCGGATTTATCGTTCAAGACAAGCGTTACGGATGAAAGCCTGTCGGCCGCGTCGAAGCCAAACTGGGCCTCAAAGAAAAACTTTCCGCTTTTGTAAGGCGCGACCAGTCTGGTGACATTGCCGTCGCTGTCCGGGTGGAGATCGGAACTTTTTTTCGTCCGGTTCTTCGCGGCGCCAGCCACCTGCTGCGGGGTCATGCCCCATTTTGTGTATTCCCAGTCCGCTTTCGCCGCGCTTGCGCCGCAACAGACGAAGGCAAGCAAAATTCCAAGCCGTTTCATTGAGCCGCCTTCCCGGACCATATTTGTGGCGCGATGTCTTGCGCCATACGCGCCCGTTCGAACCCCCACCGCTTACTTCGGAATTTTCAGGAGCGACGCCGGAATTCTTGGCGAGTTGGGTTTCCAATCGGGCACCCGGACATACTCATTGCCGATCGGCATCTTGACCTTGGTCAGATTATTCTGGTCGAGGACCTGATCCTCCGGAATGATCTTGTTGACGTAAAGCAGATAGGCCGTCAGCGCATAGATTTCATTGGGAGCGAGAGTCCCTTCATTACCCAGAGGCATAGCGCGGTGGATGAAATCCCACAGGATGATTGCATTCGGCGCCCTCACGGCTACCTGGTCCCCCCCGCCGCGGCGCTCCCAGGCATTATGGTCCGGGCCGAACTTTGCCTGCAAATTGGGCGCCGAGGTCACCCCTCCCGTGGCCTCGGGACCGTGACAGACGATGCAGCTCTTCGACGTATAGAGTTCTTTGCCTTCCACGGCATTGCCGTGGCCCACGGGAAGTCCCGCGCCCGTGGGACTGAGCGTGATGCTCTGGGCGCTTTCCGCCGCAGTCGGCGCGCGCCCCACGCCATAGGTCTGCGCCAGCGCGGCGCCTCCAAGGAGCAGGAAAACCGGGACGAGCTTAAGCGAGGCCATTGGTCACGCTCCCGTCGCTGGCGATCTTCCACTTCATGATGGTGTTATTGTTCCCGGGCGGTCTGTACTGTGGGGTAAACTCCACGCCCAAAGCCTTGGCAAGCTGCTCGCGGCTCGGCTGAACCTGCCCGATGGCATCGGTGGTGCGCGAAAGAATGACATGCTCGCCACCATCCCAGTTCCACATATAGCCGAACCGGACATGCGCCATGGGATGCGGCGTATTTTTCAGCTCGGCGATGTGCCAGGTCTTGCCGTTGTCGGTGGACACCTCCACGTTTTTAACGGCGGCCTGGCCGGACCAGGCCAGGCCTGTGATCTCGTACCATCCGTGATCGGGCAGTTTCTGTCCGCCGGAAGGGAAGGTGATGACCGACTTGGGTCCGATCTGGTAGATCATCGCAGCGCCGAGCGCAGTCCGGTTCAGATGGCCATAGTCGTTCATGTTGAGCTGGTACTGGTCAACGGCTTTGATGTGGCGCACCCACTTGGTGTTGAAGATGCCCTCGAAGCCGGGAACGATGAGGCGCACGGGAAACCCATTCTGCGGCCGCAAGGCTTCGCCATTCATGCCATAGGCGACGATGACGTCGGTCATCCCTTTGAGCATGGGAATGGTGGATGCGCCCTTCTCTTCCTCGGCGCCTTCCGCGACGAACCATGACGCTTCTTTCTTGATGCCGACTTCCTTGAACAGGGTGGAAAGAAGCACGCCGGTCCATTCGGCATTGCTGGTCAGCCCGTGCGTTTGCTGCACGGTCTTGTCCGTCGGGGCGGCGCTGTTGGAATTGCATTCGATGAAATGAAAGCGGGTGACGGACGGGAACCGCTTCAGGTCCGCCATGGTGAAGATCCGGGGCCGATCCACCAGCCCGTCAATCATCAGCGTGTGCTTCGCCGGATCAATGTCCGGGATGAAGGTTTTCTTGGTCGTCGCCGTGTAGTGCAGCGACGAGGCCTGGATCGTGCCAATGGAATCCTGCAACGGCGTGGCGACGTGGAACGACAAGCCAAATTCGTCGGGTGAGATCGCGTAGCCGGTGGTTGACGGTATGCGCTTCGACGTCACGTAATGAGAGCGCACACCATAGCCGATCAGGTCGTCGGTGAGCGGGATCATCGGCGCTTCGTTTTCCGCGTAGCTAGGAAGAGCGCCCGATGCCGGGGTTTGGGCGAACGCGATCTTGCTGACGGACGCGCTGGCGGCTACTGCTCCCACTGCCGCCGCACCACCCTTTAAGAGCTCCCTGCGGCTTTTTGATTTCGGATCCATCATTTCCTCCCCAGAAAATAACCCGGAAGATCTTTTCACGAGATCTTTTCACGGCAACGATAATGTACAACCTTTGCACGAAGCGTCAATAACTGTCGGCGCGGCCGAATACCCGCACCATGCTTACCGGGATGGCCGCTGCTGGCGCAACGCGGACATCGGCTGAATGACCGCCGGGCGTAACACGGATGCAACAAATTACGGAAAAGTAAGTGCAATGCTTGGGCAGAATTCAGTCTCTGACTCTGCCTGCCTAGGTTCGAATCCGGGTTCCCCAACCAATGTCTGGCGTCAATTGCGCGGGCGAGACCCTGGCCAGCCGCTCCAAAATCACGGATTTAATTCTGCATCTGCTTCACCGACCCGGCTATGCCAGCCACGTCCATGAGCCAGGAGTGTGTCATTGGCTGGAAGCTTCCCTGGCGTGCGCAGACTTGACGGTTGCGCTATGAATTGGGGTACGGTTCCCGGATGGAGAGGCTAAAGTTGCAGGCTTTCACCAGCTTCATTCTCGGGTTGGTGGTCGCAATCGGGGGCACGTTCTGGCCGATGCGACACAGCCTCGGCGCGGACATTGCGCCAATCGCATCGAAAAGCGCAGCCGCCCTGCCGATGCTCAAAGACGTTCGTTTCGAATGGAAGGATCAAAAGCTCATCCTGTATGCCAGTTTCAATCAGACGAGTCATGACCTGCCTGTCTATCTTGAGTGGCGACTCATGGACAATGCCCTGAACCCCAAAAGCCAGGGGCAATATGCTTCGAAACTGACTAGGCGCGTTGAGATTGATTTTATTGAACAGTTTGCCCGCGATATGCCGGTCGCCATAACCGTGGCCAGCCTGGAAAAAAATGCGGCGGGGCAAAGTGTCATGTACATGGGACAGCCCCATTCCAATACCCCAAGCGTTGAAGGCGCCGATTCCCTCTATTTGCTTGGCCGCATTGTCGTCGAGGCATCCGACCAGGACGAACAGTACCCGTTTTTTATCCGCTCACGCTCTCCCGCGGCACCGGGGTTGCAGACGCCGTCCATCACCGTGGGCCGTCAGCTGCCAGTTCCATTCTGACGCGGCGGCGCTCTGCGGCCGGACGTCCGCCTGAAGCCGGCAATGCAGTGCGGCGGAGGCCGGGAAAGCCTCCGCCGCACTTGGTACTGGATTATCAGCCGGCCCTGCCCTTCGCTTGCGCTCCGGGCTGCAAGACGCGGCTTACGGGTTGATCAGGCTGCCGCCGGAGACCTTCGCCTTTGTCAGCGTGCTCAAGGGGACCAGACCCTTGTAAATGAACTTCTGCACGCGTTGACCGCGATAGGTCTCCGTCGTGAAGATGTTGCCCTTGGAGTCGGTGACGATGCTGTGCACGGCATAGAACAGGCCGGGCATGCGGCCGCCGCCGCCGAAGGTGTACAGCTCCTTGAGCGATTGGCGGTCATAGACGTGAATCAGTTCGTTGGCGCCGTCCGACATGTACATGTACTTCTGCTGCGGATCCTTGGAGAAGGCGATCTCCCAGGCCGCGCCTTCGCCCTTGGTGTCCGGCAGGACCGTGAACTGCTTGATATAGGTGCCGTCGAACTTGAAGAGCTGCACCCGGTTGTTGGTGCGATCGCAGACATAGAGAATCTGGTCGACCGACGGCTGGGCGCAATGCACCGGATTGCCGAACTGCGGCGAGTTCACGTCATAGTGCGGGATCGGATCATCGCTCGGCGGCTTGCCATAGGCGCCCCAGATGCGGATGTTTTTCAGCGTCTTGGGATCCCATTCCGAAACGCGATGGTTGCCGTAACCATCGGCCGCGACCAGGGTGCCATCCGGCAGGAAGCGGATCTGGGCCACGCCGCGGACATTGTTGGTGTCCAGACTGCCCTTGGAGCCGTTTGCCACGCCGATCTCTCCCAGGAATTTGCCGTCCTGGGTGAAATGCAGGATGAAGCTGTCGTGCCATACGCCGGGGCCGCCGCCGGCGGATTCGTCCGCCGCGCCGGGAGCACGGCGCGCAAACTGCTCGGCGCTTCCGGGGGCCGGACCGGGCTGCGCGGGGCCGTTGGCGCCCAGCCAGACGGTGCCGTCGGGACCGACGGTGACGCCATGGTTTGAACTGGGCCAGTCATGGTTCGGAACGGTCTTGGCGGCGTCGTCGCGGCCCCAGGAGTGGACGACAGTGCCCGCTTCGTCGAACGCCAGAACGTCGGGCGCCGCCGTGCAGCAGATCGATTCCTTGCGGGTGAGACGCGATTCCTGATTCTCAAGCGTACCGGGACGGTGAACGATCCAGACATGGTCCTGCTTGTCGACGTCCAGGCCGATCACATTGCCGATCACCCAATGGTTCGGATAGGGCTTGGGCCAGAAAGGATCCACTTCGAACTTTGGCACCATCGGGTCCGAGGCGCCTTGCGCCTGCGCGGAACCGTTATGGCCCAGGATGGCCGGGGCGATGCCCAGCCCGGCGACCAGCGCCGCGAATGCCGTACCGACAAGAAAATTGCGTGTGCTGAACTTTTTCATTTGTCCTCCCCAAAGGTGTGTTTTGCGGGAAAGGTACACCAGTTGCGGGAGGGAGCAAGCGGTGGTCTAATTCCGTGGCTTCCAACCTGATGAGGGCGGGTTTGAAATGTTGAAAAATGTTGCAGTTGCGTTGGCCCTTTTTGGCGGAATTGCCGCCGCGGCGACGCTTCCCGCCAGGCCCGGACCGCAGCCCGGCGCCGCGTCCGGATCGCCCCAGTCCTTTGCGTCCAAGTCCGCCGCCAGCCAGACCTTCGCCGGCACCTGCAGCGCAAACGAAAAAGTGGCGGACAGCCGCGTGGAGCCGGCATGGGTCGGCAAAAGCTACGCCGGCGATGGCTGCATTGCGCCCAGCCTGCCCAGCCGGGTGAACGGCTACACCGCCAGCCACCAGCAGGTCCTGGCCGGCATGGCCGCGCAGAAGAAATACATCGCACAGGCCGACGCCTATCAAAGATGCATCGTGGATTTTGTCGCCGCCCGCAGGACCGCCGCCGACCGGGACAAAAAGTCGATGGATGTGGCGATGACGGTTATCGAAAACCACCGGCTGGCCGCCAGCCAGGCCGACAGGCAGACGGTTTCCGATCAGGTCAGGATTGCCATCGCGGCCTATAACGAAGCCGGCAGCGAAGACTGCAAGTAACCGCGCAACAAATGCGCGGGCGAGACCTCGGTCTGCTTCAGTCGCCGGGTGCCTTCCCGGAAGATGGTTCCCGCCGGAATCCCTTCAGCGGTAGCCGTAGCATTCCAGAAAAACCGCACAATAGTTCGGCGGGGTGCGGCCGCTGACCGGATTGCGATAGGCAAACCACATCGGTTTGATATCGGGCCAATTGGTCGCTTGCAGGCCTTTGAGCCGGAAATCCTGGAACAGGGCCCAGGGTATGTCGGGCGGAAAATCCACGACACCCAGAATGGTCGCCGCGCGCGGCACACTGGGTCCCGCCGGGGCCGGGGGTGGCGGCGTGCCCGGCGGCCGCGGCCTGGCCCAGCCATCCTTGTAATTGGTCGAGGCAAAATAGGATTCCTCCACTTCGCCCGCCACGCTGAGTTTCCAGACGCCGTCCTCCACCACCGCCATGTCGTCGGGATACATGCCGCTGGAAAAGGCGGCGGGAATGGTGGGATGGGCGCCATAAAGCAGCAGGCGCGTCCGGATCTTGGCGCGCTGTCCGTCTGCTCCGATATCGATCACGGGCTGCAGGCGCTGACGCAGCGACAGGGTGAAACGGGGATTGGTGCGCGAGGGCGGCCCGCTGGAAAAGGTCTCGGTCATGGCGCGGTAAAGATGATCGCGGCCGACATAGAAGCCCGTGCCCTGGGGCCGCGTGCCCTGGTCGGACACCAAAGCCGCCATATCGTCCCATTTGGTGTCGTTCAGGTAGAAGCCGAATGTGTTGGAAATATTCTCCACCGCGTCATAGCCCTTGGCGATATTCAGCTTGCGGCGTGCTTCGGCGACGCGAGCCGGCGTCGCGGCGGTTGGCGCCGAATCCGGCGGGGCGTCCGCTGCCGGGGTCAGCCGGTCATCGCCCACCGCCTTGAAGCCGGCGGGATAGGCCACGGCTTTTCCCGTCGCGGGGTTGGCAAACCAGAAAGCCGGAATGACCGCGTTGGTCTGGGGAACGTTCTGCGCCGGCGACGGCTTGTCCGGCGCGGCAGGGCTGCCGGGCCGGGCGTCAACGATGCTGCTCTTGCCCCATCCGAGGTCGTAATCGGCCTTCATCTGAGGATAAATGCGCATCTCGCTGATACGCCACTTGCCGTCCGCGCCCTTTGCGAACCGGTTCTCGAATGTCGAGAGGGACCAATAGGCGGCACCCAGCTTGGGCGTCAGCATGCCCAGCTCGATGCCGCGAGCCCGCGCTTCCTTGCCGTTGGGATCCACGGTGACGATCTCGTTCATCTGGATATGGTCATTGACCTGGCCGCGCCGCAGCCCTTCGGGTCCGTCAGTCTCAAGCGCACGACGGATGCTTTTGGGCCCGATCCATATGCCCTGGCCGACACGCTCCAGCGCCCCGTTATCGGTAAACAGATCGGTGACGTCGGACCACATCTTGCGGTCAATGTAATAGCCATAGATGTTCTGCAGGTTGCGGACGGTCTGTTCATCGACCATCGACTGAATATGGTGCTCGATCTCGTCCAGCTTCATAGCCGGAGCGTTCTTGTCGCCGCCGCCGGGCTGATCGGGCACCGGCCGCCCCGCTTCGCCGGGGCTGTAATGATACGGCACTAGCGGGAAATTTTTCTGCGTGGCGATGAAGCCCGTTTCATAGGGCCCGGCGAACTGCGAATAGGCATGAACGCGGGCGATCTTCCAGACATTTCCATCCATCACATAATCATTGACCTGCATGCCGCCGGACCAGCGTGCAGTGCCCGCGGTGGGACTGTATTGCCCATCGAGCGCAAATTCCGACCAGCGGCCGGTGGCGGAGCCGCCGTCATAGGAAAGTGTCACCACCGGTTGGGTGAGAAAATCCGCATGCAAGCCGCCGACCGGCAGCCCGTCTTTGCCGCCGCCAAACTCGTCTCTCAGATGCCGGGTGATTGCATCCCGGCCGGTGAATGCGACTTTGTCGTCCATCATCCATTCGGCATCATCCGTGAACTGTGCGCCCATCTCGGACCACAGACCGTATTGGGCGTATTGGGTATAGAGATATTGCAGATTCTTGATCGATCGCAGCGACTCGGCGCGCCCGACATCGCGCGACAGCAGCGCGATGTTCTCCGGGCTGTCAGGAGTCAGCGTCACGACCCGCCCGACCGGCTGGCCCTGAGCCGGCGCACCCAGCCACAGGCAGGCGGCCGCCAACGGCGCGACTGCAAGCCGAAGAAGCCGCCCGCGGGATTTCCAATTATTCGTCATTGCTGCAATCTCCTCTGGGGACGAAGCCATTTTCCGCCCAGCACGGTGGCGCTGGCAAAAAGCTTTCTGTTGCCGGGCCGGATATTCTTGAAAGCATCGACAAATTCAAAATTGCCGGTACGCATCTCCAGCACCGTGATATCGGCCGGCGCACCGACGGCGAGTGTGCCGCGGCCATTGAATACGTCGAAGATTTTCGCCGGATTGACGGTGGACCATGCGACAACCTGGGCCAGCGGAATTCCCAGGCTGAGCATGCTGGACATGATGTTTGGCATGTTGATGATCCCCGCCTTTTGCCCTTCTGGCGTCCAGTCGGTCGAGATTGTGTCGGGCAGAAATCCATCTCCGAGAATCCGCAGGGCCGTGTCCCAGCGCACATGGCCCAGGCGACCATTGCCGAGATCGAACCAGACGCCGCGTTTGCGCGCGGCCAGAACCTCCGGCAGGATATTTCCCGTGTCGTCGATGATCGCGTGCGGCGGCGGCGAGAACAGATGGGTGACGATGTCGCGGCGCTTGAGCAGCCCGGCCAGCTTGCTCATGGGTGAGAATGTGTCACCCATATGGATCATCACTGGCAGGCCGAAAGGCGTAGCAACTTCCTGAGCACGGCGCAGTACCTCATAGTCGTGATCGCCGCAGACATTCCTCGAGAGCCGCGCTTTGACGCCCACGATGAAATCGCGATGGCGCATGATTGCCGATCGCGCCGCTTGCACATCGGCAAGAGCCAAATTCATCGTGTCGCCTGCACCGATGATGCCTGCTCGCCCGATATTGATCATGACGCGCGCCTGTTGTGGCGCCGACCTGGCAATGGCAATTGCTTGGTCAATATGATCAGCGCCTTGCGATCCGGCATCGATCCAGCCGGTCACACCGTCTGCCAGACAGAGCGAAGGCCCGTCTGGCGCGGTCGTTGCGTGGGTGTGAATATCTATCAGGCCGGGAACAACAAGCTTGCCCCGTGCATCCAGCGTTTCTTCTGCTTCCGCCGCGATTTGAGGCGCGACGGCAGCAATGCGCCCTTCCGTGACTGCGACGTCACCCACTGCGTCAAGACCGCGCGACGGGTCGATTACCCGCCCACCACGCAGGATCAGGTCATGGCGAGCCCTCGCCGCGAAGGACCGGGTGGCGAAGGCGAGCGCTGCAACGCCCGTACCTATCAAGCTGCGCCGGCTAAGCATTTTACGGCACCTCCACGGACAATACTGGCCGCATCATGGGCGCTAGCCGCGTTGCATGAGCCGTAATCCTTTTGGGAGACTATATCCGAACGACCGCGATCACTATTCCCCGGCCTTTCGAATTCACTTCCCGTTTCCTGGCAAAATTCCCCGTTATTTCCCCGATAAACCGAGAATTTGGATTGGAGCCAGGTTCGCCCGGCACTGCGTCCTTTTCCGGCTTTTGCGCCGGAAAACGAAAGCGCCGGCAGACCCGCCATCTTGTGATCGACATGCCGTGCGGTTGACCGGCGCCGGCGGCACGAACATCATCCGGGCGCCCATGAAAAACTTCCTGCATCTTTCTCGCCACGCGCCTTTTGCGCCGACACGCCGGCAGGTCGTGGGCGGCGCGGTTCTGACGACGGTCCTGCCCACCCTTCATGGCGGCAAGGCGTTTGCGCAGGCCGATCCGAAATCGCGCCTGATCCTTCTGGGCACCGGCGGCGGTCCGACGCCCAAGCCGAACCGGTCCTCTCCGTCCCAGGTCATTGTTGTGAACGGCGCATCCTATGTCATCGACTGCGGTAATGGTGTCGCCCGGCAAATGGTGCTGGCAGGCCTGCCCCTGGCGTCGATCCGCAGCATTTTCATCACGCATCAGCATTCCGACCATAATGCCGATTACGGCAATCTTCTCCTCCTCAGCTGGGCGACCAATCTGGCAACCCGGGTCGATAGCTATGGACCGCCGCCCCTGGCGGACATGACGCGCCTGTTCCTCGAAATGAACAATTACGACATCAAGACCCGCATGGCCGACGAAGGCCGCCCGCCACTCAAGGATCTGATCAAGGTCCATCAAATCACCGGCGACGGCCCCGTCATGCAGGACGCCAACGTGAAGGTGACCGCGGCGCTGGTGGACCACCCTCCCGTCAAGCCGGCATTCGCCTACCGCTTCGATTGCCCCGACCGTTCCATCGTCCTTTCCGGCGATACGCGCCCGTCGCAAAATCTGGTCCGCCTGGCCCGGGGGGCCGATGTGCTGGTGCATGAGGTGATGTATCTGCCCGCGCTGGAACGGCTGATCGCAGCCGAGCCCGACGCCAAGACCCTGCGCGAGCATCTCCTGGCCAGCCACACCACGACGCAAGAGGTTGGCCGTATCGCCACGGAGGCCGGCGTCAAGACCCTGGTGTTGTCGCACTTCGTTCCAGGGGGCACGCCGGCCATCCCGGACCAGGTGTGGTTCGATGCGGTGCGGCCCTATTTCAGCGGAAAGCTGGTCGTTGGGCGCGATCTCCTGGAACTTTAGCGCGCGCGGACCCCGTCGAGCCCTTCATATCTTCCGGCTGTCATAAGCCCAGTGCAGCAGCGCCTGCCGCTGGCGGGGGCGGCAATGCGGGTTGCCGCATTCGCAATTTTTCCGCACCTGGGCGACATGGCGGCGGATGGCCTTCCAGCGCCCGATCTGGCGCGCATCGTCCGGCGTGCGCCGGCCCATGTAATAGCGGCAATACCACTGGAACCAGCCGCGCGGATCCTGCGGGTGGATCCAGCCTTTCTGCCGCCAGACCTTGAGCGGCTGGCTGGCATCCACGCCGAAATAGTTCAGCTTGGGATTTTTCCCTTCCGGCGAGAACTTGGCCTTCACGAACCAGCTCTTGGGAAATTCCCGCGCGCAATCCGTCATGTATTTTCCGCCGAAAACGCCAAGCTGCAGCATCTGCGCCGGTGTCAGGTCCGGCGTGAAGTCCGGAGCGAAATTGCGCCCCCTTGGCGCGGCAAGCTCATAGCGGTAATTGCGCTGCATCCTGTCGTTGACAAGAACACGCCGCGCCGTCTCGGCAATTTTCTTCATGGCTGCAGGGATAGCGTTTTTGCCAAGATATTGCGACAAGTCGGCGGCAAAAATCCGCTGGCCGGGCGTACCTCCGGCGATAGGAATTGTGCGTTTCGGGACCGATATTCTTCTGGACAAGACAGGGCAACGGGTCTGAAATTCATCCCGCGTCGCTTGTCTGGGAGATCGCCATGCAGGATTACGACATTCATCTTTTCAACCAGGCCGGCAACC
>CAIOFO010000156.1 GCA_903857685.1 uncultured Alphaproteobacteria bacterium
CGCATGCCGTGTCTCCTTGCAAAAACGGCCCCGCGATTTTTCGCGGGGCCGTGTTTCTGTCTGCCTTTAGACCTAGTCGCGCGGACCGCCGGCAATGACGCCCGGAGCGCCGGCGCCGCCACCTGCCTGCGAAGCGCCCTGGGCCGGGTGGGCTGCCAGCCAGGTCATCGCCTTGCTGTTGAAGGCTTCGACCTTTATGTCGTTGTCGCCAAAATTGACGAAGACGTCAGTCTTGGGCGACCAGGCCGGCCATTTCACCGCCGCAGTTTGCGGATTGCCCGTCTTGGCAAAGGCAATCAGCGAATCCTGCATGTCGTTCGCCAGTGTGTGGTCGAAGGGCGTTAAATCGCGCGTGGTGCGGAATATGTTGAAAATGTCGAGATTTCCGAACCAGTAGGGAATATCGGCATTGTGGTAGACGCCAACACTCGCCTGATCAACGTCGGCGATCTTCACGCCCGGCGTGTATGTGTAGCGGTGATTGAACATGTCGATATAGGCCGGCGACTTGTTGTACAGCACCTGGTTGACGCCGCAATTGCGTGAAGCGTTGGCAATGGCGGATTCGCGCGCCACCTTGGCGGCAACCGCCTTGATGTCCGCATCGGTCTTCACCGGATAAAGCTTCAGGAAGGCCGGGGCATCGGCGCCATACATCCTGGCGGCAATGGCATTATACTCCGCCACCGTGGCCGCCTTTTGCAGCGGGCTGTTGGATTCGCCGCTGTTGAAGTTGCCGATGACCGGCACATCGCTCATCTGGTGAGTCTTGGCCATGTCTTCCTTGGAACCGGGCGTGAAATAGCCATCGGTGATGGCTCCGGTGCGAACGCCGGCATTGTTGCTGTATCCGACCTGATTTTCGCTCTGAAGCTGGATAATCTTGTCAGCAGGGACATAGCGCAGATCCGCCAGGCTTGACGCGCCCAAACGCTTCTGGATCTCAAGTCCGGTCTTTTCTGCTTCGGCCAGGCTGGTGCCCGCGCCCGGCGTGCCGACGCTGCACACCGAAGACATCATCGCGCCGGAGAACAGGCCCTTGGACATGGGGCTGTGCAGCTGAGCCGCAACCGAACCGGCGCCCGCCGACTGTCCGGTGATCACGACATGGCTGGCATCGCCGCCAAACCGGTCAATATTGGCGTGAATCCATTTCAAGGCGGCGTTCTGATCGAGATAGGCGTAATTGCCGCTGTGGCCGCCCTGTTCTTTGGTCAATTCCGGATGCGCCATCCAGCCCAGAATGCCCAGACGGTAGGCGATGGTGACAAACACCACGCCTTTCTTGGCCATGTTTTCGCCGTCATACATTGCGCTGCCGGCGGAACCTATGGTGCCGCCGCCGCCATAGATGAAGACGATGACGGGCAGCTTGTCGCTGGGTTTGGAGCCCGGCGGCGCCCAGACATTCACGTAGAGGCAATCTTCCGCGGTCGCCTCTTCGCCGAAATAGTGATTGATATTGTGCGGCCGCAGGACCTGCATGCATTCCGGCATCTTGCGATCGGCGGTCCATACCCCTTTCCAGGAAATGGGCTGCGGCGGTCGCCAGCGCAGGTCGTTGATTGGCGCTTTGGCGAAAGGAACACCGAACCAGGCGCGCACCCCGGATGCCAGAACCTTGCCGGCCACCTGACCCTCGCTGGTCTGCATCGGCGCGATGGGCGTTTCGGTAACCTGGGCCATCAGCGGCGTGATCGCTGCAGCGCACAGAATTGCTGCCAGAAAAGTTGTTTTGCGCATGGTGCCTCTTCCCGTTTTGCCGAATCTGATCCGGCTATTGAAACCGCCCAGGGACGCCGTCTTGGTGCGACGCTCCACAATGTACTAACTATTACGTTTAGTTCTTAAGTGAGTCAATCCGTGCCAACCGGAACTGGCTTTTCCTCGGCAATCTGGGCGGAATTTATCTGATCACCAGCATGCCGATGACGGCATCGCAGATGATTTTCTTGTGCCGCGCATTGACCTGCGGGTCGGTCATATCCAGTCCAAATACGGCTTTGAAAGTGTATCGGTTCGATACCCGGAAAAAGCACAAGGCGCTGATCACCATATGGATTTCTAAAGCCTGGACGTCCTTGCGGAAAACGCCTTCCGACCGCCCGCGCTCCAGAATCTCCTCGACCCTCTTTACCACGGCGTTATTCTGCTTTCGCAGAGATGAAACGTCTGTCATGTGCCGGGCCTGATGCAGGTTTTCAATGCCGACGATCCGCACAAACTCGGGATGCCGCTCTTCATAATCCAGCGTGGTCTCGACCAGCTTGCGCATGGCTGCCACCGGTTCGAGATTTTCCAGTTCAAGAACGGATTCCATTTGCCGGATACCGGCATAGGCCCGTTCCAGGATCGCGCGATACAACCCCTCCTTATCCCCGAAATAATAGTAAATCATGCGCTGGGAAGTTCGCATTTTCCGCGCGATTTCACTGACACGGGCGCCGCTCAAGCCGCTTTCCGCGAAAACCTCCATGGCCACTTCCAGAATATTTTCCCGGGTTGCAACTGGATCGTTGCGGCGTTTCGGTGTTTTGGCGGCGGTTTTTTTCTTCATGGCTCAAATTTGCCTGAATGCCAGGTGTGGAGACGTAACTTGCATGCTCGCGCTGATCATCAACCGATGGTCGCACCCAGGTTGGGCATTTTTGGGCTTGAAGCAGTATAAGCAACTAATTGAAGCCGCATCAACAAGCCCCGGTTTTCGCCGCATTTGAATTGCCACTGAACCTTTGCCGCCGGCTGAATTCCGGCACGGGATTCTGCGATTGCGACAGCACCTTCGCTATCTGAAGGAAGGTGGCGACAGCGGCGGCATATCCGTGGAATTCATGGGCGGACATATTCGCGCCGGAAAAGCGCCGCTGCCTGGAACTCCCGCGTTCCTATTGGCCTCGGTGCAGCCAAATGGCAGGCAATGGCTGGCTCGACTGATCCGCGTCTGCTTTATTGTACCAATTGGTTCATTGCTGTAGACAGCGATATTCCTGCCGGTCGTAATCGAAACTCGTGGCGATTGGCTCCGTCAGCGTGTCCGGCAACAGGATATTGTTCGTTTTGTCATGAAGGCCGATCACCCCCCCCGCGCCGCCGAAACGCCGAACATGCGGATCCTGATGCTGCTGGTCGCCGGCGTGCTGTTTATGGAATTTCTTGACGGCACTGTCATCACGACCGCACTGCCCGCGATGGCGCGCTCCTTTGCGGTCTCCGCCATCGATCTCAATGCCGGAATCAGCGCCTATCTTTTTGCCCTGGGCGTTTTCATTCCCATAAGCAGCTGGGCGGCGGATCGCTACGGCGCGCGCCGCATATTTGCCTCCGCGATCATTATTTTTACCGTCGCGTCGCTGTTTTGCGGGCTGGCGAATGGGCTTGTGACATTCATTGCCGTTCGGGTGATTCAGGGGTTTGGCGGTGCCATGATGGTCCCAGTCGGGCGCCTGATCGTGCTCCGGCACACACCCAAGGACCGCCTGATTTCGACCATCGCGACACTGGTCTGGCCGGCCTTGGTGGCGCCGGTGCTGGGCCCGATGATTGGCGGCCTGATTGCCACTTATGCAAGTTGGCGCTGGATCTTCTACCTGAATATTCCGCTTGGCCTGTTCGCTCTGGCCACGGCCATTGCCACGGTGCCCGATATGCGCGCGGAGACCTCGCGCCCGTTCGATTGGCGGGGGTTTTTCCTGTCTTCCAGCGGCATTCTGATGCTCCTATATGGTGCCGAACTTTTCACCGGTGCAAATATCAACATAACGCGCGCAACCCTTGCCATCATGGGCGGAGCCCTGCTGCTGGTTGCGGCGTTTTCCTATCTGAAGCGCGCCGCTGCGCCGATGCTCGACCTTCACGCATTTGGCATTCCAACATTCGCAGCGGCGCTGCGTGGCGGCTCTTTGGCAAGGGCGGCCATTGGCAGCGCGCCATTCCTGCTGCCGCTCATGTTCCAGCTTGGCTTTGGGTTTGATGCCGTCCGATCCGGTTTTTTGGTCACGGCGGTCTTCGTTGGAAATCTTGTCATGAAATCCATGACCAGCCCCATTCTCCGGCGTTTCGGGTTTCGCCACGTGCTGGTTTGGAACGGAGTATTTTCCGTGCTCTGGCTGTTTGCCTGCGCGTTTCTTTCACCGGACACGCCACAAATTGCCGTCCTGCTATTTCTTTTTGTGGGTGGTTTGACGCGTTCTTTGCAGTTTACCACCATCAATACTGTGGCTTTTGCCGACGTCCCACAGCAGCAGATCGGCCCGGCAAATGCACTATTCAGCACAATTTTTCAGTTGAGTTTGGGCGCGGGCGTGGCATTTGGCGCCATCGCAATCCGTCTGGGAAGCTTTGTCGCCAGGACAATCGGCGCCCATTCGCACGCCGTGGAGTATCACATTGCGTTTGCCCTGGTGTCCCTGGCGGCCCTGATTAGCCTTGTCGACGCGATACAGCTGGAGCGTGGTTCCGGAGATGAATTCGCAGGCCGCGAATCCAAGGCAATATCTCGGCAGCAATAGGCATAGCGACGCATTTTGATCTGGATCAAAATCCCGCCCCCCTGGCGGATTAGGCTGTCTTATTTTTGGGAGAATTCGCGAGATAGACATAAAGGGAGGTAAATAAAATGCTGAGCGAAGGCATTATAATAATAGCCGCCATTGTCGCCGCACTGTTTTTGGCCGCCGCAGTAATCGCGTGGACGTCCGCGAAAAAGGCCATGACCAGCGAGAAACAGCGGGTTGAATAGCCTTCGAACATGCCCATGTACAAAGCCAAGTTTCTGATCCCCGGCAATGTTGTTTTCAGCACGGTGCAATTTTGCGCTACGCATGACGAAGCAGCCATAAGCCACGCAAGCGTGGCACTGCGGCCCAGTTTCGGCATGGGCCACGAAATCTGGCGCGAAGACCGTCTGGTTCACCGGGAAATATACGACGAAGAAGTGCCGCCAAACACCTGTTAGCCAATTTGAAGCCTGTCCTTTTGGCGACTTCAATTGCCAATTCGAGGCTATTTTCAGTTCGCTTCTTCTGCCCGTTGCGGCGCAGCCTGCAAGACGTCCTGGCTGACGTGGACTTCGAGCATTCTGAAGTTCTCGCGGAATATGCCAACCAGTTTTCTCGCCTGAGCGTTATAGGTGGCCTTGTCCGCTCAAGTATCGTGCGGATTGAGGATTCTATCGTCGACGTCTTTGTGATTTGTTTGGTCCAATATCGCACCGTCGCGTCGCATGCGATTGCCTGTCAAGGCCGCCTGGGCGCTCCTTCCGGATCTTGAGCGCCCCGCTCCGATCCGATGGCTCCTCCGCCCGGCGGATATTTCAGTGCCACCTTTTCATCCAGATCGATGCCAAGCCCCGGCTTGTCATTGGAATATCGGATGCCTTTGCGGACTTCCGGACAGCCGGGATAAAGCTCTTGCAGCTGCTCCGAAAAACCGCGGCCTTCGCAGATTCCGAAATTGTAGATGGACAGATCAACATGCAGGTTCACGGCATGGCCAACCGGCGACACATTGGCCGGACCGTGCCAGGCGGTCTGGACATCAAAGAATTCGCAGGTGTGCGCCACCTTGCGCGCCAGATTGAGGCCGCCGGCCGCCGATATATGCATGCGCATGAAATCGATGTAGCGATTGGTCACCAGCGGCAGCCATTCACTCTGGTTGACGAACAGCTCCCCCATGGCGATACCGATCGAGCTTTCCTCGCGTACCGTCTTGTACCAACCGACATCCTCCGGCGCGAACAGGTCTTCCATGAAAAAGGGGCGATACTGCTCCACCGCCTTGGCCAGCATGACCGCGCCGCGTGCGGTGGGCCGCTCATGGACGTCATGGCCGATCTCGATATCCCAGCTGATATTTTTCCGGATATATTCGAAGGCGTCGCAAAGCCGCTTGATGTATTCGGCATCATTGCCATGCACATCGGTGACGATTTCGCCGCTGGCCGTCCGACCGATGCTGCCGCCGCCGGCCGATCGCTCGACGGCAGGGCGCGCCGCTCCGCCGCCATCGCCGCCTTCGCCTCCACCGGCCAGATAAATGCGGAAATGATCATAGCCGTCCGCCATCATCTTGCGAATCTGGTCGTCCATCGCCTGGGGGGTGCGGGCCTGGATGTCGCCCAGCATGCGCAACCCGCTGCGGACCTTGCCGCCCAAAAGGTCATAGACTGGCACGCCGCAGCGCTTGCCCATGATGTCCCACAACGCGCCGTCAACGGCTGCCATCGCATTGTTCGCGTCCACGCTGCCGCGCCAGTAAGGGGCGATCCACAATTGCTGCCAGATCTTTTCGATCTCATCAGCGTTGCGGCCGATCAGGAATGGCTTCAAATACTGCTCGACCGTGTCGGCAACGATGGTCGGGCGCTCCGCATGAGTGCCGCAGCCGATGCCGTATAGACCCGGCTCACTGGTGTAGACCTTCACATTGATCATGTTGGTACCGGCCACCTTGGTGTTGAACACCTTGATGTCGGTGATCTTCAGAGCGGGGACGCCGCCGGCGCGGGCACGTCCTCGCGCCGCGGCTGCAGGCTCGGGGGCTGTCGCCGCCGCCTGCGCGAACGCCTCCCGGCTGGCTGCCAGAGTGGCAGCGCCCAGTGTCGCCGCGCCGACAGCGCCGCCGGTAAATGCCTTCAATGTCTCACGCCGATCCATTGTGTAGCTCCTGTTCGCTGAATGCCCGAGTGCCGGTTACTCGCCACCACCAAAGGTGCCGGGCGTCCCGAACGATTTTCCGTCCGGTGGGCCGCCAAGCGGATTGGGCAGCGGCATGGTGCCTCGCAACTGCGCCATCGTCATCTTGTTGGCCTGGTCGAAGATGCTGAGGAAGGCGCGTTCCGAGTAGGCCAGACCGACCGCCGGCACCATTTCGGGCGTATCCAGCGTCGTGTGATAGATAATATGGTCGATGATGTGGAACGCAGGGGCGAGCTTTGTGAAAGCTCCCAGCGACCCACCCGCCTGCTTTTCCGGCGTTGTGTAGACCGACACGTTATAGTCCTTGAGCGTGTTCTTGACGATCTGCTGCAATTGCGGGCTGCCGCTGACATACCAGCGCCGGGCATTGACCGCGTTGCCGATTTCCAGATCCTGGTTCATCAGGAAAAGTTGCGCCTGGGATGTATGCTCGCAATTCAGGATGAGCGCGACCTTGGTCCAGTCATAATCCTTGATGAAAAGCGTCCGTCCATATTCGCCGGCGTGATGGTCCGGCTCGGAAAAGAAGACCATGGTGCGTGGACGCTTGGATTTCGGCAGCGCCGCATAATGGCGGGCGATGTCGATGGCTGTGGCAATGCCGCTGGCATTATCCATCGCGCCCTCGAAAAAGCTGTCGGAATGGGCGAGCACGAAATCCGTTTCTGCGGACATTCCCGGCAGGGTGGCGACGACGTCTTCGTCGTCCAGATCCTTTTTCATCTCGATATCAAGCTTGAGATGAATCTGCACTTTCTGGCCGCTCGCGATCATGTCGCGCAGCATGAAGCCTTCATCCTGGCTGATCGTCAGGGTGGGTACGCGGTCCGGCCCCGAAGGCGCGCCTTCAGGATTGAACTGGCCATTGCCGGGTATGCCCATCACATTGATGATCATGGCCGCGCCGGCCTTTGTCGCCAGCGTGTCGGAGTCGAAAATGCCGGACCGGTCGCTGGCCGAATGGCTGCGTCCGCCGGGAACGAAGAAGCTGTAAACGATGACCGCCTTGCCCTTGAGGTCGCGGCCCACCAAGTCGGCATTGGACCCGATGCCCACCCATACCGCGTCGGCGGTAATGCCTTCGGGCGGCGTGCCGATTGTTTCGTCAATCGGAAATGATGTGAGCAGTGAGGCGGATTTGGCACCCATGATGTAGGACATGTCCCAATGGTTGGCGAACCAGATCGGCTTGGGATGCTTGTAGGGAATGCGCTTGACCTGAAGGCCAAGCTTTTCGTATTCGCCGGCAATGAATTCACTGGTCATGTGCGAATAGACAGTGCCAGCGATGCGCCCCCAATACTGATTGCCGTCATCCTGGCTCTTGAGCGAGATGGCGGTGATTTTCTTGATGGTGTCCTTGATGCGATAGCCGTCAACGTCCTTGTAAGCCTGCTGTCCAGGCTTCAGCGGATAGACGGGATAATCTGAATCGGGCGGAATCAGCTTGTCCATGTCGCGGGGCAGGCCGAGGCCATACGCCTTTTCGACCTTCGCGCCAGGGCGCATCTGCGCCATCGTCCCTGAAGCAAGCAACAGGCCGCCCATGGCAACCAAAAGGGCCAACTTCTTCAATCGCGTCACTCCCCAAACCATCTTTTCATGACTGACCCTTATTGGATCAGCGTATTTGAGGCGGACGCTACAGCTTTCCACCTGTCAGAAGCCTGTCTCATGCCGCTGACCATGGCAAGTTGGAATGATTGCGCCGGTATAGCGTCAAATTTGCCGCCAATTGTTGCAATGCAACATCGACGACATTCCGGTCTGAACACAGATATCCGCATAGGGAATTCCTTGCGCCCTGCCCCGAAAATCCGCGAAAGTCCGGTGATGCGATATGAGGATGACCGACAATGCGGTTGCTGATCGTCGAAGACGATGCCGCATTGTCAAGAGCAATCATCAAGGTCTTCCGCAGTCAGGGGCTGGCCGTCGATCATGTATCGAGCGGACGAGACGCCCTGGAAATCGTCAAAATGGAGCCTTACAGCGCCATGATACTGGACCTGGGGTTGCCGGACATGGATGGGCTGCAGGTTCTCAAAACCATCCGGCAGGCGCATTTCAACATTCCCATCCTGATATTGACGGCCCGGGACGCCACCACCGATCGGGTCGTTGGGCTGGACCAGGGCGCCGATGATTATCTCTCCAAGCCATTTGAAGTTGCAGAACTTGAAGCGCGTGTTCGCGCTCTGATCCGGCGGGGGCAAGGCAATCCAGAACCCACACTGCATCTTGGCAATCTCAAACTCGATAGGGCGTCGGGCGCCGCATACGTCTGCGACCAGCTCCTGGAGCTGACAAAGCGCGAACGAGCCGTTCTCGAGACCCTTGCTGTCCGCGTGGGCAATGTTGTTTCCAAAGCGAGGTTGAATGCGGAAGTCTTCAGCTATGATGACCAGGTGGCGCCAAACGCCCTGGAGGTCTATATCGCGCGATTGCGCCGCAAACTTGAGAAAAGCGATATAGAGATCGTCACCGTGCGCGGCCTGGGTTATTTGCTGCGGGTCGCGAAATGATTCAAATCGGCAAAAAGCCCTCACTTAAAGGGCGATTGCTTCTGACACTGCTGCTGCCGCTCTGCGCCATATTGCTGGCGCTGGGCGCGTCCGGCGCCTGGTTGGTTCATCGCGTGGTCGAAGCCGCCAGCGACCGCGTTCTCAGCGGTTCCCTGCAGGCCGTCAGCGAAACCCTGGCGATGGAAGGCGGCTATCTGACGCTGGACCTGCCGCCTTCGGCGCTGGGCATGCTGGAAAATGCCGACCGCGACAATGTCTATTATAATGTCAGTTATCGCGGCAAGCTGATTACCGGTTATCCGGAACTGTCCGTCATCAGCCATGCGATGCCGCTGGAGGAAATTGAATTTCGCGACAGCACGTTCCGCGGTATTCCGATCCGCGTGGCATCAGAAGCCCGGCTGGTGCCGCAACTGAATTCACCGGTGATTGTCCAGGTGGCGGAAACCACCAAGAACCGCACCGCGTTGGCAAACCGCATGCTGACCGCGCTGGGCATGGGTGAGTTGCTCCTGCTGATTACCATCGCGATTCTCGTCTTTCAGGCCGTTGATTGGGGACTCAAGCCTTTGTCTGATCTGCGGACGGAAGTGGAAGCGCGAAGCCACCAACCGGACATCAATTTCGCACCCCTGCCCCTGTCGCTGGTGCCCCAGGAAGCCCTGCCTTTCGTGTCGGCCTTCAATTCCCTGCTGGGTCATGTCGAGACGGCCGTTGAAACACTGCGGCGTTTCACGTCCGATGCATCGCACCAGCTGCGCGCGCCGCTCACCGTGGTGCGCACCCATGTCGAATTGCTGCAGCGTCATTCCGATGCTTCGCCGGAAATGCGCGGGGCGGTTTCCGACATTTATCAAGCCGTCAGATCGCTTCAACATCTGATTATTCAGCTTATTTCGCTTGCCAAGGCGGAGCGGCCCAGCGACGACGCCACCGGCCAATTCGATCTTGTCGAATGCACCGCTGCCACCGCCAGCACCTATGCATCCCGCGCCCTTGCCGAGAACATGGATTTGAGCTTTGAGACCGCTTTCGAGACTTTGCCGGTCGCAGGCAACCCGATATTCGCGGGCGAAATGATCGCCAATTTGCTCGACAATGCCATTCGCTATGGCAGGACCGGCGGTCACATCGTTGTGCGCATTGCCCCGGACCAAGGCGTCCTGGAAGTGGAGGATGATGGTCCCGGCGTGCCCGTCAAGGACCGGGAACGCGTATTCGAGCGTTTTTTCCGCCTGCCGCAGAATCAGGATCGCGAAGGCAGCGGCCTGGGACTATCCATCGTGCAAGCGCTGGGACGGCGGATGGCCGCAGTGATTGATCTGCAAACACCGGCCGGCGGCCAGGGACTGAAAGTCGTGATCCGCTTCCGGCCCGCGCTCGCCTGATTAGGCGGGGCTGCGCGACTGCCTCCAACGCCGCAGAAATTGCGCGCGGACCAAACTGTCAAGATCGGACAATAGCCCCGGACCAATTCGAATGGCCTGGGTACGAATCGCGTCCAGTTGCGCTTGGTCCTTGGGAACGCCGATATCCGCACGCACCGAACCCATGCCGTGGTTTTTCAAGTCGATTTGCCCTTGCCGGGACAGCAGAAAATCCAGAAAAAGCTTGGCGGCATTTGGATGCTTCGCGCTGGCGGTGATGAAGCCGACCCGCGACATCGTCAGAACATAGTCGGAAGGATAAACGATCACCAGTTCCGGATGCTTTTTTTGCATGTCGACCGCGTAGGACGCGATAACGTCATAGCCGATCCATTGGTTGCCGGAGATAAGATTCCGAAGAATGTCGCTGCTAGTCGGGTAAGTCCGGGCGTCCAGGGCACCGAAAGTGTCGAACAGGTTCCAGGAATCGCGCGTTACCCTTATATCCTGGGAGAGGAATAGCATGCCCACTTCGGACTTTTCCGGATCGTAAAGGGCGACGCGTCCGCTGAACCTGTTCGCCTGGCCTCGCAACAATTCCTGCAATCCGGCATGGGTGTTGGGCATCTCCTTGTCGTTCAAGAAACGCCTATTATAGACAATGGCGACCGGTTCCAGTGTCACGCCATAGCCAAGATCCTGCCAATGCGCCCAGGACGGCAGATGAGGCATTTCGGGAGAGGAATAGGGCTGGGCGTAGCCATCGTTGATAAGCTTTTCCTGCAGGTCCATCGCTGAGCTCCAGATGAAATCAGCAGTGGGGCGGCCTGAAGCAACTTCGCCCACGAACCTTTTGTAGGTCAGGGCGGCATCATCATCCGAATCTTTCACTTCGATGAAGGGATAACGGGTCTGAAATGCGTGAAGAACGTCATCCAGGGCGGCATTGGCATGAACCGTATTGTAAATTATCAACTGCCCTTCGGCCCTGGAGGCCGCGACGATGTCATCGTAGGAATGGGGGTAATTGTCCTGCAGGGCATCCGCCCGCAGGTTCACGGTCCAAAGCAATGCAATCAGGCCGACCCATATTCGAAAAATGACGCACCCCTCCGGCAATTGGATTCATGTCCGGTTGCGAAACACAGCTGTGATAGCAAGCCCTTGATCTGCCTGGTGGTTCTGGGACCACCATGAGATTATTTACCTATCATTTTCAATGGCTTAGGCCAATATTGTTGTGCCGCGCCAACCTCCCTAACATCAATTTTCGCTCACTCCACCTTGCCTCGATTGAATTCTCAGCGGTGAACTTCTATTCCGCCGCTTCGGCCAGTTGCGGCGCCGCCTGCAGGACATCCTGCCCGACATAGGCTTCGAACTTGCGGAAGTTCTCGCGGAACATGCCGACCAGTTTTGCGGCCTGCGCGTCATAGGCGGGTTTGTCGGCCCAG
>CAIOFO010000157.1 GCA_903857685.1 uncultured Alphaproteobacteria bacterium
CGGAGGCGCCGACAACGGATACCGGGGTGGGCTGCTGATAGCCGGCGATCGAAATACGCGAGGCGGAGACAACCACCTGCTCGATGTCGCCACCGCCCTGCGCGAAAGCGGCAGTGCCCGCGACAGACGAAAGCGCCAGCACCGACGATGCGGCCAAAAGCCTGGACTTGTTCATGACAGTATTTCTCCCCGAAATTGCGGTCATTGCCGCAGATTGAGCCACACAGACGCCGATGCCTTGAGGGCCGCGAAGGACAGGCAGCCATCGCCACCGCCATGTCCAATTCAATTCAAGAAACTGCGCACTTCCCTCGGTATTCATTGCCGCTTTGATCGCGGCTTATGTTGATCCCGTCATCCGGAATCTTGATTTGTATTGAATATGTATCAGAAATTCTCCAAATGACCAGATGGCAATGTATGATAAAAATGCCACCCGGCCGAAATTCGGCATCCGACATGCTGCGCTGCAACAGAGCAGTCGATGCCTTTTTGTCTCTTCACATGCACAAACGGTGACGCGCGGCTTGTGTTCGGAAGAACGCGGCGCGGCGGCGCGAGAAGGGAACATTGCCCGGGCGCGCCACATTGCAATCCGCAGGCAATCAATTAAAAAAAGGCCGCCCCAGGAACAGACAAAAAATGAAAAAGCGCTGGTTTACGAACGCCATAATTGCCGTTGCGGCCCTGTGCTCGGCCTCCGGCCTGCTTTACGCGCAGGACGCCGGTGATGCGCCCGTGCCCGTTACCCGTTCGGTGTGGAGCGGTGTCTACAGCATCGAGCAGGCGCGGCGCGGCCAGGAGACCTATTATCAAGTCTGCGCCGAATGCCATGGCCGGGAACTGGAGGGCGATGACAGCGAAGGCGTCACGCCCCTGGCTGGTCCCCACTTCATGACGAACTGGGACACGCACACTGTCGCCGACCTGGTGAAGCGCATCCATGCCCAGCCCAATGACGAGCCCGGCGATATTGACGTGCCCACGCAGGTCGACCTGTTCGCCTTTATCATGGCATTCAACCAGGTCCCCGCCGGCAAGACGGATCTGTCCCTGGACCGCAAGACCGAGGCCGCGATCGGCATCACGGCGCAGCCGCCGCCGGGCATCACTCCCAACACGGCGCCCTGATCGAAATCAGTGGACCATGGCCTTGGTCAGAGCGCTGACCATGGCGTTCTGGAAGGCCACGCTGGTCAAGGTCGCGGACGAGACGATATTGACCTGGGCTTTCTGGCTCTGGACCGCCTCGCTGAGCAGGATGGGTTTTGCCATCTCGCTCAATTCCACCGAACGCCGGCGGTGGGCCGGCATCTGCAGCGCGTCGGCGGCCGTGATGGCGCCGTCATGGATGGTGAGCTTGAGCTGCAGGGTGCCCCATTCGAAGGTTTGCGGATCGCTGACAAAATCGCCGTCCTGCAGATGATAGCCGGGCGGCAATGCCACCCCGGCCGCCATCGCGCCGCCGACAAGCAGCGGCCCCAGCGCGGCGGATAGCAATAGCCGGGCCACGGCGTTCTTTTTCCTGTTCGTCAGCATGGCAGATAGCGCCCCAGTCCGGTTGTCATGCGCGCCGTGCCGCCCGCGTCGATTTCATAGCCTTCCAGCCCGGCCGTGCGCTCGATGAAGTAAATGCCTTCCCGGCCCATGGCAAAGGCGGCGGTGGCATAGCGGTCGGCTTCCAGCACATCGGGGCCGACCACCGTCAGGCTGACAATATCGTCCGAGCCATAAACGCCGGTATGGGGGTTATAGATGTGCTGGCCGCGAATATAGCTGCCCGAGGTGGCGACGCCGCCGCCCCTGGGGGTGAGAACCTTGACGATTTCGGCAGGATCGAAGGGATTGCGGATTCCCACGCGCCAGTCCTCGCCCTCTTCATTCTTGCCGCTGGCCTGGATATCGCCGCCGGCATCGACATAGAAATTCTCAAAGCCCATTTCGCGGAAACTGCGCGCCGCGTTCAGGATCGCCCAGCCCTTGACCATGCCGCAGGGATCCAGAAATCCGTCGGGCCGGGCGATGTTGAAATAGCCCTTTGTTTCCAGCTTGGTCTTTTCGCACAGCGCCAGCACCTCCCGCATGCCGGGGCTTTGCGCGCCTTGCGGAATTTCGCCGCGATTGATGCGGCAAATCTCGCTGTCTTCCTTGTACGGACTAAATCGGTTGTCCACGGCCACGAACCCCTCGAACACGGTGTCGAGATTGTCCTGTCCTGCCGTCGCGTCCAGCACCACCAGGGTCACCGGCATTCCCATGATAAGGCGGGTTTCACGCATGTTCGGGCTGCTTCGCGACGTCCCATCCCGGGCTGGGAAACTGCTGTTTCACGGGTCAGCTTCCATTGCGGGTGCGCGCCCGTCAATGGGATTGTGCCCCGAAAAAAAGGGCGGGGAATGACCCCGCCCTTTCGCATTTCCATCCGCCCGGGCGCGACAGGCGCCGGCGAATGACATTCCTGTAAGCCTCAGAGGCCCGGATACTTGTACCCGGCCTTCGGCAACACATGCTTGGGGTCCGGACGGACGCTGAGATAGGTGACCTCGGTGGTGATGCCGGTCCAGCCATGGGCAACGCCCGCGGGGATAACCGCGATGTCGCCGACCTTCACCGGCGTCAGAACCTGGTCGCCGGTGACGTCGCCGCTGCAGGAGGGGCCATTGAGGGTGGTGGTGACTTCGCTGTCGGGCGCCGAACGGCGGCCATCCACGATGGTGCCGCCGGTGACCAGCGTGCCCGAACCGGAGATCACGATATAGGTCTCGGCCGTCGAGTCATGCGAGATCGAACCGGACTTGATGATCTTGGCGCCGGCGGGCGCGGCTTTCAGGCCGCAGGGCGTGGCCTTGGCGCGGGCCGCCGCGGCAGCGGCGACCTGGTCGGGCGTGCGGACGGGCTGCACGCCGGTCGGGCCGCGATGCACCACCGCGATCGACATATTATAGCCCTGGCCCATGTCGATCACCTGGATGGTGTGATCGGTGCCCTTGGCGCCAATCTTCAGCACCTTCTGGACATCGGCATTGGTGATGATGGTGGCGGCGGTGGGCGCGGCGGCCAGGGCCGCGCTGGAGGCCAGGCAAGCCAGAGCTGTGCCCATGATGATTTTCTTCATATGCTTCTTCCCCTTGATGACAGAATTGTTGGATGAATCGCCAATTCGCGGCGCTTCTTTATCACCATACACAGTGCAGGGGAATACGGCAGGCCCCGGCTTTGCCATCGGGCGCGAAGCGCATAGAATGCGGAAAAACGGAGGTATTGCCATGCGTTTTCCCGCCATTCTGGGCCTGTTCGCCGCCCTGGCCCTGACGCCGCTTGCGGCGATGGCCGCCCCCGGCGACGCCCTGACCATTCCCACCAGCGTGGTCATTCAGCCCGCCGAACTGGCCGCGATGCTGAAGGCGCCGGGCGCCCCGCCGGTGCTGCAGGTCGGGTTCAGCGTGCTGTATCAGCAGGCCCATATTCCCGGCGCCCAGTATGCCGGGCCGGGCAACAAGGACGACGGCCTGGACAATCTCAAAAGCCATGTCGCCGCCCTGCCCCATGACAAGCTGCTGGTGATCTATTGCGGCTGCTGCCCCTGGGAGAAATGCCCCAATATCGCGGCGGCCTATAACCAGTTGACGGCGATGGGCTTCAGCAAGGTGAAGGTGCTCTACCTCGCCAGCAATTTCGGCGCCGACTGGGTGGACAAGGGCTATCCGGTCACGCGGGGCGGCTGATGCGCGCCATCGCGCTGATCCTGCTGCTGGCGCTGGCGCCTTGTGTTGCCGCCGCGGCGCCCGTCAAATTGAAGGCCGGCGACGCCGCGCCGCAATTCGTCCGCACCGATCTGCTGGGAAAACCGTTCGACCTCAAGGCCCAGCGCGGCAAGGTCGTGCTGATTGATTTCTGGGCCAGCTGGTGCGCCCCCTGCATGGAGGAAATCCCCCAACTCAGCCAGTTGCAGAAGCAATATGGCGCCCGGGGCCTGCGGATTGTCGGCATCGCAATGGATGACAGCGCCGCCGTCACGCGCGCGACGATGCAGAAAACCGCCTTCACCTATCCGGTGGTGCCGGGCGACGCGAAATTCGGCAATCTCTATGGCGGCGTCCTGGGCCTGCCGCTGCAGATGCTGGTGGGACGCGACGGCAGGATCGTCACCATCTGGAACGAGGTCACGCCCGCCGTCCTGGACAAGGCCATCACCGCCGCGCTGGCGAAAAGCGGCGGCTGACGGACCCATCCCTCAAGGCCGGTATTTTTCGATTTCCTTTTCAGCGCGCTTTTCCGCCCTGGCTTCAAACTTGCCGTCTTCATAGTCCCAGCTGGCATGACGCTCGCCGCGCATCGTGTCGCTTCTGCCGTCGGGATGGCGGATACGGCCGCTGCCGTGAATGGCGGTGTCGATCTGCTTGGGCTCGCTTTTGAGCTCGATATCGCCCGAGCCGGCAATATTGGCATGCAATTCACCTTGCGGCGCGGCCTCGATATCGCCGCTGCCGGCAATATGGATGTCGGCATCCTGCGCCGTCAGGTCGCCCAGCCGCAGGCGGCCCGAGCCAAGCATGGTGGCCTCAAGCTGCTGCGTCTTGCCGCTGGCTTCGATGTCGCCCGAGCCCATCAGGGAAATCTTCACATCTGGCTGGCTCACGCCCGCCAGATTCAGGTCGCCGCTGCCCATCAGCGCGAAGCTGTGGAAATTGCGGCCCGGCAGGGTGACATCAATGCGATCGGACGCGCCGCTGCGGAAAAAACGCGTCTGGCAATCCAGTTCGACCACGCCGTCGCGAATGCGGATATGGCTGATGACGGCGGGATCGCCCTTGACCACCAGGGCATCGCCGCTGCCGGATTGCCAATGGGCATTGGCTGGCACCGCCACCGCCGCGCGGGAATCGCCGTCGGTCCAGGGCAGCGTCCGGCTGGTCGCGGTGGCGGAACTGGAAGCGGGACAAGCCGGCCTTTCGCCAAAGGCGAAATTGAAATCGGAATTGGCGATGTCGCGGCCACCCAGGGCGTAGGCGCCGCCCAGGCAGAGAGCCGATAGGGCAAAGCTGGACAAAGCGATGATCGCAAGTTTTTTACGCATCAGTCTCTCCTTGGGTTGGTGGAATCAATCAGGCGGAAATGCAGCCGCGCATAATCGACCAGGGCGCGGGCGACGACATCGAGCAGCAGCCATGTCAGCGCCGCCAGCCCGACAGCGGCGGCGATCAGGCCCAGCCCCGCCAGTGCCAGCGGCAGGCCGTGACCAGGAAAACCGACATGGCCGAAGAATGGCAGGCCGGGGAACAGCGCCAGCAGACCGACCGCGACGCCGCCGCACACCAGGCCCACCGCGACACCGGCCATGGCCACCAGGAAGGCGACAATGGCGCAGACGATGGGCAACAGGAAAATGATATCGAGCGTCGCCAGCCCCAGCAGCGCCAGCACCGCGCCCGCCAGATTGCCGGCGCTGCGCTCGCTCTCCCAGCGGCGGAAGCCGGCCTCGGCGCGCAATTCGCGCGCCAGCCGCGCCGGATCGCCCAGGGCGGCGGCAATCTCGGTCTCGTCCCGGCCCGCCGCCAGCCCCTCGCTGAAATGGGCGTCGTAATCGGCGATCGCGTCCTCGATTTCCTTGGGCGGAAGTCCGAAAAGGCCCTGACGCAAGAGGGACAGAAACATGGCGCGGTTCATGACGCGTCTCCCAGGATTTTGCGCACGGCGATTTCGAAGGCGTCCCAGTCGGCGCGCTGCGCCTTGAACGCGTCGGCGCCGGCGCGGGTGAGCTTGTAATATTTGCGCGGCGGCCCGCTGGAGGATTCCTGCAGATAGGTGGTGACCAGCTCGTCATTCTGCATGCGCCGCATCAGGGGATAGACCGTGCCCTCCCCCATCCCGACCGCCTCGGCCATGCGGGCGGCGATTTCATAGGCATAGCTGTCGGACCTGGAGAGCAGCGCCAGGACGCACATCTCCAGCACGCCTTTTTTCAGCTGAACTTGCAGGGATTCCGGCATCGCTCTCTTACACTACTCAGTACCATGCATAGCATGATAGCTGATGCCAAGGCGGTTGGCAATGCCGGTCCGCGCCTTTCACTGGGGGATGGTGAGAATTGCGCCCTGCTCCTGGTAGTTGCCCTGCTGCCGGTTCATCGGCGACAGGGAAATCTGCGGATCGCTGAGCACCGGCCCGGACGGCGGCGCCGCCGACACCAGGGTAATGTCGAAGATCACCACCTGGTTGGGCGGGATGGCGGCGCCCGAACCGGCCGCGCCAAACGCCAGGCTGGGCGGCAGCACAAGCTGCCAGTGATCGCCCACATGCATCAGTTGCAGCGCTTCGTTCAGTCCCCGGATGACATTGCCGACCGCCAGGGTGGCAGGCAGTCCCGGGGAGGATCCGTCCACCACCGCACCGTTGATCAGGCTGCCGCTGAACTGGACCTGAACCACGTCACCGGGAGCCACGCGCCTGCCGAAGCCGCCGCGCAGGACGCGATATTGCAGCCCGCTGGGCCGCACCACGACCCCGGGCTTTTTGGCATTGTCCGCCACGAAGGCCTGGGCCGAAGCCGGGGTCAGGTCATAGGTTGCGGCAGACGCCGGCGCGAATGAAAGCAGCGCCAGGACGGCGGCGAACCGCAAGCGGCACATGTTCAATCGGCTTTTCACGCCGCGAGCATAAAGCCGTCACGGGCTTCTGTCGAAACGCAAAATCGAAGCGGTTTCTATTCCGCCGCTTCGGCCAGTTGCGGCGCCGCCTGCAGGACATCCTGCCCGACATAGGCTTCGAACTTGCGGAAGTTCTCGCGGAACATGCCGACCAGTTTTGCGGCCTGCGCGTCATAGGCGGGTTTGTCGGCCCAG
>CAIOFO010000158.1 GCA_903857685.1 uncultured Alphaproteobacteria bacterium
CCGCCCTCATATCGCAATCCGGAACTTGCAATAACTCGCTGCGCGTTTCGCTATCTATAGACAATATGGACGGCACACATTTACGGATTCACTGAATAAAACCAATACCAAAGGTGGAGACCGTGATTCCTTTAGATAATTAAGCGCCCGGCTCTGCTACAGCATTGCTGTCAAATTTTCGACATGGAGTTGTCAAGTAGTTTTAACGAAATTGGCACTCGAAGTTCATTCAACTATTAATTAGCCATCATGCTTCGCCGTCAATGATGCGGTGCGGCGATTTTCATTCCCGCAACTGAAATTCCAGAAAGCGTGTTCATCCACGCGCATGTCAAGCCGCGAGCTGCAAAACGCAGGCGCGGGAACGGCACGTCATTGTCAATTTGGGGGTGTTTTCATGTCCGCGTCATTCCGAAAAATCCTGCTTGTTGGCGCCAGTCCGGCGATTCTGCTCATCGCCCAGGTTTGGCCCGCCCTGGCGCAATCCACCGCAACCCAGCAGATTGAATCGATCGAGGCCGTGGTTGTGACCGGCACGCAGTTCAATTACGGCATCATGGCGCCCATCAGTGTTCCCAAGGAACGGTCGACTGTCACCCAGGAGTTCATCAACACCCAGATGGCCGGCCAGACGGTGTTTGAATCCCTCAACAACGTACCCGGCTTCAATTTCACCAACAACGACCCTTACGGCAACAGCGGCGGCGATGTCCGCCTGCACGGCTTCGACGGTGCCCGCATCTCCTTCACCTGGGACGGCATGCCGCTCAACGATACCGGGAATTATTCGCTCTACACCAATCAGGTCGCCGACAGCGAGATTTTGTCGCTGGCGACCGTGAACCAGGGCACCACCGATGTGGACAGCCCCAGTGCGGCGGCTACCGGCGGCGTCATTGCCATTCGCACCACCCGTCCGGCCGATGAATTCAAGATGATGGCCGACACCTCCGTCGGCAGCTTCAACCAGAACCGCATTTTTGCGCGGGTGGATTCCGGTGAATTTGGGCCTTGGAACACCAAGGCGTTCGGCAGCCTGTCCTATGACCATTACGACAAGTTCAAGGGCCCGGGCTATCTGCAAAAGCGCCAGGCGAATTTAAGCCTGTATCAGGATCTGGGAGATCGCGGCTGGGTCACCCTGTCTGCGCATTTCAATCAGAACCGCAACAATTTCTACCAGAATGTCTCGTTCTTGCCGCTGAATGCGGGCGTCTGGTTCACCGCCGCCGGGGCTGCGATGGCGCCGCTCGCGGTCGCCCCCAATGTGGCGCGCGACCCCAACGGCCTCTACACCGGCGTCGGCCCCACCACCAATCCGCAGGGCTTCGGCTTGGCGTTTGACGAAGCGCCGACCTGCACCCGTCCCGCCCCGGTCGCGGGCGTTTCGCAGGTCGAGGCGACAGCCAATAACGGCACCACCGCCATCTGCACCGCCTATTATAAACTGCGCATCAATCCCTCGGACACTGGCAACATCCGCCTGGAATCGCTGGTCAAGCTGACCGACAATATAAGCCTGACATTGGACCCCAGCCTGCAATATGTTTTGGCCAATGGTGGCGGTATCACCGTGCTGAGCGAAACGGATCCACGCCTTAAAGGTACGACGGGCGCCGCTGGCGTGGACCTGAATGGCGACGGCGATACGCTCGACCAGATCGCTGTGTATTCTCCCAGCAACACCAACACCATCCGCTATGGCCTGAATGCCTCGCTGCTTTGGGCGATAAATGAAAACAACACTTTGCAGGCCGCCTATTCGCTGGATTATGGCCTGCACCGCCAGACCGGACAGATGGGCTTCTTGGACCCCAACGGAAATCCCTATGACGTCTTCGCCGGCTATCGCGACACAGCCCATCGCGTCCTCAGCGCCGACGGCACGCCCATCCGCTCGCGCGACCGCCGCAGCCACGCCATCCTGGACCAGTTTGGCATTGCCTATGAAGGCAACTACTTCGACGATATTTTGCACGTCTCCGCGGGCGTGCGCGTGCCGATCCTGGAACGCGACCTCAACCAGCTCTGCTATGTCCAGGCAGCCGGCGCTTTCGGCCAGACAACGCCCGGGGCCAATTTCCAATATTGCACCTCGCAGGCACCGGCCACGGCAGTCGCCGCCAATGGCACCGTCACCTTCGCCAGTCTTGGCGCCGCCAACATCTTCACCCCACCGGGCAAGGAAGTGGTCAAATATAGCCGCACCCTCCCCAATCTCGGATTCACCCTGGCGCCCTGGGGCCGGGAACATATGTTCTATGCCGATGTTGCCGAGGGCCTTTCCGCGCCGCGCACCGACAGCCTTTACAATGGCGGCAATAACGGGCTTTGCCTGGGCGCGGCGGTCGGTTGCGTTTATTCCACTTTTGCCAAGGTCAATCCGGAAACCAGCCTCAATCTCGATTTCGGCTATCGTTATACCAGTGAGACGGTCACGGGATCCATCACTGCCTACAACACCCAGTTCAAGAATCGCATTGTCTCCACTTTTGACGCGAACCAGGGCATCAGCGTGGATCACAATGTGGGCTCGGTGAATATCGACGGTGTGGATGCCGAGGCGGATATATTTCCCTATGACGACTTCTCGGCCTATACCTCGGTCTCTTACGAGCACAGCCGTGTCGCGGCGGGACCCTTGTCCACCATCAACCTCAACGCCGCCGGGACGGTCTTTGTCTCGATTGCAGGCAAGGAATTGGTGGAAACCCCGGACTGGACGGTGTCGCAGCGCTATCAGTACAAGCTTGGCAGCGTAACCATGGGCTTTGGCGGAAAATTCGTCGGCCGCCGTTTCTCCACCGATGCCAATGAGAAGGCCGGTGTGGTGCCCAGCTATACCACCTTCAACGCCGATCTCACTTACGACCTTGGTGATGTCGGCTGGCGCGGCTCCTATCTCAAGCTCAACGCCACCAACCTGCTCAACAAGAAATATTTCAGCAGCGTCGGCACGTCCAGGACCTGTTTCACCCCATTCACCCCGACCACTTCGGGCTGCACCAGCGCGCCGCTCCTGGTCGTTGGTTCGCCGCAGACTTTTGAGATCACCCTGCGCACCGAATTCTGATGCGGAAGGTGAGGGCAAGGGAATGGCTCGCTGGAATCGCGGTACTTGCCTTTGTGGCGGGCAACGGGACCCCGGCGCTGGCCTGGGGCAGCAAGGGCCATCGCATCATTGGAGAAATCGCGGCGCGGCATCTTCCCGCCCGCGTCCCCGGCTTTCTGCGCACGCCGGAAGCCGCGGTCCAGATCGGCGAGATGGCGCGCGAGCCCGACCGGTCGCGCGACGCCGGCCAGCCCCATGACGGCGACAGCGATCCGGGACATTTCGTGGACGCTTTTGATGACGGCACGGTGTTGGGCGGTCCGCTGCTGGCCACCCTGCCATCGTTGCGCCAGGATTACGATACGGCCCTGCGCGCCGTGGGCGCCACCGCCTACAAGGCTGGCTGGTTGCCTTATTCCGTCATGGATGGCTGGCAGCAGCTGGTGAAGGATTTTGTGCTTTGGCGCGCCGATGCGGCGGGCGTGAAATATTCGAAGAACAAGGCCGACAAGGCTTGGCTGCTGCGCGACCGCCGCCTGCGCGAGGCCCTGACCCTGCGCGATCTTGGAGTTTGGGCGCACTATGTCGGCGACGCCAGCCAGCCATTGCATGTCTCGGTGCATTACAATGGCTGGGGTGAATTCTCCAATCCAGAAAAATTCTCCGGTGCGCCCAATTTTCACGCTCGCCTTGAGACTCAGTTCGTGGAGGCTAATGTGGCAGAATCCGATGTCGCCGTCCGGCTTCGCCCGTATCGCGCATGCGGCTGCGCCATCGCGGCCCATGTGGCCGCCTATTTGGCGGCAACGCAAAGTCAGGTACTGATCGCCTACCACTTTGATCAGGCCGGCTCTTTCGACACCGCCACGCCCGAAGCCAAGGCTTTTGTTGGTGAGAGGCTTGCCGAAGGTGCGGCGCAATTGCGCGATCTAGTGGCGGATGCCTGGGATGCGAGCGCCCATGGCAGCCTAGGGTTCAATCCCGCCACGCCAATGGCCGATATTGAGGCGGGAAAGGTCGATCCGCTGCCCTTACTCAAAAACTGAGGCTAAAAACGAGCGGGCGACAAAGTTGCCGAAATAGTAACGGCAATCGACGCACTGCCGCATTTTGCCATGTTAGAAATGTAGTGTCGCCGGTCGACAAATGGACGGGACCGCAACTTGTGAAGAACGCCACCTGCTCATCGGCGCCGAACGGAGTCTGTTCGGCCACTGCCATACCATCGTACGAATTTGTATTCATGGAGCGTTTGCTATCTCAAGCAAGATATCACCATGGCAAGGGTCACGCGGTTTGCACCAGCAGGCAACATTTTTTCCCACTATCGTCGGCATCGCGTTCAGCAAGACTAGTCTCCTGTTGTTGGCCCACGCACCAATCGAAAATCGGCCTTGGCCGGAATAGCGCGCCAATTCGTCTGGTGACATGCTCCCCATCAGCAACCTGCGAAATAAATCAATAGCCGCTGTGGGTGATTTGTCGAGAAACGGATTTTCCCATCCGGAACCGCGGTCGATGCGTATTGCAGGAAGACCATTGACGCTTAGGCTTACTGCTTGAAGGTGAAATTTTGCACCTCGGGAAAGCTGGAGCCGTTGGGGCGAAACGTTGAATTTCATCGCTCCTTCCAGTCCGGGCAGTCTGCCAAGTGTCTCTGGTAAAGAATGAGCTCTTGGGATCGTTTATCCTTGCGCATGCAGGATATTTGGACCGCGTTTTGCGACAGTTGTGTGTATTTCAGAATGATTGTCTTTCTCAGATCAGAGGCTCGGCGGCGAAAGCAATCGTCACAATCAGCCCTGGGCTGCACACTGAGGCCGGATGTGCCCCTGCCAACCAGGCTTGATACAGATCAAGGAATGCTTGGAAAACGTTTTCTAGCCTTCAACCATGCCTATTTATGAAGCTCGGTTTCTGACACACGGTCACGACGTTTTCAGCAAGGTGCGGTTTCAAGCCGCCCATGATGACGCCGCCGTCAGACATGCCGATGCTGCTTTGAGGACCGGCATCGGCATGGGGCATGAAATCTGGCTGGATAGCCGTCTGGTCCATCGGGAGACGTATGGCAATGATGGCGAATGACCGCTTTTGGCGCAGAGCGGACATTGGGCTGACCGGGGAATGGCCGGTTCTGACCCAAAGCGGACATTCGCAGTCGCACAAAAATCGGTATTATAGGTCCGATTAACATATGCAGGTAATCATGGCCAAGGATCGCGAAAATGCACCTGCCAAGCCAGTGCAAACTGATGTTGCGATGAAGCTCAACTGGGAAGTACCTATGGAAGGCGGATGTGCCTGCGGTGCTGTCACCTATTGCTTCGACGTTCCCCCGATGATCGTGCATTGCTGTCATTGCCGCTGGTGCCAACGGGAGACCGGTAGCGCCTTTGTCATTAACGCCCTGATAGAGACAAGCAAACTCGCCGTCACCGGCGCGGTGGAAACCATCGCTACCCCATCCCAGAGCGGCAAGGGCCAGATTGTCATCCGCTGCCCCCGCTGCAAGATCGCACTATGGAGTCATTATGCTGGCGGCGGACCAAAGGTCGCCTTTGTCCGGGTGGGAACCATGGGTGATCCTGCTGCTTGTCCCCCGGACGTGCATATCTTTACCGGCAGCAAGCTACCGTGGATCAAGTTGCCGAAGGACGCGAAGGCATTCCCAAAATTCTATCCTGACCCTTCACAAGTCTGGACTGTTGCGGCACGTGCTCGTTATACGGCTGCGAAGGCAAGCGGCTAACCCAATCTGCCGGCGGTACGCCGCGCTGTGAGGTTATTGCCTCGAACGCAGCGCGCTACGCGAGCGAAATGTCCGCTTCTGATCCAAAGCGGACATTCGTGGCGCCCCGGCCAATGGCCAAGACTAGAAGTAAGCGGGCCTCGTACGATCGTTAAGAAGTGCCCGGGATTGCTGTCGAGGTCTGCTCAACTGCGCTTCGCATTTTCAATCCCACCCCTATGTCAACCTGATCAGTCCTTCACTTCAGGGTAGCCAGATAGGCGACCACATCGTCGGCATCGCTGTCCTTCTTGATGCCAGCAGAAATCATCTTATTGCCGGGCACAACAGTGGAAGGCGTCATCACGTACTTTTCCAGCGAGTCTGCGCCCCAGGTTATTCCAGAGGCCTTCATCGCTGGCGAGTAAGAATAACCCGCCAAGCTTCCAGCCTTGCGCCCGACAACGCCAAACAAATTCGGGCCCACCGGACTCACGCCGCCTTTGGCAACCGCATGGCAGGCCGAGCAGATATTGCTTTTAAAAAGATTGGCCCCGTTCGCCGCATCGCCAGCTGCAAAGGCCGTTGATGCGCCGAATCCAGCCGAACTCGCAATAACGATTACCGCGAAATTCTTCAAAGTCGGAATCATGTGACGAATGCTCATCGCGATATTCTCCATCTTAATCATCTGCTTCATACAATTATCTCCTTATTATTGCCTTGAGAAACGCCCAGAACTCCCTGCAGAACTTAGCCAGCGAATGCCACGCACCAGAGCAAACGGTCTAGCTGGTACGAGGTTCCTTCAATGCCGGCGCGAGGTCGGATTGAGCCATCCGCCAACCCGTGTGGAGGGTGCGCACTTTGGCTGCCTCCTGCCCGAGTGGGTGGTTATTCCCTAGTGGTTAAGCCCGGCCGACGTGCGCGAAAGCTTCGAATCACTTAACCTCTCCTATCGGGGATTCAAGATGAGGGAGCACAGCATGATCCGGAAGCTGACAGCGGAATTCATCGGAACGGCTTGGCTTGTACTCGGTGGATGCGGGGCGGCGGTGTTGGCTGCGGCCTTCCCGGCGTTGGGCATAGGTTTTGTCGGAGTCTCCCTAGCATTCGGCCTGACGGTGCTGACCATGGCGTTTGCTATCGGTCATATCTCCGGTTGTCATCTCAATCCGGCCGTGTCGGTTGGTTTGTGGGCCGGTGGGCGGTTCCCGGCACGCGACCTTCCTGCCTATGTGATTGCACAGGTGCTAGGAGGCATCGCGGGCGCTGGGATATTGTATCTCATTGCCAGCGGCCATGCCGGATTCGACGCTCATGCGGGCTTTGCCAGCAACGGCTATGGGATACATTCGCCCGGCGGCTATTCCTTGACCTCCGCGTTAGTCACAGAAGTAACAATGACGTTTGCCTTCTTATTCGTGATCCTGGGCTCGACCCACGGCCGGGCCCCGGTCGGTTTTGCGCCCATTTCCATCGGACTGTGCCTGACGCTGATACATCTCATCTCGATCCCAGTAACAAATACATCGGTCAATCCAGCTCGGAGCACCGGGCCGGCCTTGTTTCAGGGCAGTTGGGCGCTTGATCAGCTTTGGCTGTTCTGGGCAGCACCTATTGTTGGCGCGATCATCGCAGGTTTTCTCTATCGTTGGCTGAGCCCGAACGATCCGGCCCCTATCGAGATAGGCGGAACGTAAATGCCGCGTCTTGGAAGATGATGGCGGCAGGGGTCCGTAAAATTGTTGGGATCCAAAAGGGGTAAGCAACCAGAGTGCGAGCTCGTGCGACCAACCGCCCGTGCCGGGAAGACGTGGGGCTACAGTGGGGTTACGTTCTACGATGTTCCGGTCCTGTTCAGGGGCTGTTCTCATCCAGAATCGTTAGAAAAGCGCGGTTCTGCACTATTCTCAGGCGAACCGGCGACCTTGACATGGAAGGGGTCACAGATTCGATCCCTGTCGCGCCCACCACTTTATATGCTGCAAGATCAATCTATAAATATCGCTCATGACTGCCACGCAATTGGCGGAATTGAGCGGCAAGAGATAGCTCAGTACCGAAGGGGCACTGACACTGCGTAAATTCGGGATCGCTCTCTTCGCCCTTGTCGTTGCCCTCGCGCTGATTCTCACCGCTCTCTGGCTGGAACGCGCTCGCCTCGCTGCCGAACTGGCGCAGAATTATTTCCGCCAGCATGGCATCGCCTCCTCCGTCGCCTTCGGCCGGCTGGGCCTGTCGGGCCTCTCGGGCAAACTCAGCCTCGGCCCCGCCGACGCGCCCGATTTCACCGCCGATGCGGTCGAGGTGGATTTCGATCCCTTAAGCTGGTCGCCCATCATCACCCAGGTGCGGCTGATCAATCCCGTGATCCGCGCCCGCCTGGATGCGGCGGGCCGCATCACCCTGCCCAACCTGCAGCCCTGGCTGGATTCCCTTTCCACCAACCGCAACACCAAATCGCCCTATATCAGCGACGATCTGGCGATTTCGCTGTCGCATCTGCGCGCCCTGCTGGCCACGCCGGGCGGCGCGCTGGAGCTGGATGGCGATGCGAAAATTATGCGCGGCACCCTGGTCTCCGCCGCCATGACCGCCCAACCCGCCACCGTCACTTGGGCCGGCAACGTTATCCGCATCGTAAAGGCCGACGTCAGCCTCGATCCCGCCACGGGCGGCTATAGAGCGGTGGCGCATTTCCAGGGCTCGCTGAAAAATCCAACGCTGGAAGCGACCGATGTCACGGCCCAATTCTCCGCCCCTACCCTGCATTGGGACTTGGGCGGAAAATCCTTCACCGCCCCCACCCTGCATCTGCAATTCGCCGCCGCCTCGCTGACCACCGGCGGCCTCACCGCCGCCAAACCTGCGTTTGACCTGACGGCGGATGCGGTACGCGGCGCGATGGTGAATGGCGTGCCCGAAGGCAGCGCTACGCTGCGCCTAAATGCGGGCGCAGATTTCACGCCGCCCGCGCTGGTGGCGCAATATCCCGTGCTGGCCAAAGACCCCCGCATCCCCCGGGCGGTTCAGGCCAATCTCCGCCATCTCGATATTGCCCTGAACGCCAACATCGCTCGCCAGAACGGCGCGCTTAGCCTGTCGCTCATCCAGCCGCTGGAAATCAAGGGCGCCAAGGGCGGCATGCTGCGCGTCGCAAATTTCACCCTGAACGGCCCACCTGCATTGCTGCACGGCGCTCTCGACGCCACACTCTCTGGCGGCGGGCTGCCCCCGCTCACCTTTCGCGCCCGTGACCTGCGCTGGCAGGACGGCGCTTTCACCAGCGATGCCGCCCTCACCACCCATTTCGATTTCGCCATGCTGCACGGCGCCGCTGTCACCGCCACCGGCACGACATCTTTCCAGGGCGGCGCTTTCGCCTTCACCCTCGGCCCCTGCGCCCCCGCCACACTCGCCGCCTTTCATCCCGGCGACAGCGACATGGCGCAGAACATAAAAGGCGCTGTCTGCGCCGCCCCCCGCGAAAAAACTTTCACCGCCAACAGCACCGGCTGGAAATTCACCGCCCTTGCAAAAAATGTCGCGATGGCGATTCCCTTGGCCAACTCTGGCCTCACCGACGGCGCCGGCCGCATCGCCTTCTCCGGCAGGGGCAGCGACGTCAGCGGCAAGATCGCCGTCACCGCCGCCCACCTGGCCGACCGCGTCACCACCCGCCGCTTTGAACCCATCGCCGGCAGCGGCGATATACTGCTCGACAATTGGGTATGGCACGGCGCCTTCGCCGTCACTGATGCCAAGGGCACCCCGCTGGGCACCGCCAGCTTCCGCCACACCCTGGCCACCGCCAGCGGCGAAATGACCATCGCCGCGCCCCATCTGCAATTCGCCCAGGGCAAACTCCAGCCGGGCATGCTCTCGCCGTTGCTGGGCGTGGTGTCGCGCGCCGACGGCGCCGCCAGCTTTAATGGTTTCATCGGCTGGGCCCCCACCGGCATTCAAAGCCATGGCGACCTCGCCATCGAAAAGCTCGACTTCTTCACCCCGCTTGGCACCGCCCACGCCATCAATGCCAGCATCGTCTTTACCTCGCTGCTGCCGCCCGTCACCGCCCCGAACCAGCACATCGCCATTTCCCGCGTTGACTGGGCCCTGCCGCTCAGCGGCATCACGGCGGATTTTTCCTTTGGCGGCGGCATGCTGACGGTGCAGGGCCTGGGCACCAATATTTCCGATGGCAACGTCCAGTTGGGCGGCTTCACGGTGGATCTGGGCGGCCCGCCCGCCACCGCCAGCGCCGCCAGCCTTGACGGCATTTCCCTGGCGCCGCTGGTCGCCGCCTCCAATCTCGGCAGCAAGATCAAGCTGGAAGGCAAGGTCACCGGCATCGTGCCCTTCACTGTGGGCCCCGAAGGCTTTCGCATCATCAAGGGTCATATTGCCGCCGACGGGCCGGGGCGAATTTCGATCGACCGTTCCTTGTGGAACCAGGGCGGCGCCGTCGCCGCCAATGCGGTGCAGGACCTGGCCTATCAGGCGCTGGAAAATCTGGCCTTCGACACCCTCTCCGCCGATATCAACAGCGTTGCCGGGGGCCGCCTGCAGATCCTTTTCCATATCAAAGGCCGCAGCGACCCGCCCAAACCGCAACAGGCCGAAGTCGCCATCGCCGACGTCCTCAACGGCACGGTCTTCCAGAAACCCATCAAACTCACCAGCGGAACGCCGATTGACCTGACCCTTGAGACCTCCCTTAATTTTGACGAACTCTTGAAGTCCTATGCCGAAGCATGGTCAAAAACCCTGGCCCAGAGCGGGCAATGACCCAAATGGATAATGAATCCGGGAGCTGTTCGATGAAAAATGCCGCACGAACAACCTTGTATGCGGCCGCCTGCGCGGCGGTGTTATCCGCCTGCACGCCCACCATCCGCATCGAGGTGGCGCCGATCAACATCTACGCCAAGCTTGATGCCGATGTGCGGGTGCGGCTGGACAAGGAAGTCCAGACCGCGATCCAGCAAAATCCCAACCTCTTCTAACAGGAATGTGAAGGAAGCCTGACGATGAGCATCTTCGCAAAATTCAAGCCCGTAATGGCCGTCGCGC
>CAIOFO010000159.1 GCA_903857685.1 uncultured Alphaproteobacteria bacterium
CGCGGCATCGTCCACCACATGCCCCGATTCCTTCAGCCCTTGAACCAGATAACGCTGGGCTTCCAGATCGTCCTCGACAACGAGAATGCGCATGGGGGGGGGAAATCCTTTTGCTCAAATTCAGGGTCCGCGCCGGCGGCAGGCTTGGGGGGACAGGCACTGCAGCCAGCGCGGGGGGCCGGGCAGCGGAACCTTCGCCCCGCCGCCCGTAAAAATCATGCCGGACCGATGTCCACCGCGAGAAACCGCGACGCACCCTGGCTTGCCACTAGCAGCAGGACGCTCTTGCGGCCGCCCTTTTGCGCTTCGGCGATTCCCGCCTGGACGTCTTGCGGCGTCTTGACCATGCGGCTGCCCACTTTCATCACCACATCGCCAGGCTGCAGGCCCTTGTCGGCGGCGTCGCTTGCAGGATCCACCTTGGTGATGACCACGCCATTGACGGCATCGCCCAGGTTATAAGTCCGGCGCGCATCGGCGGTAACCGAAGCCAGGCCCAGCCCCATCGCGCTGCCCGTGGCGGGCAGCGAACTGGGAGTGGCCGGAACATTGACCGCCACCTTGTCGTCCGGACGGGCGCCGATCATCACCTTGATGGTCTTGGGAGCGCCCTGGCGCTGGATCGTGAAATCGGCGCTGGCGCCGGCCACAACCGTGGCGACGCGCCGCGTCAGGTCCCGGGAGTCTTCAACCGCCTTGCCGTCAATCGCGGTGACGACATCGCCCTGTTCAAAGCCGGCCTTGGCGGCCGGGCCATTTGGCACAACGCTTGCGACGATGGCGCCCTTGGGCTCCTTGAGGCCCAGCGAGGAGGCAATCTCCGGAGACACGCTCTGGATCTCGACGCCCAGCCAACCGCGCGCAACCCGGCCATGGGCCTGAAGCTGCGCCACCACGTCATGAATGGTGGTGGCCGGAATGGCGAAGCCGATGCCGACACTGCCGCCCGAGGGCGAGAAGATCATCGAGTTCATGCCGATCACCTGGCCGCGCAAGTCGAAGGTCGGACCGCCGGAATTGCCGCGGTTGATCGGCGCATCGATCTGGATGAAGTCGTTATAATTGCCCGCGCCGATGTCGCGGCCGATCGACGAAACGATGCCCGCGGTCACCGAGTTGGAAAGACCGAAGGGATTGCCCACTGCGACAACCCAGTCGCCCACGCGCAGGGCGCGGTCATCGCCGAATTCAACGGTCGGCAGCGGCTTGTCGCTGGTGATCTTGATCAGGGCGATGTCGGTCGCCGGGTCGGTGCCGATCAACTTGGCGGTAAAGCTGCGTCCATCCGGCAGCTTGACCGTAATCTTCTTGCTGGCGTCGATCACGTGATTGTTGGTGACGATGAGACCCGTCTTGTCGATGATGAAGCCCGAGCCGGCGCTGATCTCCTTGTGCGGAGTCTGGGGCTGGGCCTTGTTGAACTGGTTGAAGAGGTCGCGGAACGGCGCCGGCAGATTGTCGGGCGTGCCATCGCCATCTTCATCGCTGGCGGTGGACATGGTCTCCGAGGTGATGGTGACGACCGCCGGACTGACGCGCTCGACCAGATCGGCGAAACTGAAGGGCGCCGAATTTTCCAGCATGCGCGGCGTGGCATGGGTGTCGTTGGCGGCGATCTGGACCGGGTCATGCGACGCGGCCTGGATATGGCGCACGGGCGGCAGCAGCGCGAAAGCGCCAAGGCCCACCACCACGATCGCGGCGGCAGAACTCATCGCCAGCAAACGGCGATGGCGGCCAGGGGTACGCGGGGGGTTCTGGGGATTTTCAGTTTGCATTTCAGGCTCCTTGTCGTCCGGGGGTTCTGCCGCCGGACCCGACCGTGCGGAAGATAGGGCCGCAGCATTGCGGGTTCCTCTCCAGACTATTAAAAAATTGAAATGTTTTATAGCAGGTCCGGCGGGAGTTCCGCCACTGCCCTGCGGGCTTTGCTGATGACAAAGATGGCCACAGCCCCCGCGCCAATCAAGACCAGAAACGGGGCAAGCCATAGAAAATAGGTGTCCGCCTGCAATGGCGGCTTCATCAGGATGAAGTTCCCGTAGCGCGCCTTCAGGTAATCCTCGATCTCCTGGTCCGAGCGGCCATCCGCCATCTGCTGGCGCACCAGGTGGCGCAGCTCTGCGGCAAGCGGCGCGCCGGATTCGTCAATGCTTTCGCCCTGGCACACCAGGCAGCGCAATTGGCGCTGCAGATAGCGGGCGCGGGCTTCCGTCGCCGGATCGGAGAATGTGTCGGTCACGGGAGCCGCACGCAGAGGCGCCGCAAGCAATATCAAAAGAAAGAGAAACTTTTTCATTCGGCCGGTTGCGCCATGGCCGAGGGAACCTTTGCGCCGGCGCGCAACCGTCCCCACAGGCTGAGCATCCCGCCAAACGCCATCACCAATCCGCCCAGCCAGATGAATGGCGCCAGCGGACTGACATAGGCGCGCAGCGTCCAGCGCCCATTGCCGCGATCGTCGCCCAGCGCGAGATAGAGATCCTGAAAGCCGGTGGTGCGAATGGCGGTGTTGGCGGTGTCCTGGCCCTCGGCGGGATAGATGCGCTGTTCGGGCATCAGCATGGACTGAACGCGCGTTCCATCCATCAGCGCGATATGGGCGCGGCTGGCGCGATAATTGGGACCCTGTTCCTGGGTGACGCCGTCAAAGCGCAGCGTGTAAGGCCCCACCGTCATGGTTTGGCCGGGCGCCAGCACGGCGAGCGCTTCGCTGCGCCACAGGGTGGTGCCCGTCACGCCCATCAGGGTGACACCCAGTCCGGCATGCGCCAGGGCGGCGGCAAACGCGCTGGCCCGCGCCCCCTTGCGCTTGATAAAGGACAGGATGCTGGCGCCGATCAGCCAGCCCGCCACCGCAAAGGCGCCGACGCCGGTGAGAAAGCGCGGACTGGCAATCGCCAGCACCGCCAGCGCCGCCACCGCCGCGATGCCAAGGGCCGGCGCCAGGGCGCGCGCCGAGGCCTTCAGGTCGCCGCGCCGCCAGCCCAGGATTGGGCCGAACGGCACCAGCAGCAGCAGGGCGAAAAAGATCGGCGCAAATGTTGCGGCGTAATAGGGCGGCCCGACGGAAATTTTTTCGCCATTGATCGCATCCAGCAGCAGTGGATAGAGCGTGCCGACAAAGACGGCGGCGCAGGCCGCCACCAGGAAGACATTGTTGAGCAGCAGCGCGGTCTCGCGGCTGACCGTGTCGAACGCGGCCCCGCCTTTCAGAGTCGGAGCGCGCCATGCGAACAGGCCCAGCGCGCCGCCGATGGCGCAGAATATCAGCATCATGATGAAGAAGCCGCGGGTCGGGTCCGAGGCGAATGCATGAACCGATGACAGCACGCCGGAACGCACCAGGAAGGTGCCGATCAGGCTCATGGAAAAACCGGCGATGGCCAAAAGCAAAGTCCAGGTGCGAAAGGCGCCGGTGCGTTCCGTCGCCAGGGCCGAATGCAGCAGCGCGGTGGCCACCAGCCAGGGCATCAGCGAAGCGTTTTCCACCGGGTCCCAGAACCAGAAACCGCCCCAGCCCAGTTCGTAATAGGCCCACCAGCTTCCCAGCGCGATGCCGCAGGTCAGCGCGATCCAGGCGATCAGCATGAAGGGCCGCGCGGCACGAGCCCAGCCTTCCTCGCCCACGATCAGGGCGGCGGCGGCATAGGAGAAAGAGGCGGATAGTCCGACATAGCCCGCGTAAAGCATGGGCGGATGAATGGCCAGGCCCGGATCCTGCAGCAGCGGATTGAGGCCGGCGCCCTCGAACGGCGCGGGATCGAGGCGCAAAAAGGGATTTGAGGTGAACAATATAAAGAGAATGAATGCCGATGCCAGCAGGCCCTGAACGCCCAGCGCGGCGCTGGTCAATTGCGGGCCGCCGCGCCCCAGCGCCGAAACAAGTCCGGCATAGAGGGACAGCACCAGCACCCACAAAAGCATCGAGCCTTCATGATTGCCCCAGACGCCGGTGATTTTGTAAATCAGCGGCTTGAGGGTGTGGGAATTGTTGGCGACGTCGGCGATGGAAAAATCCGAGGTCACGAAGGCATATGTCAGCGTCCCAAATGCCAGGGCGATGAACACCAGCATCCCCATGGTGGCGCCATGGGCTATGCCGCGCGCCGTGGCGGCATTGGAGCGCGCGCCTGTCAGCCCCGCCGCCGCCATCACCAGCGACAGCGCCAGCGCAAAACACAACGCCAGCTGGCCAAGCTCGCCGGTCACGTGCCGCCTTCCTTCCAGCGGCCGCTGCGCTTGAGCGCGTCCACCACTTCGGGGGGCATGTATTTCTCATCATGCTTGGCCAGGACTTCGGTGGCGACAAAGGTGCCCGTGCCATTGAGCACGCCCAGCGCCACCACCCCTTGTCCTTCGCGGAACAGCGCCGGCAGCACCCCGTTATATTCCACCGGCACTGTGCCCTTGCCGTCGGTCACCTGGAAACTGACATCGGCGCCGCTGCCGTGATGCACGCTGTTCTGCTGCACCAATCCGCCCAGGCGGAAGGCGATGCCCGGCTGGACTTGGTTGGCGGCGATATCACTGGGGCTGCGGAAATACTGGGTGTTCTGGCCCAGCTCGTAAACGATGCCCACGGCCAGCACCGCGCCCGCGGCCAGAATGGCGGCGACAAAGGCGAGGCGGCGGCGTTTCTTGGGCGTCATTCAGTGGTGACCGCCGCGTTGAAGAATCTGGTCGGCAAGCCCGGTGTCATAGGACAGTCCCTGCGGCGTCAGTGAGATGCGATGCGGCCACTCGGCCTCTATCATGCCCTTGCGGACAAGCGCGTTCCATACCGATTCATTTTCCAGCCCGGTGGCGTCACCGGTGGCGACGGTGGCGTCGCCCAGATGGAAATGGTCGCCATGGGCGTGGGGAAACTGGGTAATCGCCACGCGGCCGCCCGGTTGCTGGGCGCTGGCCTGGGGAATCCGGGCAAGCGCCTGCAGCAGGGTCAGGGTCCGCAGTTGCAGCGCATTGAGCTTGGCGGGATTGGCTTTGGAGGGCATGTCGGGGCCTGAAATGAAAACGGCCGGACCATACAGGCCCGGCCGTGTCATTCAAAGCGTTACGCGGGCGCAGGGGCCTAGCGGCGGAAGCCGCGACCGCCGCCGTGTCCGCCACGATAGCCGCCGCCGCCAAAGCCGAAACCGAGCGAAATGCCCGGCCCATAATAGGGCGGGTAATAATAGGGATAAGGCGCGTAATAGGCCGGCGGCGGCGGGCCATAGGCATAGTCCGGGTAAGCCGGGCCATAGGCATAGCGCTGGTCACCCGGCGGCGGGCCGCGGTCATCGGCCTCGTCCATGCAGGCATAATAGGCATCGGAATAGGCCCGCTCGACATTGGCGGCGGCACGGTGCGCATTGTCCGAGCCGACAGCGGTGCCGGCAATCAGGCCCGCGCCCGCGCCGATCAGGGCGCCGGCGCCGGCATTGTGGCTGGCGCCGCCGATTATGGCGCCCAGCGCGGCGCCGCCCAATGTGCCGCCGACCTGACTGCTGGTCTTGCTGTCACGCGCCGCCTCGCCCGGCGTGACATAGCCGGTGCGCGCCGCGGCATCGCGGCGGCAGAACATGTCGCGTGAACGCTGGTCCTGGGCCTGGGCATTGCCGGGCGCCCGATTGTCCGGCGCCTGATTGTCGGAGGCGCGCGGCGGCGGCGGACCGTCATTGCGGTCATCGTAGGAATTATTGTCGTTGTAGGTCTGGGCCGGCGGACCATCGGCGCGGCCTGCAGGACCGGACTGCGCCAAGGCGGCGGAACTCAGGAGCGCCAGCGCAAGCGCGGCCATGGTGGATATACGAATCATGGGAATCGCCTCAATAAATTTGCCCCTTGCAGATAACGCAATAGTGCCGGGCTTCAACCAGGCTTCGCAAGCATGAAAATTATAAAAGTTTTGGAACCGGACAGGCCCCGTTCAGCCTGCGTTCATCCGCGGCGAGGACGATAGCAACGATCCGAACCGCAACGGTGCGATGAACGATTGGGGGAACTTTACGCCGCCGTCGCAAGGGCGGCGCGGCCCCGCCGCTGCAACAGTTCGGCCTCCTGGTCACTGAACAACAGGCCGGTGAGTTCGACGCAAAGCTGAAACTGCTGTTCGGCGATGGCGCGGCGGGCAGGATCGCTGCCCCGCAATTCCTTCATGACGTCCTCGACATAGCGGCGCAGATAAGCGCCGATGTCTTCACAAGCCGTTTTCTGCTTGGCGGCGAAGGAGCCGGCGGCCGCGAAATTGCGGCTGCCCACCACCAGGCGGACATATTTGAGAGCCAGTTCCCGCTTTTCGCCATCAATGGCGCGGCTGAAATCGGCGGTGCTGCCGGTGCCTTTCTGCATCGGCATGGCGGCGGTCAGTTCCCGCATCGCCCGGTCCATGAATCCGTCCATCACATTGCCGGTCTGGGCGCGATCCTTGAGCAGGCGCTGGCCCCATTCGCCGTCGCGCTTGATCTCGATTTCCTTGACAATGGCGCTGGACATTTCGGTGAACTGGGACATCTGATCGAGCAACGTCTCGGCATCGAACAGCGGATGGCGGGTGGTGAGGATCACATCGCGCAGGCTCTCCATGCGCGTGAAAATAATTTCGCCCACCAGTCCCATGTCGGTCTGCGAGATCAGCGTGTCGTTGTGCTGGCGGCAGATCTGCATCGGCAGGCGCAGCGCCTCCCAGGGCCGTGCCAGGCGGTTCATCGCCATCACGGCGACGTAAGGCGCCACATCGGGCAGGCGCGTCACCAGGTCGTCGTAAACGGCGCGCAGCTGCCAAAGCAGATCGTCATTGAGCTGCGGCACCGGACGCGGCAATACCTCCTGGATTCGCAGCATGTCCGCCCCGGCCGGAAGCAGCAGCGCCATTTCCTGGGCATCCGCCAGTATCAACGCATCGCCCAGAATGGTACGGGCCTTGGGATCGCTCGCGCCGGCCTTCAGCGCGGCACCCGCTTCGATCCAGAATGTTTCGGCGCGCCGCGTCGCTTCGGCATATTTGCGCGCCATGATCAGCGCCTTGGTCTCGGCGATGTAATTTTCCGTTTGTGCCGGCAAAAGGTCGCGGCCCAGCCACAGCCAGACCGGCAACAGGCTGGCGCGCGATATGCTGGCTTTCTGTTTTGTCTTGCGCGGGTTGGAGGTGAGCAGATCCTCGAACGGGCGGCAGAACAGGCGCAGCGGCGTCGGCGTGCGCCCGGCATTGGCGCCGCGCAGAACCGGACGCAGACCCTCCAGGATCGCGTCATGCGGCAGCGCATGGCCATCCAGCAGGCGGTCGGCTTCCACCGCGCTCGCCAGCCGTGCCGCAACACTGCCGGGCAAACTCCCCAGAAATGTCTTGAGCAGACCTGTCTTGTCCTCAGAAATCATGCGCAGGCTCCAAGACGGCTCCTAACCGCTTCTCGTGCCTACATTATCCTGAACATCGTTAATGCCGTATTTAGGAAGCCGGCAGGGCGGGCAGGGTGAGCACGGTTTTCAACCCTCCCAACTCGGACGTCTCCAGCACCAGAAACCCCGCGTAAAGCTTGGAAATATCGCGCACGATGGCCAGGCCCAATCCCGATCCCGGTACGCTTTCGTCCAACCTTTCCCCTCGTTCGCCCACCCGCTTGCGGTCCTCCGGCGACAGGCCCGGTCCATCATCCTCCACCGTCAAGACCAGCCGGGCGCCGTCCAGGACGGCGCGCGCCCGTACCCGGCTTCTTGCCCATTTGCCGGCATTGTCCATCAGGTTGCCCGCCATCTCTTCCAGGTCCTGGCGTTCGCCGCGGAAACAGATCGCGGCTGGACATTCGGCATCGATGACAATGTCGCGCGCGGCATGGATGCGCGTCAGCACCCTGGCGAGATCGTGCAGCACCGGCTGAACCGGGGTGCGGTTGCCCAGCACATTGACGCTGCCGGCGGCGCGCGCCCGCGCCAGATAATGATCCACCTGGCGGCGCATCACCTCCACCTGGCGGCGAACCTGATCGCCCAGGGGACCGGGGGCGGCATCCGCTTCACTGGCCAGCACACTGAGCGGCGTCTTGAGAAAATGCGCCAGGTTGGAAACATGGGTACGGGCGCGCGCCACAATCTCGGCGCTGTGTTCGATCAGGGAATTGAGTTCTTCGGCCAGGGGCGCGATCTCCGCCGGGAAATTGCCCTCCAGTTGCTGCGCCTTGCCGTCGCGGATGCGGTGCAGCGCGTCCTTGAGCCGCCGCAGCGGCAGCAGCCCGATCCGCACCTGCAGCAGGATCGCCACCACCAGGCCAAGCCCCAGCAGCGCGAAGGACCAGATCAGCGTGCCGTTGAAGACGCTGCTTTCCGCATCCACCGCCGCCAGATCGCCCGCCACCATGAAGGTATAGGCGCGGCTGTCATTCTGGTCGGGCGTGGAGGCGATGGGAAATTCCACCCGCCGCGACAGCACGCGCAACGCCTGGTTCTCCGGCCCCGCGGCATAGCCGTAAGTGAGCACGCCGTTCTTCACCTCGGACGTCGGTGTGATGCCGTGATCGAACAGGGAATGGGATATCTGTCCGCCCGGCTGGCTTTGTGTCACCGGCTTGATCTCGTAATACAGGCCGGAATAGACGCGATCGAATTCGTGATTGACGAAACGGTCCTGCAGCACCACCCCGCCATCCTGGTCTGGCTGGGCGGCGGCAATCAACCCATCCATGTCGCCGCTGAGACGGCTGTCGAAATTATCCAGCACGGCGCTGCGAAAGGCGCTGGACAGGACATAGCCTCCCACCGCCAGGCCCAGCATGGTCCAGACAGCCGCCGCCGCGATCAGCCGCGCGGCCAGCGAGTTCAGGCGGAAATGTGGGCTAAGCCGGAAGATGTTTGTCGCCAAGGGCGGGATCTTCGAGACTATAGCCAAGGCCGCGCACCGTCTGGATCAGGTCGGCATCCAGTTTCTTGCGCAGGCGGCCGACGAACACCTCGATGGTGTTGGAGTCGCGGTCGAAATCCTGGTCGTAAAGATGCTCCACCAGTTCGGTGCGCGACACCACCTTGCCACGATGATGGGCTAGATAGGCTAGCAGGCGATATTCCAGGCTGGTCAGCTTGACGGGATTGCCGTCCAGGGTGACGCGGCTGGCGCGGGTGTCGATCCGCAGCGGCCCGATCTCGATATCGGCGGTGGCAAAGCCCGCAGCGCGGCGCAACAGGGCGCGCAGGCGCGCCAGCAGTTCCTCGGTGTAAAAGGGCTTGGCCAGGTAATCATCGGCGCCGGCATCAAAGCCCGCCACCTTGTCGCTCCAGCGGTCGCGCGCGGTCAGGATCAGCACCGGCATTTTCTTGCCCGCCTTGCGCCACTGTTCCAGCACGCGCACGCCGTCCATCTTGGGCAGGCCCAGGTCCAGTACAACCGCGTCATAGGGTTCGGTGTCGCCCAGGAAATGGCCTTCCTCGCCGTCGCCGGCCGTGTCCACGACATAGCCGGCATCGCCCAGCGCCTTTTTCAGAAGCCGCTGCAGGTCCTTGTCGTCTTCCACCAGCAGAATGCGCATGCCCGATCAGCGTCCGCGACGCCGCTCCCTTTCGTCACCATACCCGCGGCCGTCACCGCCGCGCCATGGCCCGGATTCGCGGGAATCGCGGCGCTCCCCATAACCATAGGGCATGGGATAGGAAGGGGCTGGCGCGAAATAGGCTCCCGGCCCCGGACCGTCAAAATTGTCTCGCCCCGGGGACGCGCCCAGGACGCGGCCGGTGCGGGCATCGGCATCCAGCCATTCGATGCGGCCGTCCGGCGTCATCCATTTGAGGTGATAATGCATCGTGCCGCCGGGGCCGGGGGTGGGACCGTCGGCATCAAAGAACTGGCCGGGATACTCGCGGCGGATGCCGGGCAGGATGCGGTCGAGCGGCAGGACGCCAGGCTCGCGTAGCGGTTGTGCCGTCGCCGGTCCGGCCGCCAGCGCGCCCAAGGCCAAAATCATCAGGAAAAAGCTGGAGCGCATGGCGCTTTATTAGCCTTGGGGAAATGAACCCAGAATGAACACCCCGTCCAGAACCGGTTCAGGCGCCCTCACCTAGGGTGTGGGGCATGGGAAGCGCCTTGCCTCCCCGAAAAATCAAGGAGACGAGCATGTATAACATCAAAACTATTTTGACCGCAGCGTCTTTGGCGGTCCTGGCAGCTGCGGGTTCCGCCAGCGCCGCGCCCTGGGACAATCACCGGGATGATCGCGATCGCCGTCCGGTAGAGCGTCAAGACCCCTATTTCAACCGGGCGCATCAGCCGATCGTGGTTCGCGAGCGCGTCTATGATTCCCTGCGCCTGCATCACTATCGCGGCGTCGGCGATCCTGCCTTCGTGCACGGCCATTATGTCGTGAAGAGCTTCAATCGCTTCGGCCGTGTCGTGTTTGTGGAAGTTGATCCCTATAGCGGCGCCTTCCTGGGCGAAATTCGCATCTAGAGCTTGGGCCGAAAGTCCGTGGTATGCCCCTCCCCATAGGACTTTAGGTTGTCAAGGAAAAGCCCGCGCCTCTCCCGAGACGCGGGCTTTTCGCTATGTGCTGAAATCCTGGCCGCCATGGACCATGTCGTAGGGGATGAAATTGTGCCCGGATAGCCGCTTCAGGGTCTTTTCCAGAATGAGCCTGACTTCGGCCCGCGAGCGACGCGTCGCTTCCAGCATGGCTTTGTTATTGAGCGGCAGTTGTGCGCTCTGCTTGCCATGGGGCCCGGGAAATCCCAGCGACACCATGATATTGTTCGCCACGCAGCGGGTGACAAAATCAATGAAGCGCGGCTCGCGGATCGTCCGCAGCGGATTGCCCACCAGGACCAGGATCAATCCGAAATTGGCATTGTACTGCGGCGGGATATTGCCGACTTCCAGTTCCACGAACACGCCGGACAAATCCGGCCGCCAGTCCGCGTCAATCAGTTCCAGCCGCCGCCAGCCGCAATAATAGGTGCGGCAGACGTCCGGGCGGGCTTCATAGATGGCGCAGCCTCTGGCCGTGCAATTGCGGCAGACGGCGCCGGATATTTTCTGGATGTCCGGCTTGTCGATAGCCGGAACGATGCAACATATGTTGCAGTTGCCGCATTCACGTCCCGGAACCAGAGCATTCATGTTTCAAAACGGTGCGTGAACTTGTGGCCGGGCGCGGTACTTTGGCGAAAACTAGGAAATAGTGGCGCGCGATTCAACCTTTACCCGTCAACGGCTTGGCACAATCGGCCTGCAACCCGTGATGCGGCGGGGCCTTGAAACCGCCGCAAATATCGGTGAGCTATCCCGCAATGTTACGACTGCCCGAGGATCTTGAAGAGCGGCTGCGCCTCTGGCTGGCGCATGGCCATCGCTGGGCGCCCCTCTTCACAATCATCCTGACCGCCCTGATCGTGCCGGCTGCGGTGCTGTTCCTGCTGCCGTCGCTGCTGGGCCTGTTCGCCGCCCCGCTCAATCCCGGCGTGGACCTTTATGCGGTCAACCGGCCGCTGGGCTTCACCTTTCTCGACGCCGGCGGCGAGGATGTCGGCCATCGCGGCGCGGTGGTGGGCGAGCGCCTGCATCTGGAAGACATGCCCGCCTATCTGCCGGCAGCCTTCATCGCCATGGAAGACCGCCGCTTCTATGTCCATAACGGCATTGATCCGGTGGGACTGGCGCGCGCGCTGCTGCTGGATTTGCGCGCCCGCAAGGCCGTGGCCGGCGGTTCCACCATCAGCCAGCAAACCGCCAAGATTGTTTACACCGCCCAGGAACGCACCATGTCGCGCAAGCTGACCGAGCTGATAGACGCGGCAGGCCTGGAGCAATCGCTGAGCAAGAAGCAGATACTCGAACTTTATCTCAACCGCATCTATCTGGGCTCGGCGGCCTATGGCGTGGATGGAGCGGCGCATGTCTATTTCGGTGTTTCGGCGCGCAATCTCTCTTTGTCCCAGGCCGCGATGCTGGCGACGCTGACGCGGGCGCCCTCGGTATTCTCGCCGCGCCGCGACCTGCCCCGCGCCCAGGCGCGCGCCGCCAGGGTGCTGGATTCCATGGTGGATACCGGCGCGATCACCAGTGCCCAAGCCGATGAAGCCAAGGCGCATCCCGCCATCATCAGCGACCGCGCCAGCACAGATGCGCGCAATTTCTTCCTCGACACCGCCGCCGACCAGGCCAAGGCGCTTGCGACGCAAGGCGGCACCGTGCCCAATGCCGATCTTATCGTGCACACCACCCTGGAGCCGAAGCTGCAAGAGGCTGCCCGCCTCGCCGCCACCGATGTGATCGACAAATACGGCAAGAAGGACCGCGTCCACGAAGCCGCGGTGGTCATGATGAAGCCGGATGGCGCTGTCTCGGCCCTGCTCGGCGGCACCGATTACGATACGTCCGTGTTCAACCGCGCCATCCAGGCGCGCCGCCAGCCCGGCTCGGCGTTCAAGCCCTTTGTCTATCTGGCGGCGCTGGAAGCGGGCATCTCGCCCTGGGATACGCGCGACGACGAGCCGGTGGACATTAACGGCTACAAGCCCACCAATTTCGGCAACGAGGAATACGGCACCCTGACCCTGGCCGATGCCCTGGCCCATTCGGTCAACACCATCACCGTCAACCTGGTCCAGGAAGTCGGGGTCGACAAGGTGATCGGCGCGGCGCGGCGCACCGGCATCGTTTCGCCGCTGACGCCCACCCCGTCACTGGCGCTGGGCACCAGCGAAGTCACGCCGCTGGAACTGACCGGCGCCTATGCCGCCTTCGCCAATGGCGGCTATCGCGTCTATCCCTATTTCGTCACGGAGGTGGACCAGGGCGGCAAGGTGCTTTACCGCCGCCGCGCTCCCACGCCGCAGCGTGTGATCGGCAGCGCGATTGACCGCGACCTGCTGGCGATGATGTGGAATGTGATCATCGCCGGCACCGGTGGCGGCGCCTCGCTGGCGCCGCGCGAGGCAGCCGGCAAGACCGGCACCACCCAGAATTCCCAGGATGCCTGGTTCGTGGGTTTCACCACCGATTACGTCGCGGGTGTCTGGGTGGGCAACGACGACAATACCGCCACCCGCGGCGTCACCGGCGGCACTTTGCCCGCCATGATCTGGAAAAGCGCCATGCGCGCCGCCGAGAAAGGCCTGCCGCTGAAACCGCTGGACCGCTCGCCGCCCCAGGCACCCAATGAGGAAGCGCCGTTCCCCGGCGGCGAAATCCGGCCGCAAATGCGCGACGATGAAGCCGGCGCGGCGATGGCGCAGATCCAGGCCCAGGGCATGCCGGACATGCCGTCCGCACCCGAGACCCGCCATCGCAGCGGCGGCCTGCTCGGCTGGCTGTTCGGCAGTGACGCGGATGAACCGCCGCCTCCGCCGCCGCGGCGCGACTATCAGGGCGGCAACTGATTTCATCTTCCGCTTCGCCGTTCCATGGCCTGTGCTATAAGCCCGTCATGGGGAAATTGATCACGGCGCTGATTCTTTTGCTTGCCTTGCCGGCGTCAGCGGCACCCTTGATTCACATCACCTTCGTCACCGACTGGAAGGCGCAGGCCGAGCATGGCGGCTTCTATGAAGCGCTGGCGGAAGGCGTCTACGCCCGCTACGGCCTGGACGTCACCATTCGCGAAGGCGGCCCGGATGTGAATGTCCCGCAATTGCTGGCGGGCGGCGCGGCGGACTTCGGCATCGGCTCCAATGCCTTTGTGGTGATGAATTTGGTGCAGCAGAAGGTGCCGCTGCGTGCCGTGATGGCGATCTTCCAGAAAGACCCGCAGGTGCTGATCAGCCATCCGCGTCACGACATGAATTCCCTGGCGGAGATGAAAGACCATCCCATCCTGATTTCGGCTGCCACCATGACCAGCTTCTGGCCCTGGCTGCGCGCCAAATTCGGCTTCCAGGACACGCAGATCCGCAAATACACCAACAACCTGGCGCCGTTTGTGGTGGACCCCAATGCGATTCAGGAGGGCTATCTCACCAGCGAGCCTTACACCATCCTGCAACAGGCGCATTTCACGCCCAAGGTTTTCCTGCTGTCGGATTACGGCTATCCCGGCTACGCCAACATGGTGCTGACAACGCAGAAGTGGATTGATACCAATCCCAACGCGGTGCAGAAATTTTTCAATGCCAGCAAGCAGGGCTGGTACGACTATCTCAATCGCGACCCCGGGCCCGGCAATGCGCTGATCAAGCGCGACAATCCCGACATGACGGATGCGATCATTGCCCAGTCCATCGCCAAGATGAAACAGTATCAGCTGGTGATGGGCGGCGACGCGCCCGCTTACGGGCTCGGCGCGATGACGGACAAACGTTGGGGGCAATTCTACCAGACCATGGCGGGCCAAGGGCTTTATCCCAAGGGCATGGATTATACCAAGGCCTACGACCTGCGCTTCATGCGCCATACATTTCAGAATTTTCAATGAGCCTGCTGACGCTGCGCGGAGTCGGCAAGCGCTTTTCCAGCGGCACCCAGGCGCTGTCGGATTTGAGTTTCCAGGTCAGCAATGAAGAATTTGTCTCTCTGCTGGGTCCCAGCGGCTGCGGCAAGTCCACCGCGCTGCGCCTGATCGCCGGGCTGATCGCGCCGGACAGCGGCGAAATAATCTGGAGCGGCGCACGCCCCGAGCTGGCTTTCGTCTTTCAGGAAGCAACCCTGATGCCATGGGCCGATGCCCTGACCAATGCACGCCTGCCGCTGGACTTGAAGAAAGTGCCGCGCGGCGAGGCCAATTCCCAGGCCGCTGCTGCGCTGGCAAGACTGGGCCTCAAGGGATTTGAATCCGCCTATCCCCGCGAATTGTCGGGCGGCATGAAGATGCGCGTTTCCATCGCCCGCGCCCTGGCCGCCAGGCCCAGGCTGCTCTTGATGGATGAACCTTTCGCGGCGCTGGACGAAATTACCCGCGTCGGCCTGAATGACGATCTGCTGACGCTGGCGCGGGAAGACGGCATCACCGTGATCTTCGTCACCCATAGCGTGATGGAAAGCGCCTATCTTTCCAGCCGGGTGCTGGTGATGAGCCCGCGTCCCGGCCGCATCAAGGCGGAAATCGCATTGCCGCCCGGACCGCGCGACCGCCTGTCGCCGGCCTTCGCGGCAGGGCAGGCCAGGGTCGCCGGCGCCCTGCTGGCGGTGGCATGAAGCGGTTTGTCGACATCCTGTTGCCGCTGCTGCTGGGCGCTTCGCTGCTGGGCTTTTGGGAATGGTTCGTGGCGGCGCGGCAGATTCCGCCCTATGTGCTGCCGGCGCCCAGCGCCATCGCCCGCGCCTTCAGCGATAATTTCACCTCGCTGATGGCGTCGCTGCTGGCAACGCTCAGCGTGACGGTGCAGGCCTTCCTGGCCGCCTTGGTCGCGGGCGTGTCGGTGGCAATCCTGTTCAGCCAGAGCCGGCTGGCAGAACGCGCGCTTTATCCCTATGCCGTGATCCTGCAAGTGACCCCGGTGGTGGCGATCGCGCCGCTGATGCTGATCTGGATCGGCTTCGACCGCGTCAATGCCGCGCTGGTCCTGATCGCGGCGCTGGTGGCGTTCTTTCCCATTCTCTCCAACACCACGCTGGGTCTTAAATCGGCGGACTTCAATCTGATGGAATTGATGCGCCTTTACGGCGCCTCGCGCTGGCAGATTCTGTGGCGGCTGCAATTGCCCACGGCGCTGCCTTACCTGCTCGGTGCCTGCCGCATTGCCGGCGGCCTGGCGTTGATCGGCGCGGTGGTGGCGGAGTTCGTTGCCGGCAGCGGCACCGCGACCGGGCTGGCCTGGCGCATCGTCGAAGCCGGCAATCGGCTGGAAATCGCCACCATGTTCGCGGCGCTGGGCCTGCTGGCCTTCCTGGGTGTGGCGATTTTCGCCCTTCTGTCGGCGGTGGAATTTTGGCTGCTGCGGCGCTGGCATGAGAGCGCCCTCGCCCGCCAATCGTGATGCGATTCAGTCCATTGCGAATAACCGCATATAACAGATGGAAATTGTAGTTCGACTAATACTACAAATTATCGCTGTTAAAGTCTTGATTTCGGCGGCGCAACATGGGACTAGGCGGCTATGGCGCACCCTGCCGCAACCGGACCCCAGATGCTCACGGCCAACTGCCTGCGGCAGGGCGATGTCCTGTACTGGAAATCCGGCGGCTGGGTTGCGGAATTCACCCAGGGCGATGTCTTCGCCGACCCGGCCGCCGCCGCTGCGGCGCTGGAAGCGGCGCAGAAATCCGTCACGGAAAATCGCGTCGTGTCGCCCTATCTGTTCGAGGTGCGTGAACAGAGCGGCAAAATCCGCCCGGTGAAGGAACGCGAGATCGTGCGCGCCGCCGGGCCGAGTGTGCGCACCGATCTGGGCAAGCAGGCACATGTATAGATACGATGAATTCGACGCCCAGTTCGTTGCCGAGCGCGTGAAGCAGTTTCGCGGCCAGGTGGCCCGCCGGCTGTCGGGTGAATTGACCGACGACCAGTTCAAGCCGCTGCGCCTGATGAACGGGCTCTATCTGCAGCTGCATGCCTATATGCTGCGGGTGGCGGTGCCTTACGGCACGTTGAGCGGCAAACAGATGCGCATGCTGGCCCATATCGCGCGCAAATATGACAAGGGCTATGGCCATTTCACCACCCGCCAGAACATCCAGTATAATTGGCCCAGACTGGTGGATGTGCCCGATCTTCTGGACGACCTGGCCAGCGTCGAGATGCACGCCATCCAGACCAGCGGCAATTGCGTGCGCAATGTCACCGCCGATCATTTCGCCGGCGCCGCCAAGGACGAGATCGAGGACCCCCGCCCGCTGGCCGAGATCATCCGGCAATGGTCCAGCCTGCATCCCGAATTTGTCTTCCTCGCGCGCAAATTCAAGATCGCAGTGGGCGGCGACAAGGCCGACCGCGCCGCGCTGCAATGGCATGACATGGCGGTCGAGATCGTGCGCAATGCGCAGGGCCGCACCGGTTACAAGGTGATCGCCGGCGGCGGCATGGGACGCATTCCCTATATTGCCTATGTGATGAAAGAGTTCGTGGAGCGGGAAGATATTCTCGCCTATCTGGAGGCGGTGCTGCGCGTCTATAACCAGGACAGCCGCCGCGACAATATCCACAAGCAGCGCATCAAGATCCTGATCAACACCATCGGGCCGGAGGAATTCCGCCGCAGAGCCGAACGCGAGTTCGACGAAATCAAGAAGAATGGCAGCCTGCAACTGCCGCAGGAGGAACTGGCGCGCATCACCGCCTATTTCGCACCGCCCCAATTTGAAAGCGTGGCGGACGAAATGCCGAAAGGTGACGCGGCTTTCTCCAATTGGGTCAAGACCAATGTCCATGCCCATCGCGCGCCCGGCTATACCATCGCCACCATCACGCTCAAGAGCATCGGGGCGGTGCCGGGCGACGCCTCCGCCGACCAGATGGACGCCATCGCCGACCTGATGGACCGCTACAGCCTGGACGAAATCCGCGTCAGCCATGAGCAGAATCTGGTGCTGCCGCATGTGCGCAAGAAAGACCTGCCCGCCATTCATGCTCGGCTCCTGGCACTGGGCCTGGCGACGCCCAATGCCGGGCTGATCACCGACATCATCGCCTGCCCGGGACTGGATTATTGCGATCTGGCCAATGCGCGCTCCATTCCCGTCGCCCAGGACATTGCCCGCAAATTCGCCGATCTGGACCGCCAGCATGAGATTGGCGAACTCAAGATCAAGATTTCCGGCTGCATCAATGCCTGCGGCCATCATCACGCCGGCCATATCGGCATCCTCGGCGTCGACAAGAAAGGCGTGGAATTCTACCAGCTCCAGCTCGGCGGCTCGGGTGCGGAAGACGCCAGCATCGGCGACATTCTGGGTCCGGCCTTTGGCGAGCATGAAATCGCCGATGCCGTGGAGCGGGTGGTGAACATCTATCTGAAGGAACGCGCGCCGGGCGAACGGTTTCTCGACACCTACCGCCGCATCGGCATGGCCAAGTTCAAGACCGCCGCTTATGAAAAGGCGATGGCGTGAGCAAGCTCATCAAAGTTGTCAATAAGGAAGTGGGGGGCGCCTTCACCGCCGACACCTATACCCAGGTTGCCGATGATGCGGCGTTGCCCGAAGGACCGGTGCTGGTTTCGCTGGCGCGCTTTGAACGGGAGCGCGAGGCGCTCCTGGCGCGCAACACCCCGGTGGGGGTGCTGCTTCAGTCCGACCAGTCGCCGGAAAAATTGGGCGATGATGTCACCCGGCTGTCCCTGGTGGCGCTGGATTTCCCCAAGTTCCGCGATGGCCGCGCTTTTTCCTGGGCCCGCATGCTGCGCACCAGGCTGGGCTTTACCGGCGAAATTCGCGCGGTTGGCGATTTTCTCTATGACCAGATCAACTACCAGCACCGCGTCGGCTTTGACGCGTGGGCCGTTCCGGACACATTCCGGCTGGAAGATTTCGCCCGCGCCTTGGCGGAAATGACCAACGTGTATCAGCCCAGCGCCGATGGCCGCAAAACCATCCGCGAATTGCGCGCCGGGCGGTAATTCGCGATGCGGCGCCAGACGCGCCCGCAACATGAAATTTCAGACATTCATATACGGTTCAGGTCATCCCGGCATAAGATGCTGCTCGCTTTCCCCAAGGAGCATTCCCCCGATGCGTAAAGCCCTTCTTCCCATGCTGGTATCCCTGGCGTTGTGCGGCGCCGCGACCACCGCGATCGTCATGTCCAGCGCGCGCGCCCAGCCGGCTCCGCACAAGCCGCTGATGGTGGCGGCATCCGGCATGCAGCTCGCCGCCAACGACCCGCCGCCCCGCAGCATGCCCGAAACGGGCGACCGGACGGCGCGCCTGCAAATGATGTGCAACGATCTTTTTGCGCGCCAAACGGCGCAGATGGCCTATCTGGAAACCAGCCTGCAGCTCACCGCCGCCGAGCGTCCTCTGTTCCAGCACTGGAAGGACGCCAAGCTCAGCATCGCCCATCGCCATGCCGATGCCTGCGCCCAGCACCCGGTATCACAGCACCAAGCCCCCGGCGGCGCGTCGGCGGATCGGCAGCAACGCGATGCGCAGGATCGCGCGCAGCCGAGCCCGGCCGACCAGATGGCGCGTGAAGAAGACATGCTGAAGCAGCGCCTTGCCGATCTTCAGACCGAGCGCCCGGCACTGGAAGCCTTCTACAAGGCGCTCTCACCCACGCAGAAAATGCAGCTGGCGCACGCCGGCATGCAGGACCGCATGGGCGCTGACATGGCCGGCATGATGCGCCGTCACATGTTCGCTGATGCCATGGGGCCGCGCGGCCAGAGGGGAGGCGGCCCGATGGGAGAACGCCCGATGGCACCGCCGCCGCAGGACGCGCCGCCGCCGGAGCGCTGAATGTCACCGAAGTGAAAGAAAGGCGCCCTTCCAAGGGCGCCTTTCTTCTTGCGTTGGCGGCGGCATTGCCCCAAACAATCCGGCCATGAACGCGCCGGTCCGCATTGAAACCCTGCCGCGCTTTGCTTCGGCGCTCAAGGCGATCGAGAGCCTGAAGCCGGGCGAACCGCTTTATCTGGTCTATCCGGACAGGTTCGCCGCCGCCGCCCGGACATTCCTGACCGGCTTTCCCGGCGATGTGCTGTATGCGGTCAAGGCCAATCCCCATCCCATTGCCATCCAGCATTTGTGGGCGGCGGGGATCCGGCATTTCGACACCGCCTCGCTGGGTGAAATCGAGATCGTCAAGAATCTTTTCCCCGGGGCGATGTGCCATTTCATGGCGCCGGTGCGCCTGCCCGGCCAGGCCAAGGCGGCTTTTGAAAAATACGACGTCACCGATTATGTGGTGGACGGCCCGTCCGAGCTCGACAAGCTGCTGGCCGAAACCGGCAACCCGAAAAAGCTGCGCATCTTTGTGCGGCTGGTGGCGCAGCTGGGCGGCGCGCTGCTGGAAATGTCCAGCAAGTATGGCTGCAGTCCCGAGGAAGCAGCCAAGCTGCTGCACAAGGTCAAGGCCTCGGGCGCCGCGCCCTGCCTGACCTTTCATGTCGGCTCTCAATGTCTGTCGCCCTTTTCCTACGCCCAGGCGATCGAAATCGCCCAGCGCACCATCAACTTGTCGGGCGTCGAGATTGCAGCGCTCGATATCGGCGGCGGATTTCCCACCAGCTATGCGGGACAGGAAGCGCCGCCCTATCACTGGTATTTCGACATGGTGAAGGAAGCGCTGGTGACGCTGGGGCGGCCGAATCTGCCGGTGCTGTGCGAACCGGGCCGGGCGCTGGCGGCGCAGGGCCTGTCGCTGGTGACCCAGGTCGTGATGCGCCGCGGCGACCGGCTCTACATCAATGATGGAATTTACGGCAGCTTTGACGAACAGAGATTTGCAGGCTTTGACGAGGATTATCCGCCCACAGCCGTCACCCTGGACAAGAACAAGGCGCGGATTCTGGGCGGCGAGAAGCGGCCCTTCCGCGTGTATGGCCCGACCTGCGATTCCCAGGATGTGCTGCCGCGTCCCCAGATGCTGCCCGACAGCATCGCCAACGGCGATTTCATCATCTTCGATGCCATGGGCGCCTATACCGTGTCATCGCGCTCCAGCTTCAACGGCTATTATCCCGACAGTTGGGCTGTCATAGAATAATTTCCGCGGCCCGCCACGCGGGCGTTCGGCCGACGAAAGCTCGTGGCGCTACGCTGCCGCTAAAGACTGAACTTTCGTGGTTCGTCCTCACGGGCCCTGATCTGCGATTAACCCGCCGTTAAGCATCGGGGCGCGGGAACCGGCGAAATTCGTCACCAACGAATCGTTAAACTTCGGGCGTCATCCTGCGCGCATGTCCGGAACACAGCGCCTTACCAACCTGCTTGAACTTGCCGCCCAGGGCCCCGCCATGCGCGCCGCGCTGGCCGAGGAAGTGGCCGAGCTTCTGGTTGCATGGCCGGCCGATTGTCCCACCGAGATGCGTGGCACTTGCGAGGCCCTTCTCGCCCGCGCCGCCCAGGAAGTGGATGACGATACACGGGCGCGCCTGCGCATCCGGCTCTATGCCGATCCCGAATTGGCCGGCCGCATGCTGCCGCGGCAGCCCCATGATCGCGCCTTGATCGAAGCGGCGCGGGCCGGGGAAGCCGTGCTGCCGCGCATCGCCCGCGCCCTGGGCATTTCAGAAAAGCTGGCAAGCGAAATCCTGAATGATGAAAGCGGCCGTGCCCTGGTGGTGGCCTGCAAGGCGCTTGGCCTGAACCGCGCCGCCTTTTCCGGCCTGGCGATGCTGGTGCAGCCGCGCGGCGATGCCGCCGCCTGTTATGCCCGGCTGGACGCCTTTGACCGCATTTCGGCGGTGGAAGCCTCGCGCGAACTGCGGCGCTGGAGCGGTGAAAGCCAGCACGCGGCCTGATCAGGCCTGAACTTCATGCCGCTCGCGTGTTTTTAGAAGCTTCACGTTCGGAAACTTCTCCGCCACATAACCCAGTTCCCAGGCGCTTTTGGCCAGGAACACCGGCGCGCCGTCACGGTCGGTGGCCATGCCGCCGCGATTGCCGGCAGAGAATTTTTCCAGCTCCGCTTCCGTGCCCTGCAGCCAGCGGGCGCTGTCATAGGGCGAGGCTTCCAGGTCGGCTTCCAGATTATATTCCGCCACCAGCCGCGATTTTAGCACATCCAGCTGCAGCGCCCCGACCACGCCCACGATCCACTGCGAGCCGATCAGCGGCTTGAACAATTGCGTCACCCCTTCCTCGGCCAGGCTTTCCAGGGCGCGGGCGAGGTGCTTCTGCTTCATGGGGTCCGACAATCGCACGCGGCGCAATATTTCCGGCGCGAAGTTGGGAATGCCGGTGAAGACCACGCTGCCGGATTCCGACAGCGTATCGCCCACCCGCAGGGTGCCGTGATTGGGAATGCCGATGATGTCGCCGGGCCAGGCCTCGTCCACCGTCTCGCGCTCGCTGGCAAAGAACAGAATCGGATTGTGCACCCCGATGCTCTTGCCGGTGCCCGACTGTTTCAGTTTCATGTTGCGGCGGAATTCGCCTGAGGCCAGGCGCAGGAAGGCCACCCGGTCGCGGTGATTGGGGTCCATATTGGCCTGGACCTTGAAGACAAAGCCGGTCACTTCCTTGTCGGACGGCATGATGGCGCGGCCGATGGCGGCCTGTTCGCGGGGCGGCGGAGCATAGGCCGCCAGCGCCCCCAGCAATTCCGCCACCCCGAAATTCTTCAGCGCCGAGCCGAAATAGACCGGCGACAAGTGACCCTCGCGATAGGTGGCAAGATCGAAGGCCGGCAACCCGTCGCGCGCCAGCGCCACATCTTCGTCAAGCTTGGCCTTGATCTCAGGCGGCAGGATTTTCGACAGGCCGGCATGATCCACGCGCTCATTGCTGCTGAAGGGCACGAACTGGTCGGAGTGCAAATCCAGCACGCCCTTGAAGTTCTGACCCATGCCCGCCGGCCAGACCATGGGCGCGGTCTCGATCTGCAGCTGGTCGGCCAACTCGTCCAGCAGCTCAAAGGGATCGCGCGCTTCGCGGTCCATCTTGTTGACGAAGGTCATGATGGGAATGTTGCGCAGGCGGCAGACCTCGAACAGCTTGCGGGTCTGGGCCTCGATGCCCTTGGCGGCGTCGATCACCATCACGGCGCTGTCGGCGGCGGTGAGGGTGCGATAGGTGTCCTCGGAAAAATCCTCATGGCCCGGCGTATCCAGCAGGTTGAAGACGGCATTCTCATATTCAAACGTCATCACCGCCGAAGTCACCGAGATGCCGCGCTCCTGCTCGATCTTCATCCAGTCGGACTTTGCCCGCCGCGCATCGCCGCGCGCCTTGACGCGGCCGGCGGCATGGATGGCGCCGCCCAGCAGCAGCAGATGCTCCGTCAGGGTGGTCTTGCCCGCATCGGGATGGGAGATGATGGCGAAGGTGCGGCGTCTTGCGGCTTCGCTGGCGGGGGTCTGGGTCATATGGCGGTGGGTTAGCAGCCGCCGCGTTTCACGGCAAGCTGGACTGGCCCATGATCCGCCGCGCTCGCAGGAAAATCTCCAGCCCCTGCACCGCGAACAACAGTGCGGTAAAGACGATAAAGACATCGGTCAGCAGCGCCGCATTGACATGCAGCTCGGCCGCCTCCAGCCCGATGCCGGCCCGCATGCCGATGCGGAAAATCATCAGCAGCACCAGCACGATCATGCCTGCCTGCGAACCGCTGGACATCAAGGTGCCGTCCTCGGCATGGACATGCAGCTGGGTGAGCTTGCCCCAATACCAGCCGCCGGCGATTCCTGCCAAAGCCGCCAGCACGAACCAGACGGCGTCCGAGAGCTGCGGCGGCGACGCCGCCAACAGGGATCCCGCCGCGAAAATCATGATTGCGGGACGCAGCCAAAGGCGTTTCAGCTTCAGCCGCTGCGGCTTCATCATGCGGTTCAGGCGAAAATACAGGATGGGCAGGATCACCAGAACAGGAATGACGATGCTGAGCGTATGCGGGTTCATCTCTACTCCTAGACGATTTTCTCATCCACGAAGGCGCGGCCCTCGCGGTCCTCGATCTCCAAAATCCACAGATCGGGATCGGCCTTGATCTGTTTCTCGAACCACAGATGGGCGCGGGGTTCCTCACCCCAGTCGCCCAGCGGCTTGGCCCAGACCAATGCGCCGGTGCCGTCGCGCGCCTGGTTCAGCACCAGGCAATTGCCGTCCAGCTTGGACAGCTTCAAGACAATGGCGCCGGCGTCCTCATTGCCCTTGCGGATCACGAATGCCGAGGCGCCCGCGACTTCGGCGCGCCGGATGAGGGCGCGCACGAAAATTCCAGCTTTCAATCGTGGTGTGGAAGTCATGGCGATGTTCTAGCGATCCGGCGGCGCTGCGGCCAGCCTTCAGGCCGCCCGAAACGGCAGGATCCGGGCGCTTTGCAACCTGGTTCCATCGGCGCCCACCACCGCGAAAGGCAGGCGCAGCACGACGATGGTGCCTTCGCCCAGCGCCGATTGCATCACCATTTCGCCACCATGCAGGCCGGCGAACGCCTTGACCAGCGCCAGGCCCAGCCCGGTGCCTTCCTTGGCGCGGGTCTGGGCCCCTTCCACCTGTTCGAACGGCTTGCCCAGTTTTTCCAGGTCCGCTTTTGCGATGCCGGTGCCGGTGTCGCTGACCGCCAGGATAACGCCGTCCTTGACCGCCGCCGTCACCGTCACGCTGCCGCCACGCGGCGTGAATTTGACGCCGTTGCTGATGAGATTGACCAGCATCTGCTTGATGGCGCGCTTGTCCGCGAAAATTTGACTCGCCTCGGGCGCGATCTTCAGCTTCACCGCCACGCCGCCGCGTTCCGCCGCATGGCTGACAAAGCGGATGGCGGAGGACGCCACCTCGTGCAGGTCGAACAGTTCTTCATAGAGCTCGAACTTGCCGGCCTCGATCTTGGACATGTCGAGCACGCCGTTGATCAGATCCAGCAGATGGCCGCCCGATTCATGGATAAGCCGGGCATATTCCTGGTAACGCGCCGACCCTACCGGACCGAATATCTCCCGTGTCATCACTTCGGAAAAACCGATGATGGCGTTCAGCGGCGTGCGCAGTTCGTGGCTCATATTGGCCAGGAAAGCGGTCTTGGCGCGCGAGGCACTGTCCGAGGCGTCCCGCGCCTGGATCAGCGCCAGCTCCTGGCGCTTGCGTTCGGAAATATCGCGCGTCACCGCCACAATATCGGTGGCGCTGCCCATGTCGTCCAGCGGCGCCGGGCGGCAGCGTATCTCGACCCAGAGATAATGCTTGTCGCGATGGCGCAGGCGCACTTCCACCGCGCCATCGCGGCCGGAATAGAGCGCATTCATGAAGGCGGCCAGCAGCGTGCCCAGGTCGTCCGGATGCACCAGCGCCGACATCGCCTGACCTTCCAGTTCCGCCGGAAGCCGTCCCAGCAGCGGATAGGAGGCCGGGCTGGCGAAACTGATGCGCCCGTCGGAAGAATGCCGGGTGATCAGGTCCATGGCATGGTCCGCCAGGAAGCGGTACATCGCCGTTCCTTCCGCCGCCGCCCGGTCGGAGGCGCGCTGACGGTCCTGCGACGCCGCCGCCACCAGCACCGCCTGCGCCAGCGCCGCCACTACCGACACGGCATAAATCTCCCAAAGCGGCAGGGTGAGGCGCGAGAGCGGCAGCATGTCGGCGGCCTGCAAACTGGCCACCACAATGAAGGCTGCGGCCGCCGCAAATCCGGCGCGCACCACTTGCGCCCGTCCGCCCGCCAGCGCCGCCTCCGCCGGAACCAGTGCGAACCACACCACCAGCGGCGATGTCACGCCGCCGGTCAGGGCCGCCAGATAGCCGATCAGGGCGGCGAAAAGAATGAGACCGGCCTGCTCCAGCCGGTCCAGGGAAATCGGCAGAAATCCCAGCAGGGCGAGGCCCAGGGGCGCGACCAGGCCCGCGATCGCCACGGTTTCGGCGCTGTCGGGCCGTCCCACCAGTCCGGCAAAGCCCAGCGCCAGCCCGGCGCCGACCGCAGCCTTGGCCGCCTGCACCGCGATGAAGCGCCGCCGCAGCGCCTTGGCGTCGAACGAGGAATTCTTAACGGCCATTAAGCTCTTTTACCCAGCAAGGGCCTCACGCCCGTCAGTTTCGCCGTCCAAGCTTTAACGAAACCTGAAGAAGTGGGGCTGAAATTGGGCAATCCACAGGGTTTGTGACCGGCAGGATGGCGTGATTCGGCGGCAACGTCTGCCGTGCGCTCTAACCATTCCGAAACCCGCCGGCAGGCACACTGGCCGGGGCGCCAGAAGGCGGCCACACAGGGGCGGAAATCTTGCAAAAACTGCGGGCGCATAATCCGTGTGAGCCGGCTGGCGATTCTGCCCAGCTGCTGGACGCACTGCATGCCCTGCGCGTGGCCGTCACCATGTTCGACGCCAGCGGGCGTCTCACCTTCGCCAACGCCCATCTCAATCATTTTTTCCGCGGACTGCCGCCCTACCACGAGTTGATCGGCCGCCCCTATGAGGAAATCGTCCGGCTGGAACTGCCGGAAATCGCGCCCGCGGCGCTGAAGGACGGCGTCGAGGTCTATATCGACCTGCGTCTGGGCCAGCTCGCGCCGCGCGCCTGGGCGCCATTGGACGTGGCGCTGGCCGATGGCCGCATCCTGGAAATCAAGGCGCGGCGCGATGGCCATGGCGGCGCCATCCTGCTGTGGAACGACGTCACCCGGGAGCGGCACGAATTTGCCCGCCTGGAGGAAGGAATAAGGCTGTCCGCCGATGCCTTTGCTTTCTATGACGCCAGGGACAATTTCATCACCGGCAACGATCTTTATGCCCAGCTTGCCGGCAAGCCCCTGGTGGCGCTGCGCGGCAAGCCATTTGAGAGCATTATCCGCGAGATCGTGCATAGCGGGCGGCTGAACATCTCCGGCACGGCGGAGGAATGGATCGCGCGCCGGATGCGCGGCCATCATCAGCAAAGTTCGGCCGACACGCTGCAAACCAGCGATGGCAAGGCTTTTCTGGTGCGCGACTGCGCCACGCCCGATGGCGGCCGCGCCGTTGTCTTCACCGACATTACCGAGAAGACCCGCGCCGAGGACGCGCTGGCCCAGACCCAGCGCGCGCTGGAACATACCCGCGATGAAGCGGCCCGTCAGAGCGGCTATCTCTCCGATCTTACCAAGCGGCTCGACCTGGTCTCGGCCCAGGCCGACAACGCAAAGACCGTGCTTTTGCGCACCATGAGCCATGAACTCAAGACGCCGCTGAACGCGATCCTGGGTTTTTCCGATCTGATGACGACGCTGGCCGACAATCTGGGACCCGATCAGGTCCGCGAATATGCCGGGCTGATCCACCAGGGCGGCACCAATCTGTTCAAGATGCTGAACCAGATCATGGACCTCACCAAGATATCCGCCGGCCGCTATGACCTGCAAATACTGCCGGTGGACGCGGGCGGCATGCTGTGGCTGGCGCGGGAAAATTTCGTCGCGCGCGCGGCGGCCAAGGACATCATCATCAATGCCGATGCCTGCCCCATCGGGCTGATGGCCAGGGCCGACGAAAGTGTGCTGACCGGCATGCTCAATGCCCTGATCGACAATGCCGTGACCTTTACCCAGAAGGGCGGCGGCATCGAATTGTCGGCCAGCCGGGACACGGCTAGCGTGCGCCTGAGCATCAGCGACTCTGGTCCTGGCGTCGCGGCGGCGGATCTGGGCCGCATCCTGCAGCCCTTTGAACATGCCGGCCGCGTCGCCGACCATGCCAAGGGCGCCGGGCTTGGCCTGACCTGGGTCAAGGCGTTCGCGGAATTGCATGGCGGCCAACTGCTGGTCGAAAGCCAGGCCGGAGAAGGCTTCAAGGCCGTTATCGTTCTGCCGGCAGCCTGATCCCGGTTCTTTACATCGGCGCTCCATCGTTCGGTGGTCAAAAGCTCCACTGGAACCTTTGCCCGCCAAACCGGTAAATTTCCATTTACATCAAAGATCCAGGTGCTGCGCCGCCGGGCCGGCCGGCCATAAAATTCGCATCGAATTTTAGCCAATACTAATTCAATCGCGTCGCGCATTTGAATTGAAGCGGATCGTCCTACGCTACCCCGCGTTTTCCTCAGTACGAGGAACCCGCAATGAAATGCCCATTAGTTTCAAATTTAGCGAAACATTTCAGGCCGTCGAAAAGCCCGTCGCGCATTGTTCTCGCGTACCAGCAAGAGAAAGCGCGCATATGATTCTCCGGGCGATTTTTTGGATAGGACTTGTGTCGCTGTTGGCGCCGCACGAGCCCGATCTGGGCCTGGGACGCCCTGGCGCCGGCATATCGCTTCCTGCCACCGTGAAATCCTGGGCCGTTACTGGTCTCTCGCGCCCGGGAGAAATTTGCGATGGCGCAGAGGGGGCGTGTGCCGGCGGCCTCGGCGATTTGAAGCGGGCGATTGACCCGCGCCGCCTAGCAGACATGAAGCTGGAACTTGATGCCAGCATCAAGGCCCGTGCGGCGCAGTCGCACAATTCCTAGGTCGCGCGGCGAAACAGGAATGCCATCAGCCGCTTCAGCCAGCCATTCGGCGCTGTAGCGTGCAAGTCCGGCGCGGCGCGGTTGGAAACCAGATGCCCCAGCATGGCGATGACGCTCCTATAGACCGTATACGGATTTCCGGCCTTCAGGCTGCGCGCCCTTGGTTAACACTTGATTAAGGCGATCACGTCAGGGCGTTCTGGGCATCGACAGCGGATCGCCGCCTTGCGGCGCGGTCATCTGGCGGCAGGCGCCGAAGCCGGCGCCCCAGCCGCTGTGATAGGCCTTGTTGCCCTGATACTCGGCTTCGTCGCGGGTGAGGCTGGTGTCGCGCTTGTTGGCGCCCTCCAGGCTGGCCGAAGCGCAGCCATCGGAATAGCCCGCCTGAAAATCCGGCGATTTTTGCAGGACCGAATTGGTACAGGCCGCCAGTGGCAACAGGCTTATCAGGATCAGCTTGCGCATGGTCTTGCCCGAAAATGTGACAGCTTCGTTTTACCCCGGATTAAGGCGAAATGCCTAAAATGCGCCTCAAGTCGGGAGCGTATCATGGAACTGGAAAACCTGTCGGACGTGCGCGTTCTGCTGCTGGCGGGCAAGGGGTCGTCCACCCAGATCCTGCGCACTGTGTTCAACATCGCCGGCGTGACCAAGGTCATCGGCGTGGACGAACCCCGCCGCGCCATAGAACTTCTCTGCATCGAGCATTTCCACGCCGTCTTTTTCGAAGGTGCGCTGGAACATGACGGCATGCCATTCGCCCAGGCGGCGCGGCGGCTGCCGGCAATGCTCAACCCCATGATCGCGATATTCGCGGTCTTTCCCGAAGCCCGCAAGCGCGATGTCGAAACCGCCCGTGATCTTGGCGTACATGATGTCATTTGCCGCCCAGTCAGCCCCAAGACCGTGATGACGAAATTGCGCTCCGTGCTTGTGGCGCCGCGCCCCTTCATCGCCGCGCCCAGTTTCTTCGGTCCGGACCGGCGCGCCAAGACCCGCGCCGGGACACCCCCGTCCAAGGAGCGGCGCGAGCGTGTCGCCCGCAAGACCAAAATCTCGGTGGCGCTGATCTAGGACTTATTCGGCTGCAGCGCGCGTCCCTGCGCCGGCGCCGGCCGTCGCATCATCCTGCTGTCCCAAATTCGCGGCAGCGAAATCCCAGTTCAGAATCTTCCCCAGCACGGCTTCGAGATATTTCGGCCGCGCATTCTGGTAATCCAGATAATAGGCATGTTCCCAGACATCCACGGTCAGCAGGCATTTGACGCCTTTGGCCATCGGGGTCTGGGCATCGGCGGTTTTTTCGATCGCCAACTTGCCGTCTTTTGCTACCAGCCAGGCCCAGCCGGAGCCGAACTGGTCCTTGCCGGCTTCCGCCAATTCGGAGATCAGGGTGGAAACCGCGCCAAAATCGCGGGTGATGGCGCTGGCCAGTTTTCCGCTGGGCTCGGTCTTGCCGGGCGTCAGGCTGCGCCAATAGAAATCGTGATTCCACACCTGTGCGGCATTGTTGAAAATCTTTTTTTCCTTGTCATCCGTCGCAGCGGCAGTCGCCTGCACGATCTCTTCCAGCTTCATGCCGGCAAATTGGGTTTTCTCCACCAGCTTGTTGAGGGTGTCCACATAGGTCTGGTGATGCTTGTGGTAGTGCAGCGAGATGGTGCGGGCCGAGATGACAGGCTCCAGCGCCTTCTCATTCCAGGGCAGCGGCGCAAGCGTGAATTGAGCAGACATGGGAACCTCCGGGATAAGGGGAATTCCTCCCGAAAACGCGCCAGTGAGCCGAACGCTCCGCAAATACCGGAAAAAGACAGTTTGCGGAAATTCGTGATGTTTATGAACGCGATTGTCACTCGACATTCGCACCAGAGTCGCAGAAAAAAGAAATACGCGGGGTAGGACACAGCAAATCCGGAGGCCAACCATGCCCGCCTATGAAATCTGCTATCTCGATACCGACGGCGCCCTGACCTACAAATTCGCGGCCGATTGCACCGACGACAAGCGCGCCAAGGTCCTGGCGCATGCCATGAAGCTGCCCAGCGCCAAGCGGCTGGAAGTTTGGAGCGGCGAGACGCTGATCTATGCCCGGCCCTCGGACAGCCACCCGATGCGCGAACAGATGTTGCGGGCGTCCTAGGAGCGTCGGCCAGGAGTTCGATAGCGTCAGCGTATCGAACTCGGCCTCGCTTGCCTACGCTGGCGCTAGGCAATTCCGAACGGCGCCGGAGGTGCCCTTAAAACAAATGGGCGCGTCCGCGCCCGGCCGCGCGACCAATTAAAGAAGCTTTTCGCTTTTCGCCCAGGCCAATGTCCTGGCCAGTGCCCGCTCCAGCCGGTCGAACAATTCGCCGATTTCCGCCTCGCTGATGATCAGTGGCGGGCAGAGCGCGATGCGGTCCGAAGGCAAGGGCCGCACGATCAGGCCTTCCAGTTCCGCGAAAGCACTCAGCTTGAAACCCACCCCTTTGGCCGGCTCGAAATTCCGCTTGCTGGCCTTATCCGCCACCAGCTCAATGCCCGCGATCAGGCCAACACCCTTGGCCTCGCCCACCAGCGGATGATCCGCCACCGAAGCCAATCGCTTCAAAAAGACCGGTTCGACGTGGCGAACATGACCCACCACATCGCGCTCCTGGTAGATTTCAAGGGTCCTCAGCGCCACCGCCGCCGTCACCGGATGGCCGCCATAGGTGAGGCCATGCGCCAGGGTGCCGATCTTGCGCGATTCCTGGTCGATGATCTCGGTCATTTCCGGCGACAGCAGCACCGCCGAGATCGGCAGATAGGCCGAAGACAGCGCTTTGGCGAGGGACATGCTGTCGGGCTCAAAGCCGTATTTGCCGCAGCCGAACCATTCGCCGGTGCGGCCAAAGCCGGTGATCACTTCATCGTCGATCAGCGGGATGGCGTGCTTGTCCAGCACCTTGGTGATCGCATCGAAATATCCATCCGGCGGCACCATGGCGCCGCCCGCGCCCATCACCGGCTCGACGATCATCGCCGCCACCGTGTCCGGTCCCTCGCGCTGGATCAGCGCCTCCAGGCTGGCGGCCAGGCGGGCGGAATATTGCAGCTCGCTCTCGCCCGCCTCGGCGCCGCGATAGAAATGCGGGCATTCGGCATGGCGCGCGAAATCCAACGGCAGGTCGAAGCTCTTGTGATTGCCCGGCAGGCCGGTCAGCGATGCCGCCGCCACCGTGACGCCGTGATAGGCCTTTTGCCGGGAGATGATTTTTTTCTTCTGGGGCATGCCCCGGGCGTTGGCGGCGTACCAGGCGAATTTGACCTGGGTGTCGTTGGCTTCCGAACCGGAACAGCCGAAGAAGACCTTTCCCACGGGAAAGGGCGACAGTTCCTTGAGTTTTTCCGCCAGCGCCAAGCCCGGCTCATGGCTTTTGCCGGCCAGAAGATGGCCATAGGAAAGCTTGCGCATCTGTTCGGCGGCAACATCGGCCAGTTCATTCTCGCCCCAGCCCAGCGCGGTGGACCACAGGCCCGACATCGCTTCCAGGTAATCCTTGCCCGCCGCGTCATAGACAAAAACGCCCTGCCCCCGTTCGATGATCAGCGGGCCGCTTTCGTCCAGTGCCTTGAGGTTGGAGAAAGGGTGCAGCAGCACCTGCATGTCGCGGGCCTGGGCATTGGAAAGCGTCATGGCGGAGTAATCCCTGGAAATGGCGGCGACATTGAGCCTTTTGCCCCCATCGCGCCAGATTTTATGCTATCGCAGCCCCGCAAAAATCAGGAACCGGTCATGCGGGGTCTCATGCAGGATTGGCCGATGCTCGTGCATCGGCTGATCGACCATGCCGCGCTCTATCACCAGGGCGCCGACATTGTCAGCCGCACTGTCGAAGGCAGCATTCACCGCACCGGTTATGCACAAATCCGGCGCCGCGCCATGGGGCTGGCCCGGGCGCTGGCAAAACGCGGCGTCCGGCCGGGCGACCGGGTGGCGACCCTGGCCTGGAACACCCATCGGCACCTGGAAAGCTGGTACGCCATCGCCGGCATGGGCGCGGTTTATCATACCCTCAACCCGCGCCTGTTCCCCGACCAGATCGCCTGGATCGCCAATCATGGCGGCGCCCGAATTCTGCTCTATGACAATTGCTTCGCGCCCATCGTCGAAGCCATCGCGCCCAAATTGAAGCATGTGGAAATCTTTGTCGCGATGAGCGACGAGATCGCGCCCCTCAAGCTGAAGAAGAAGCCGCTGACCTACGAAGCGCTGATCGCGGGCCAAGGGCGGGCAAAGCGCGATTTCGCCTGGCCTGAGCTGGACGAGAATTCCGCCTGCGGGCTTTGCTACACCTCCGGCACCACCGGCGATCCCAAGGGCGTGCTGTATTCCCAGCGCAGCAATATTCTGACGGCGCTGCTGGCGGGCCAGAGCCCCGGCCTGAACATGAGTCCGATGGACCGGGTGCTGCCGGTGGTGCCGATGTTCCACGCCAATGGCTGGGCGATTCCCTTCATCGCCGCCATGGCGGGCGCCAGCTTGGTATTGCCCGGACCGCGGCTGGACGGCGCTTCGATTTACGAATTGCTGGAACAGGAGCGCGTCACCCTCACCACCGCGGTGCCGACAGTATGGCTGAACCTGCTGCAATATCTCGACGACAACAATTTGAAACTGTCCCATCTGAGGCGCGTCTGCATCGGCGGCGCGGCGGCGCCCGCCGCCATGATCGAACGCTTCGAAGGCCAATATGGCGTCGAGGTGATCCACGCCTGGGGCATGACCGAAATGAGCCCGATCGGCACCATGAGCATCATCAAGCCGCCGCTGGACAAATTGCCCCGCGCCCGCCAGCTGGAAATCAAGAGCAAGCAGGGCTATCCGCATTTCGGCATCGAAATGAAGATCACCGACGACAAGGGGCGAGAGCGGCCGCGCGACGGCAAGGCGGTCGGTCGGCTGAAGGTGCGCGGCCCCAACATCGCGCGCGCCTATTTCCGCGGCGCCGGCAGGCACGCCTTCGACAGCCAGGGCTGGTTCGACACCGGCGATGTCGCCAGCCTGGACGCGGACGGCTTCATGCAGATCGCCGACCGCTCCAAGGACGTCATCAAGTCGGGCGGCGAGTGGATTTCCACCATCCAGATCGAAAATCTGGCGGTCGGGCATGCCGCGGTGGCCGAAGCGGCGGTGATCGGCATCGCCCATCCCAAATGGGACGAGCGGCCTTTGCTGGTGGTGGTGCTGCGGCCCGGCTCCGTGCTGGATGCCGATGCCATGCTGACGCATCTGAGGGACCGGATCGCCAAATGGTGGCTACCCGATGCGGTGGTGTTTGTTGACGAAATACCGCACACTGCCACGGGCAAAATACTTAAAACGGAATTGCGCCGCCGCTTCGCGGATTTTAGATTCCCCAGGTAGTTTTCGGTTCGTCCCATGCGATTTCAGCTTCTTGCCGCCCAGTTGGCGCTTGCCACACTGGTGCTGGCCGCATTTTCCGCTTTCGCCGCGGTGGGCGGTACGCGCCTTGGGCTGATGCCCTATGCCAGCGGCTTCAGCATCATGACGGCGGCAGTGGCACTTGGCCTTGTGGCGCTGGCCATGGCCCTGATCTGGCTGTTCAGCGCCCTGAAGAACAATCTGGGCGCGGGCAAGCGCGCCGGCTTGATCGGTCTGCTGGGCAGCCTGCTGTTGCTTTTCCCGCCGCTGCATACGGCTTATCTGGGCCTGACCTCGCCGGCGATTCACGACGCCACCACCAATCCCGAAGACCCGCCGCAATTTGTCGCCCTGGCCAGGCTGCGCCAGCCGGGCATGAACCCGCCGGCCTATGACGGCAATGTCCAGATCACCTTCCAGGGCGAAACCAACACCGCCGCCTATATGCTGCACACTTACTATTCCGCCCTCACCAAGCCTTACGCCCGGCTGCTGACCAGCAAGTCCAAGTTGTTCTGGCATGCCTTCGAGACCACCAAGAAAATGGGCTGGACGATCGTGGACTATAGCGAGAAGGACGGCCGCATCGAGGCCACCGACAAATCCTTCTGGTTCGGCCAGACCGCCGATATCGTCATCCGGGTGCAGACCGCGGGTGACATCGGCGCGCGGCTTGATATCCGCTCCCAGAGCGAACGGGGGACGCGCGACTTCGGCAGCAACATTGCGCGGCTGACCGCCTATCTCAAGGCGCTTTGACGATCGGCCGATACCGCGCGCCGTCCCGCGTTACCTTGCCGTCCTCCATCATGTGCTCCAGGTGAGCGAGCACCGTCAGTTCGGCCGCCTTCACCAGCATGGGCGCCAGGCCGGCATAGAGCCGGGCGACAAGGACGGGCGCCGTGTCGTCGCCCTGCGCCAGGCAGGCGGCGATCTGGCCTTCCCGCATCCGGCGATGGGTGACGAGGGCGCGCAGGAACGGCGCGGGCGGCGCGATCGGTGAACCATGGGTGGGATAAAGGATGGCGTCATCGCGGGCGATGAGTTTTTCCAGGCTGCGCAGGTAATCACCCATATTGCCGTCGGGCGGCGCGATCACGCTGGTGGACCAGCCCATGACATGGTCGCCGGTGAACAGGGCCTTTTCCCCGGCCAGCGCATAGCACATGTGGTTGGAGGTATGGCCGGGGGTGAAAACGCAGGCGATGGAAAAATCCTCGCCGGCGATTTCATCGCCATCGGCCACGCGGATGTCGGGCACGAACAGGCGGTCGCCGCCTTCCTCGACATCATTGGTTTCGGCATGTGGCCCAAAGCCGTAGGTCTTTGCGCCGCTCCATTCCTTCAGCGGCTGGGCGGCCGGGGAATGGTCCTTGTGGGTGTGGGTGATGAGGATATGGCTGACGCTGCGCCCGTCCAGCGCGCGCTTCAATGCCGCGACATGCTCGGGAAGGTCGGGACCCGGATCAATCACCGCCACGCGGTCGCCCGCGCCGACAATATGGACGCCGGTGCCGCGAAAGGTGAAAGGGCCTGGGTTCGGGGCCAGCAAACGCGCGATGCGCGGGCTCAAACGTTCGGCGATTCCATAATGCGGCTCAAGCGAGGTATCGAATTGGAGCGCCATCAACCCAATGTCTTCCAATCAATAAGGCTTGTCGTCCAGTTCGCGCACAAAGCCGCGCAGCAGCCGCCAATAGTACCAGACCACCAGCAGCAGCGACAAAAATCCGGCCAGCGGCAGCAGCATCATCCAGCCGGCCCCCACCATGGCGCCCGGCCAGACCGGCCAGCCGGGTGTGAAAGGCCACATCATCGCGAAAAACGAAAAGCCCATGCTCATTGTGAACAGCGTCATCATGACGATGGCGCAGATCAGCATGGTCCAGAAAACCCGGATCTGGTTGCGGTAATGGCTTTCGTGGATGCTGCCAAGGGCGTGGGCCAGCCGCACATGGGCGATGATCACCCCGATCAGGGCGGTGAGGCCGCCGGCCGGCGCGATCAGGAACAGGCCATAGCTGAGAAGGACCAGAAGCCGTTCCTGGTCGGATTGGTATGAAAACGGCGCGTCATCCTGCATCGCCGCAGCGTAAAGCGGCCGGGCCGGTAAGGCAATTTTCACCATATTGCCGCCAATATGGCGCTTTGTTCGGCAGCCCTATTTCATCCGGTGATATTTTGTCCAACGACCGTACTGTTCGCTTTCTCCATGCATTGGGCGGGGCGACGACCAGCCGGGTGCTCAATCTCGGGCGCATTGCCAAAGCCAACAGGGACGACCCGGACCATGCGGAAAAGCCCATGTTCCGCTCGCCCGTCGTCAACACTGCCTTTATCCTCAAGCACCGCATGCGCTCGGATGAAACCTATCTGTTCAATTCGGTGCGCTCGGTGGCCACCAAGTTGATCGTCCCCTTCGACCAGAATGATCTGCGCGCCGGCGGCCGCTCCATCTTCATCGAGCAGCGCGGCTTCGAAGACAGCTTGCGCCAGGTCGGCAACTACAACAGCGACAATTTGAGCCGGGACCTCACCGTCCTGCGGTTGATGAACATCATTCCCTCGCTCGATCCCTTCCTGCTGCGTGAGCATCTGCGCAACCACGAGATCGATGTGGCGCCCTGCTATTTCGATATCTCGGCGGGCGACCAGCAGCGCATGCATGATTTCACCGCCTCCGAACTTTCACGCCTGATTCAGCTGGCCAGCGGCAGCAACACCGACGGCTCGACCAACCGCCTGGTGAGCGCGCTGCTCTCCAGCAAGGTGGACGAGAAGCTGGAACCCTTGCGCATGACGCTGGGCCTGACCGGCAACGATTTCCGCGAAGGTGTCTTCAGCTGGCGCGGCTTTCTTTACTACAAATGGTCGATGAACCAGTTCTGGCCCGACATCATGAAGGTGCTGCGCGAGATCAAGGAGATCCGCCCCCATGGCGCCGTCTCTCCCGAACAAAGCGCCTATTTGACCGGCGCCAAGCGCAGCATCATCGAAATGGTGCGCGACAATGGCCAGCATGTCGACAAGGTGCTGGACATTTACGACAGCTCCTTTCACGACCTGGTCGCCCACCAGGCGCCCAAGACCTTCCGCGACTTCCTGCTCAGCGCCCCCTACATGTTCCTGGAGCTCGGCGAGAAGATGGGCGCGATCTCCCATATCGTCAGCTTCTGGCGCTATCGCTTCCCGCCCGGCGCGCCCAAGCATATCGATGCCGAGGAGCTGTCCATCATCTTCCAGGACTTCACCAGCGGCTTCGGCGAGGCCAGCAAGGCGGATGGCCCGGTCCTGCAAAAACCCATGGTCATCGAGGCCGGCTGAGTTTTGTTCCAGGTCAGGGAACTTCCCCGCCGGTGGCGCGTTACACGGGCGAGATATTTGGAAGGACCCTTCTCATGAAAACCGTTTCCACGCTTGCCGCCGCAGTCACTCTGACGGTCCTGGCCTTTGCCGCTCCCGCCGCCCAGGCGTCGGACAGGAGCGAATTGCTGCATGACGCCAATGTCACCATCAACAACCTCAAGCACGACCCGGCCTTCGGCACCGCCCGCACCATGCTGCAGAACGCCAGGGCCGTTTACATCGTGCCCAAGCTGGTCAAGGGCGGCTTCATCTTCGGCGCCGAAGGCGGCGACGGGGTGCTGCTGCACCGCACCGGCCATGGCTGGAGCGAGCCGCGCTTCTACGGCATGGGCTCGGCCTCGTTCGGCCTGCAGGCCGGCCTGGAACAGGCGGAATTGGTCTTCATCATCAACAGCGACCGGGCCCTGTCCGGCATCGAGCATGGCAATTTCAAGCTCGGCGCCGGCGCCGGCCTGACCGTGGTCAACCTGTCCTCGGGCGCCGAAGGCGCCACCACCTCCCATGGCGGCGATATCGTGGTCTGGACCTCCGGTTCGGGCGCCTATGCCGGCCTCACCTTCAATGGTTCGGTCATCAGCCCGGACAAGGACGAGAATGCGGCGCCTCCGGGCAGGCAGTCCGAGGAGTTGCGTAAGAATCTTGCCAGCGTCTGGTAGTTCTAACTGCCTGAATGGGCTAGGATGGAGTGTTCGCGGATCAACCGCGGCGCTCCATTTTCTTTAGAGGAACCACCTGATGAAAAAGTTTCTGATTGCCTCCTGCGCAGCCCTTTTGCTGCCCACTGCCGCCTTGGCCGATGTCAGCGCCGAACTGGTTGTCGCCAGCCAGCATGCCGGTTTCGCCTCCAAGGCTCCCGCCATTGATGCCGTGCACATGCATCTGCACCATGTCGTGAATTGCCTGGTCGGTCCGATGGGCACCGGCTTTGACGCCACCAACGCCAATCCCTGCGCCAAGGCAGGCAATGGCGCCATCCCGGACGCCAGCGCGGCGCAGAAGACCAAGCTGCAGGCTGCCCTGACGGCAGCCAATGCCGGCATTGCCGCCACGGATGTCGCCGCCGCCCAGAAGGACGCCGCCGACGCCGGCACGGCCATCGACGGCGCGAAGTAGCTTTTACGACGATGCGACGGCGAAGCCCTGCGGGGCTTCGCCGCGCAATCGCCGCGCCATCATCTCTTCATAGGCCGCTTCAATCTGGCGGGTGGTGCGGGCGGTATCGAACAGCGGCGCAAGGCGCCGGTTTTCCTTCAGGCGATCACGATAGTTTTTCAGCAGCGCCGGGTCGCGCGCCAGCGTCAGCGCCAGCCTTTCATAATCCGCCGGATTTTCCGTCACCAGCTCGGGCAGTCCCACCGCGTAAAGCAGGCTGGCGGCAACCCGTCCCGCGAAAGCCGTGCCGCGGCAGGTGAGCAGCGGCAGCCCGGCCCATAACGCATCGCTGGCGGTGGTGTGGGCGTTATAGGGCAAACTGTCGAGAAACAAATCGCCCAGGGTCATGCGCGCGACATGCGCTTCCAGTTCCAGCGGCGGCGCGAAGATCAGCCGCTGTGGATCAACGCCGTGCCGCGCCGCCTCGGATTTCAGGTTTTGCGCGAACAAGGGATCGCCCGCCAGCAGCCACAGCACGCTGCCCGGCGCCTGCCCCAGAAGGCGCAGCCATAGCGCAAATTGCTCCGGCAGAATCTTGTAGCCATAGTTGAAATTGCAGAAGACGAAAGCGCTCTCGGGCAAGCCATGCCCGGCGCGGCTTGTAACGCCAACGGGGGCGCGCCGGTCGTCATTGATCTGGTAGCTGCCGGGCAGGCGCACCACTTTCTCGTCATAAAAACGATCTTCGCCGTCCGGGATCACCACGCCGTCGGCCAGGATATAATCCATGTAGTCCGCGCCCAGCGTGCCGGGAAAGCCCAGGTAATTGACCTGGACCGGCGCCGGCGACAGCGCGAAGACGCCCATGCGCATCTTGCCGAAATAGCCGTTGAGATTGACCAGGATATCCACCCCCTCGGCGCGGATGCGGGCGGCGGCATCGCGGTCGGACAGCGCGGCGATGGAAATGAATTTGTCGAAGGCCGCTGTCACCCGCGCCCGCATGGCGCTGCCGTCGTTGCGGCTGTTGTCGAACGCGAAGATTTCGAATTTCGCACGGTCATGCTGCTCGAACAGGCCCGCCGCCAGATACATGGTGGCCTGGGCGCGGAATTCGCCGCAGACATAACCGATGCGGATGGGGCCGGGTTTGCGCGCTTCGAATTTTGGTCGGGGCGCCGTCGCCGGATATTTGCGCGCCGCAAAGATCCGCGCGCAGGCCAGAAGATCGGCGGGACTGTCCGACAGCGCCTGATAGACGAAAGGCTGGGCGGCCTGCCTGCCGGCGCGCACTGCCGCGTCCAGCTTCGCCTTGTCGTCAGCGAAATTCCGCCAGTCGCCGGCATGCATCTTCAGTTGCAGCAGATCGCCCGCCGCATAGGGCAGATCGGGCTGCACCGCCAGCGCCCGCTGCAGGTCGGCGATGGCGGGCGCCAGCGCCTGGCGGCGCGTCCATAACAGGTTGGAGCGGCTTTCCAGCGCCTCGGGCAGGCCCGGATTGATCGCCAGCGCCTTGCCGTAACTTTCCAGCGCCTCGTCCAGCCGCTCCAGCCGCCATAGCGTGCCGGCGCGATTGACCCAGGCCCCGGCATGGCTGGGATGGGCGGCGATGACGCGGTCGAATTCCGCCACCGCCTCCTCTGCCCGTCCCAGTTCGCGCAAAGTCAGGCCGCGATTGTGGCGGCCATCGGCATAATCCGGGGCGCGCGCCAGCAGCAGATCGAAGCCGGCCAGCGCCTCTTCGTAGCGCCCGAGGCCGTGCAGGATCAGGCCGCGATTGTTGAGGGCGTCGAGATTGCCGGCGTCCAGCGCCAGAGCGCGTTCAATATCCGCCAGCGCCTCGGTTGATTGTCCCAGCTTGCTGCGGACGGCGCCCCGATTGCTCCAGGCCCTGCTGTCATTCGGCCGCGCCCGCACCACGCTGTCGAGCGCCGCCTGTGCCTCGTCATGGCGGCCCAGGCCCGAAAGAACGATGCCGAGATTGGCCAGGGTCTCGGGGGCGCCGGGCTGAACCGCCAGCGCCCGCTGCAGCAGGACCAAGGCCTCGGGCAGCCGGCCCTGCATCAGCCGCAACAAGCCCATCAGGTGCAGGGCGGGATAATCCCCCGGCGCAGCGGTCAATATCCGCTGATAGAGCTTTTCCGCCTCGTCGAGGCGCCCGGCCTGGTGCAGCGCCATGGCCTGCTGGAGCAATTGCTGGGACATTTGTTCTTGGAATGTTCTTGCTGCGATTTGTGCCTCAGGCTAACATCTTTCGGCCCGGCGTTGGACGGGAGGCCCCACACCCCTATTTATATTCCATGGCCCACAATAACGGCATGATCCCGCGCGCCCCCAAAAAGGGGAACAAGCGCATCGCCAAGGCCGCGTCCGAAAACGCGGCCAAGTTCCATGCGGCCATTGATGCGGTGGCCAATATCGCCAGCGATCCGGCCATTGACCCCGCCTATCTCGCCACGCCGCTGGCGGGGATGAGCGAAGGCAACGTCGCGGCTTTCATTCCCCACCGCCCGGCGCGGCCGGAAAAATCCGAAGGCGGAAAAAAATTCAAGCTGGTCAGCGAGTATGAACCGGCGGGCGACCAGCCCACCGCCATCGCCGAACTGGTCAAGGGCATCGCGGAACAGGAACGCGACCAGGTGCTGCTGGGCGTCACCGGCTCGGGCAAGACCTTCACCATGGCGCAGATCATTTCGCGCACCCAGCGCCCGGCCCTGATCCTGGCGCCCAACAAGACTCTGGCGGCGCAGCTCTACAGCGAGTTCAAGCAGTTCTTTCCGGAAAACGCGGTGGAGTATTTCGTCAGCTATTATGACTACTACCAGCCGGAAGCCTATATCCCGCGCACCGACACCTATATCGAAAAGGATTCCTCGATCAACGAGGAGATCGACCGCATGCGCCATTCGGCGACGCGGGCGATTTTGGAGCGCGACGATGTGATCATCGTCGCCTCGGTGTCCTGCATCTACGGCATCGGCTCGGTCGAGACTTATTCCGGCACCGCCGTCTCCATCGCCAAGGGCGACAAGATCGACCGCAACGCCGCCATCGGGGCGCTGGTGGCGCTGCAATACCGGCGCAATGACGACAATTTCGCCCGCGGCGCCTTTAGGGTGCGGGGCGACACGATCGACATCTTCCCGGCGCATTATGAAGACCGGGCGTGGCGGGTGGAGCTGTTCGGCGATGTGGTGGACACGATCACCGAGTTCGACCCCCTCACGGGGCACAAATCCGGCCAGCTGGACGGCATCAAGGTCTATGCCAATTCGCATTACGTCACGCCGCGCCCCACCCTGCAGCAGGCGATGAAAGGCATCAAGGCGGAGCTGATCACGCGGCTGGCCGACTTCCGCGCCAACGGCAAGTTGCTGGAAGCGCAAAGGCTGGAGCAGCGCACCACCTTCGATCTTGAGATGATCGAGGCCACCGGCAGTTGCGCCGGCATCGAGAATTATTCGCGCTGGCTGACCGGCCGCCAGCCGGGCGAGCCGCCGCCGACCCTGTTCGAGTATCTGCCCGACAATGCGCTGGTCTTCGCCGATGAAAGCCATGTCAGCGTGCCGCAGATCGGCGCCATGTACAAAGGCGATTACCGCCGCAAGTTCACCCTGTCGGAATATGGCTTCCGCCTGCCCAGCTGCATCGACAACCGGCCGCTGAAATTCGAGGAATGGGACGCGATGCGGCCGCAATCGGTGTTCGTCTCGGCCACGCCGGGGCCGTGGGAGATGCAGCGCACCGACGGCATCTTCGCCGAGCAGGTGATCCGCCCCACGGGATTGATTGATCCGCCCGTCGAGATACGGCCGGTGGAAACGCAGGTGGACGACCTGATCGCCGAGTGCCGGGAAGTGGCGGCCAAGGGCTATCGCACCCTGGTCACCACCCTGACCAAGAAGATGGCGGAAGACCTTACCGAATACATGCATGAGCAGGGCATCAGGGTGCGCTACATGCACAGCGATGTGGAGACGCTAGAGCGGATCGAGATCATCCGCGATCTCAGGCTTGGCGCCTTCGACGTGCTGATCGGCATCAATCTCTTACGCGAAGGTTTGGACATTCCCGAATGTGCGCTGGTGGCGATCTTGGACGCCGACAAGGAAGGCTTCCTGCGCAGCGAGACCAGCCTGGTGCAGACCATCGGCCGCGCCGCCCGCAATATCGACGGCAAGGTGGTGCTTTATGCCGACCGCATCACCGGCTCGATGGAGCGGGCGATGGCCGAGACCTCGCGCCGCCGCACCAAGCAGGAAGCCTATAACACGGCCAACAACATCACGCCACTGAGCATCAAGAAGAATATCTCCGACATTATGGGGTCCATGTATGAGCGCGACCATGTCATGGTCGATACGGGGATGCTGGAGGCGGCGGAAGGCGGGCGCGAATTTGTCGGCCATAATATCAAGGCGATCATCGCCGATATCGAAAAGCGCATGCGCGCCGCCGCTGCCGATCTGGAATTCGAAACCGCTGCGCGGCTGCGCGATGAACTCAAGCGGCTGCAAAGCGCGGCGCTGACGATTGCCGACGATCCCTTTGCCCGCCAGTCCGACGTGGAGCGCGCCGCTTTCGACGCCGAGATCACGCTGTCGGACGACACCCGGCCGTCACGGCCCGGCAAGCAGGCGGGTGGGCGGACGCGGATTAAGCGGGCGGGGAGACCTAACGCGCCCAAAACGTTTGGGTCGCGAGCGCGGTAGACCGAATTAGGAGCGAACATGGGGATAGCAGATGCCGCCTTCGAAGAGATTATCGCGGCCCTAAATGACTCGTTCGATAACAAGACAAATATCGTTTCGCTGCGGGAGGGTGAGCGAGTCGAATACAAGGAGGCGTTTAATTGGGGCGGCCGGTCTGATTATGCAAAATCGATGGCGGGCTTCGCTAATCACTCAGGCGGATTCCTGATCTTCGGAGTGAAAAACGATCCGCGAGAAGTCGTTGGCCTCAAGAGTAGCAATTTCGAGAGTCAAGACGATGCAAAGATGGCTGGATATCTGAATGGCCTTTTCGCTCCGGCCCTCCAATTTGAACGGCGCGTCGCGAATGTTGGAAGCATCAAGGTCGGCCTACTCTGGGCGGCGCCCCATTCAGAGCCACCAGTGATTGCACTTAAGTCAGACGGCGATGTGAAAGAAGCTGAGATTTACTATCGCTATAATGCCAGAAGCGAAAAGATAAAGTTCCCGGAGATGCGTAGAATGCTTGACCGCGTCCGCGACCGGGAGCGCGCATCTTGGGCGGATATACTGGCTCGCGTTGCGCGGATTGGCCCTGAAGGACTTGGGCTTATGGACATTGCTAAGGGCGAGGTCCACGGGAGAAGCGGTAATCTTCTGATTGACGCGTCGTTGGTACCGAAGCTCAATTTTATTAAGGAAGGCTCTTTTACAGAGGGCGGCGAACCGACACTAAAACTAATAGGCGACGTAACTCCAGTGGACACTAGGGCTTCGCACTTGGCTGTCCGGCTAACAAATGACCCCAGCGCTCCCGCGGTGCGCCCTGAAGCCATCAACCCCAAATTCTCATTGGACTATGATGGCGTAATTCGAGAAGCGAAGAAGCGATACTCTGACTTTCTTGCCAATCCAAAGTTTCACGCGGTGATGGCAAAGGCTAAGAAAAACTCGGCTCTCGCATACATCCATTACCTTCATCCCGACCGAAAAAAGCAAACTCAGACAACGAGTACTGTGCGATACAGTAATGATATCTTCCAGGAACTGGATAAGCTGTATAGGCCGCGCTCCTAAAGTATCTCCCCCACCGCCTCGCTCGGCCGGCATCCGCCTTCGCTAAAGCTTCGGCGCGACGGGCCCGCCTTCGCCCGCCGCGGCAAGCAGCTAAAGTATCTCCATTACGGTTTCGCTCGGCCGGCACAGCTTGGTGCCCTTCGGTGTCGTCACAATCGGCCGGTTGAGCAGGATCGGGTGCAGGACCATCGCTTCCAGCAGCGTGTCGTCGTCCGCGTGCTCCAGCTTGAGTTCGGAATAGAGCGGCTCCTTGGTCCGGACCACGTCGCGCAGATGGACGTGCATCTGCGCCACCAGCGCCATGATCGCCTCCCGCTGCAGGGGCGTTTTCAGGTATTCGATGATCTGAGGCTCAATTCCTCTTTCCCGTAATATTGCCAGCACCTGGCGCGCGGTGCCGCAGTTCGGATTATATGTCATCGAGACTTTCATTTTCCGCCCTCTGCGTTACCCGCTATCGCGGCGCCATACGCTGTCGCTAGGCGGGCGTCGATGCCGCGCTCGCGCAGAGTGGCCAGTACGTTGCGCGAAGTCTGGCAGTTGGGGTTGTGATAAATGGTGGCGTTCATGGCGCGCTTATATCCTAAAAGTTGGATTGGCGGGGTTGCCAGCGGCAGCGTGGCAACCCCGCCCATGGTGAACGAACAAGCACCCGCTATCGCCCAACGTGGCGCCAGCCTTGTAAAACCGGCCATAAAGGCGCATATTCTGTGTACTCCCCTTCCCCGCCCTTCAGCGGCCCCCTGCCGCGCATCGCGGCCCAGGAAAGACATTCACCGATGGCCGACAAGACCGCCGCCCGCACCAGGGCCGAGACCCACTTTTCCGCCTCGGAAGCGCGCGACCAGCTGGTCAAGACCGAGCTGGCCAAGGAACGCATCGCCTTCGACGACCGCACCATAAAATTGCGCGCCCTGCGCAAGGCCCGCGACGAGGAAGAGGCGACCGAGAAGGCGCGCCTGGCCGCGCTGGCGCCGCCCAAGGCGGCCAAGAAGCCGGCCAAGCCGCGCGTGAAAAAACCCGTCGCCTGACGCCGGAATTTCCGCCGTAAATTCCTCCCCCGGTTAATGCGCAACGCCCGGCACGGCCAATAAAAATTCCTGAGCGACGATAATTTTTGCATCTGCGAAATAACCTGATAGGGCGGTGGCCCCCGCTATCGCGGCGGCACTACGCTGTCGCTAACCGCCGCCGCAATCTTGCCTCTTTCCGAAAATGCGCGTATTGTCGCGGGTATCGTGGATACGTCCCGTCCCAGATGAAGCGCACCTGAGAATCCTGCCCGCCTTACGTTGCGCGCCTGGACGAGACAGTTACCTTCCTTCCCTGAGACAAACGTCATCCTCGTCCGCCCTCGCATTTCGCGCGGGTGGTCACTTACGCAGGAACTACCCAATGACGATCGGAACCGTGAAGTTTTTCAATACCTCGAAGGGCTTTGGATTTATCGCGCCGGAAGGCGGCGGCAAGGACGTGTTCGTGCACGCCACTGCCGTTGAAGCGGCGGGCTTGCGCACCCTGAACGAAGGCCAGAAGGTCTCGTTCGACGTGGTGCCGGACGCCCGTGGCGCCAAGGCCGCGAACCTCAAGGCCGTCTAAGACGGTTGGGGGTTAAGTTTAAGGCCGGTGCGGGAAACCGCACCGGCCTTTTTTTATGGTCGCGCGGCCCGCGGAAAACCGCTTCACACTTTTCCGGGCCGACGCTCCGGATTTATTGAGCCGGCATCGAGTGGGCCGTCCGCTTCCCCCGCCGCTCGCCCAAGCTCGCGGCGCTCGCCTCCTCTCGCATGCCCACTGGGCATGCTCGCGCGCTATTGCGCGCCGAAGGCTCGCCCCGGAAACGCGACATTCACCGTCTGCTGGCCGCCGCTGCCGCCGGTCGAGAAGGCGGCGCTGGCGGTGCGGGTGCCGCTGCCCCCGGGCAGCGAGGCGCGGACATCGTAATGGCCGGCCGGCGCCTTGATCAGCAGCCAGGGCGCATCGCAATCGGTTTCCATCACCGGCTTGCCGCCCTGCGTGATGGCGATGTGTTCGGAGGCTTCATTCTCGCCCGCCATGTTCGAGAAGGTCAGCTTGACGGGATAATTCTTCCAGTCGGGATTGTCCTTGGCCGAGCCGACGCCGGTGCAGACCGATTCAACCCCGCCGATGGTGACGGGCTGGTCCTGGACCGCGAAGGCGTAATTGCTGAGCGCGGGCAGCGCCAGCAGCGAGCCGGCGGCGACCGAAAGCGTGATGGCGAATGTGGACATGCGCATGACCGGGACCTCCTCTTGCCCCAGGGCCTGAACGGCTGAAGGTGCAGTAAGGTTCCTTTTATTGCCCGGATTTGGCGGTTCTGCGGGGTGGCGCTATACCCCCAGCACTGACACACTGGCGCTCCGACGCCGCTGCGATAAGTGACCTTTGCCGCCATGGGCCTGGAAAAGCCGCTTCCCAACCTGCCCGTCACTGCCGTGTTTGACGCCGCTGCCCTGCGCGCGGCCCTGACCGCGCTGGCGCAGGCCACCGCCGACAGCGGCACGCTGCGCAAGGAAGGCCTGGCGCTGATCAAGGAGGCTTTCCTGAAAGGCCGCGACACCGTCAAGACGGCGGTGGAGACGCAAGGGCTGCACGGACTGGCGGCGGCCCAGACCCTGTCGGGGCTGCAGGACGCCGTCATCCAGGTGATCTACGACTTCGCCACCAAGCATGTCTATTACGCCCAGAATCCCACCGCCGCCGAACGCATCACCGTGGTGGCGACCGGCGGCTATGGCCGCGGCGAGCTGGCGCCGGGTTCGGATGTGGACCTGCTGTTCGTGCGCCCCTTCAAGCAGACGGCCTGGGGCGAGAGTGTCATCGAGTTCATTCTCTACATGCTGTGGGACCTGGGGCTGAAGGTCGGCCACGCCACCCGCTCCCTGGCCGAATGCGTGCGCCTGGCCAAGCAGGACGTCACCATCCGCACCGCCATCCTGGAAGCGCGCTATCTGTGGGGCGACAAGGCGCTTTATGACGATCTGCGCAAGAAATTCTGGACCGAGGTGGCCACCGGCAGCGGCCGCGACTTCGTCGAGGCCAAGCTGAAGGAACGCGACCTGCGCCATGAGCGCCAGGGCACCAGCCGCTACCTGGTCGAGCCCAACATCAAGGAAGGCAAGGGCGGGCTGCGCGACCTGCAGACGCTCTACTGGATCGGCAAGTATCTCTATCATGTCGAGGATACCGCCGACCTGGTCGAGCATGGCGTCTTCACCAAGGAGGAATACAAGACCTTCCAGAAGGCGGAAGCCTTTCTGTGGGATGTGCGCGTCCATCTGCATTACCTGGTCGGCCGCGCCGAGGAGCGCCTGTCCTTCGATGTGCAGCCGGCGCTGGCGGCCGTCATGGGCTATAGCGATCCGGACAAGCCGCGCCGCGCCGTGGAAGCCTTCATGCGCGCCTATTTTCTCACCGCCAAGGATGTCGGCGACCTGACGCGCATTTTCTGCGCCGCGCTGGAAGTGCAGCACAAGAAGCCGCGCCCGTCGCTCAGCCGCATCCTGCCCGGCTTCCTGCGCCCCCGCGTCAACGAGGACGACTTCTATGTCGAGAATGGTCGGCTGACCGCCGATCCCGCAATCTTCCGCCAGGACCCGGTCAATATCCTGCGCATCTTCCAGATCGCCGACGCCAAGCAGGTGGACATCCATCCCGATGCGCTGCGCACCATCACGCGCTCGCTCGACCTGATCAACGACAAGCTGCGCGA
>CAIOFO010000160.1 GCA_903857685.1 uncultured Alphaproteobacteria bacterium
ATCATCAACCCGTCAATCCGCCCGCCCAGGTAACCGGCGGTGGCGCCATACAGCACGCCGATCAGCAGCGACACCAGGGTGGCGACCAGCCCCACCGCCAGCGACACCCGCGCGCCATAGAGCACCCGCACGAAAAGGTCGCGGCCCACCGCGTCGGTCCCGAACCAGTGGCTGCCGCCGGCGCTGCACGGCGCCGGCCATGGCCACCAGCTGGGCGCGCAGGAGACGATGTCGTAATTGATCTCGTCATAAGCGTAGGCCGACAGCAGCGGCGCCAGCAGCGCCATCAGCGTGATCACTCCCAGCACAATGATGCTGGCCATGGCGGCGCGGTTGCGAAACAGCCGCCGCCGCGCATCCACCCACAGGCTGCGGCCATGGACGCCCTGCGCCAGTTCCATGGTTTCGGCGCCGCTGCCGGTTGCCATCATGTCAACCGGACCCGGGGATCGAGCAGGGCATAGACGATATCGGCGACAAAATTGAGCGCGATGATCAGCGCCGCGTAACAGATCACCACGCCCATCACCAGCGTATAATCGCGGTTCAGCGCGCCCTGCACGAAATAGCGTCCGATGCCGGGCAGGCCGAAAATCTCCTCCACGATCAGCGAGCCGGTGAGGACCGCCGCCACCGCCGGGCCGAGATAGCTCACCAGCGGCAGCATCGCGGCGCGCAGGGCATGGTGGAAGACGATGCGCGAAGTCGGCACGCCCTTGGCGCGGGCGGTGCGGATGTAATTGGCGCGCAGCACCTCGATCATGCTGCCGCGCATCAGCCGCGCGATCACCGCGATCTGGGGCAGGGCGAGCACCGTCACCGGCAGGATCATGTTGGCCAGGGCGCCGCCGTTCCAGCCGCCCACCGGCAGCGAGAATTCATGGCCGAACAGATTCACGCCATAGATGCCGAAGATCAGGCTCAGGATCGGGGCGGTGACGAAAGTGGGAATGGTGATGCCGAACATGGCGATCGTCATCACCGAATAATCCTGCCAGTTGTTTTGCCGCAGCGCCGCCCAGATGCCCAGCAGGCTGCCGAAGAACAGCGCCAGTGTCATGGCGGACAGGCCCAGCCGCATGCTGACCGGCAGGCCGGTTCCGATCAGCTGCGCCACGGTGAAATCCTTGTTCTTGAAGGAAGGGCCCAGATCGCCATGCGCCAGCCGCTCCAGATAAAGGGCGTATTGCTGGTAGAGCGGCTTGTCGAGATTGTAGGCGGCCTTGATGTTGCGTTCGACCTCGGGCGGCAGGCGGCGGTTGGAATCGAACGGCCCGCCGGGCGCGGCATGCATCATGAAAAAGGTCAGGGTGACGATGATGAACAGAGTGGGCAGGGCGCCGAGAAAGCGCCGGAGGGCGTAGCCTGCCATGGGATGACCGGTTCGTGCTTCCCGGCTATTCAGGGCAGGACGGGCGCCCCTGTCAATGCGCCAAGTTTGCGGGCGTCAGCGTCGCCAGCCAGGTCTGCCAGGCCGCCTCGATGCGCGCGCCATGGACGCGCCACCATTCGTCGTCCACCGCAAAGGCGGTGCCGAAATGGGCGGTGGGCAGAAAGGGATTCATTTCGATCCCCAGTTCCGGATTTTTGCCGACCTGTGGCCAGGCCGAGCGCCGCGCCGGACCATAGGGCACCCAGCTTGCAACCCCGGCCAGGGCTTTTGTTCCGGTGGCAAAGCGAATGTAATCCAGCGCCTTGACCTTGTTGGCATCCCCCGCGGGCACGCCGAAGACGTCGAACTCATAAAGTTGGCGGTCCCAGATCACGCCCGGAGTTGCGCCGCCCTTCTGGGCTGCGTCGTAAATCTGGCCGTTCAGGGCGGTGGCAAGGAAGGCGCCGCCGCTGCGGATCAGATTTGGGGCCTCGCTGTCGGCCGTGTACCAGACAAGATCGGGACCAAGACAGTCCAGCTTGTGCAGCGCCCGCGCCAGGCCCGGCGCGGTGGCAAGCGTCGCATAGACATCGCCGGGCGCCACGCCGTCCGCCAGCAGCGCCATCTCCAGATTATATTTTCCGCTGCCGCGCTTGAGGGCGCGCTTGCCGGGATATCTCGAAGTGTCGAAGAAATCCGCCAGGGTGCGGGGCGCGGCCGCGAAGCCATGGGGCGCATAGAGGATGACCTGCGAATAGACGATGCCGCCGATCCAGCACGGCCCGAAGGCGCCGGGCACGAAATCCTTCTGTGCCGGGACGCCGTCATCGCCGGGCGGCAGGTCCGCGGCGTCGATTTTTTCCAGCAGGCCGCGATGGCAGGCCTCCACCGCGCCCGGCAGTTCGAAATCGATCACATCGCCTTTCAGGCCGGACAGATCGCCGTCCCACTGCGCCAGGTGAACGTCCACATGGTGGGCGCTCGCATAGGGGCGCATTTGCGCCACGGCCTGGGCGCGGCCATAGGCGCCGGCCCAGCTGGTGACGGTGAGAATGGGAAGCGGACGCGTGGTCCAGTAAAAAATGGCAAATCCCGCCGCCGCGCCGGCAACAAGGACGATCAAAATATTCCGCAGCATGCCGGTCAGGTTAGCCCGGCTACATGTCCATTTCGAGGCCGAGATCGAGGCTCTGGGTGTTGAAACGGGCCTTGCAGGCAAAGCTGGCCGCGCCCGAAATGCCGCACTTGCTGTTCACATCGTTCACCTGGAGCCAGCGATACATGGCGGTGACACGCGAGCTGTCGCTCATCGGGAATTCCAGGCCGCCCATGAACTGGTAGGCGAAGTGCCAGCTCGAGGTTCTCAGATAGTCGTTGCCGCTATTGTCGGCCGCATCCGCCGAGATATAGGCGCCGCCGAGACCGGCGCCGATGAAGGGCCGCGCGGGAAATTCCGACACCGGAAAGTCGAACAGAAGATTGACCATGGGGGCGCCCAGATTGGCGTGGCCGCCGGCCACGTAATCGGTGCCGATGCCGCCCACATTGACGCTGCGGATGGGCAGGTTGCGATAAAGGCCCTCCAGCTCAACCCGGAAACCCTCCGGCAGGCGGGCGCCGATATAGACCGAGCCGCCGCCGCCCTGGTCGAAGGAAGCGTGCAGTCCGGTGGGCGGCGTGGCCGGCACCGTTGTGCTGGCGTTGTTGACGAAGGCAAAGCTGCCGCGCAGGCCGGCAAAGCGGGGCAGGCCCGAATCTCCCGCCGGATCAAATTGGCCGGAAGAGCTTTCATCCTGTGCGGCCGCCGCCACGGGACAGGCCAGCAGCAGAGCCGCCAGTGCAACACGGCAATGCATGGGAATCCCTCCGTCAAGACCGGCTTTGAGGGTTGTCCCTATTCGTTAACGAGTGGTTAATATAGCCGGGAAGGGGCCTGTTCCGGCCTTGCTTTTGCGCCCCCCCCTCCATAGTTTCCGGCCTCCCCGGATTGGGGTCTTGTGCAGTTGTAGCTCAGTTGGTTAGAGCGCCGGATTGTGGATCCGGAGGTCGGTGGTTCGAGCCCACCCAACTGTACCATTTCCCCAAATCGGTCTGGCCGGCGTGCCTTGCCGGTGCGGGTCACGAGGCAGCAAGCTCCATCCCCGTTGCCAGGGTCTGAAACTGCTCGAACGCCGTGATCGCGTCGGCGGCATACATCAGCGCGGGGCCGCCGCCCATATAGACGGCCATGCCGAGGGCTTCTTCGAATTCCGCGCGGCTGGTGCCCAGCTTGACCAGCGCCTCGGCATGAAAACCTATGCAGCCGTCACAGCGCGTTGCCACCCCGATGGACAGGGCGATCAGTTCCTTGGTCTTGCGGTCCAGCGCGCCGGGCCTGGTGGCGGCCTGCGCCATGGCGGAAAAGCCCTGCATGGTCGGCCCGATATCGCTGCGCAGCACCTTCAGGTTGGCCGATATGTCCCTGGTGATGTCCGGATAATTTTTCACCAAACCTCCAATTTTCAAGATAACGCTCTTGCATGTATTAGCATTATCTAATATGTTGTCAACATGGTTCGCAATGCAAAAAGATCGCCTTCCGAAATATTGGCGCGCAATGCCGCCAAGGCAGAGGCAATGCTCAAGCAATTGGCGCATGCCGGGCGGCTGGTGATTTTGTGCAGTCTGACAGAGGGTGAAAAAACCGTCGGCCAGCTCATGCAGCTGGTTGATCTGTCGCAATCCGCCGTTTCCCAGCATCTGGCAAAATTGAGAGAAGCCAAACTGGTGGAAGCGGATAAGCGCGGGCAGATGGTTTACTATCGCATCAGCAGCGATGAGGCGCAGTCGATCCTTTCGGCGCTATATCAAATCTACTGCAAGCCGCAACATTCCAAGAACAATTGAAGATCGGCCGGGATAACATCATGGCGAAGGCAGTTGACGCAAAAACCCTCAGGCAGTGGCTGGAGCTGAGCGAGGCCGTGCTGATAGACGTGCGTGAGCCTGCGGAGCACAGGGCTGAACATATCGCGGGTGCCAGCTTGCTGCCCTTGGCTCAAGTGCGCACCGCATCGCTGCCGGACGGGCCGCATGGAAAACTGGTTGTTCATTGCCTCAAGGGAGGGCGCGGCTCACAGGCCTGCGAGAAATTACTGGCCGAAGACCCCTCCCTGGAAATCTATAATCTCGAAGGCGGCATCAGTGCCTGGGTTGCCGCCGGTCTGCCGACCAAGTCCGACGGCAGTTTCATACTTCCCCTGGACCGCCAGGTGCAGTTGACTATCGGCCTCACGCTGCTGCTGGCATCATGCCTGACGACGTTCTGGAATCCGCTGTTCATTCTCCTGGTCGCGATCATCGGCGCCGGCCTCACCGTCGCAGGCGCCACCGGCTTTTGCGGCTTGGCCCGTTTTGTTGCCCTCATGCCCTGGAACCAACGCACCGCCTGAAACAAGGAAAACCGCATGTCGAAAAATATCGGAAACGCTGACCGTGCCGTCCGCATCGTCCTGGGGCTTTTGTTGATCGCCTATGCGCTTGGGCTGATCTTTCCCAACACCGGCTGGAATTGGCTCGGCTGGATCGGCGTGGTGGCCATCCTGACGGCGCTCATCCGCGTCTGCCCCGCTTACACCATACTTGGCGTCCGGACGGGCCGCTGACGGCAAGGATTGCGGGGCATCCTGCCGACGCCCGGATTTGATTCTCCGGGCGCGGGCCCATACGCTCCATAAGGGCAGGCCGCCCGACGAATTTCCTTCAAAGCGGGAGTCACGCATGACCAAGGATGAAATCACCGCTTGGGCGCTGGCCAATGGCTGGCAGATGATTGACGGTTTTCCCAGCCTGACAAAGCCTTCGGCGCCGCATCCGGCCATCGTGCGGCTTGTGCTGAAAGCCACCGTGGCCAGCGTCGAGATCAAGAAGCCCGCCGGCAAATGGGAAAAGGTCTCGGGCGAGAGCTATGCCAAGATCCAGGCGGATCCCGACAGCGGCATGCCGGGCGGACTGGGCCTTGGCACCATCTCGGGCGTCACCATGCTGATGCGTGACAACAAGGACCGCATGGTCTTTTCCCGCCCGCCGAAAAGCTAGCGCCCCACGCCAGATGCTTGCGCCTCGCGGATGGTGGCCTGCGCATCCGCCGGCAGGATGAAGCCGTTCGTGAGATTGGCCTCAGTCTGCGCCGTGACCGCCGCGGCATAGGCTTGGCGTCCGGTGTCCTCCATTAAATTATGCAGTTCCGCTTAAATCCTTATATACACTATCATGTCAGTATAGTTTTACAAGCCGGCGGAACATCCCGCTCGCGCTTCAGGGTCAAACCATGCTGCAGCAGAAAATTTTCCAGGCGGATCAAGGCAACGCCCTGCGGCTGGGGCATGAAGCGGATTTTCAGCACCCGCATGTTTCCGCGCTCCGGGTCATGGATGTTCTGGCGCGCGTGGTTCCCCCGCGCGCCACGATGGCGGGCTTGCGCGCCCATCATGCCAAGTCCCGCCGTCCATTCCTGCCGGCGCTCGAGCCGGTGCATAGTCAGTTTCACATTCACGGCGCGCCCGGCGTATCCCGGCTGACGGTCATACGCCCCCGGATTTACGAGACCGAGAAGCTTCTGCCGGCGCTGGTTTTTCTGCATGGCGGCGGCTGGACCCTGGGCGCCTTCGAGACCTATGAACCCTTTTGCCGCCAGTTGGCCAATGCCATGGGCAGCATCGTGGTCTGGGTGGATTACCGGCTTGCGCCCGAGCATCCTTTTCCGGCCGCCTATGACGACACCCGCGCTGCCTTGCGCTGGGTGCACGACAATGCCCTGCGGCTGGGAGCGGACGAAAACCGCATCATGCTGGGCGGCGACAGCGCCGGCGGCAACCTGGCGGCAGCCGTCTGCCTGGCGGAGCGCAATGAACGCACGCCCTATCAGCCCTGGCGGCAACTGCTCCTGTATCCCTGCCTCGACATGACCGCCTGCATGCCGTCGCACAAGAAATTCGCCGAAGGCTATCTGCTGACGGCGGAGCTTTACCGCTGGTATCGAGGCAATTACGCCGGCACGCCGGACAAGCCCAATCATTGGCGGCTTTCGCCGCTTTTCGCGCACGATGTCAGCGGCTTGCCGCCCACCGTGATGCTTTATGCGGGCTTTGATCCCTTGCGCGACGAAGCCTCGGCCTATGCCATGAAACTGGCGCTGGCGGGGGTGAAGCTGCAGACGCTATACTTCCCCGACATGATCCATGGCTTTCTCACCATGGGCGGCGCCATTCCCGCCGCCGGCATCGCCGTGGGCCGAATCGCCCAGGCGCTGGACACGCTGGCGGCTCCCTGAAATGCAAACCAAAGCCAGAAGGACGCGGCAATCCCGTGTATCAGACATGAAGAAATCTCTTGTTGCCGCCCTGATTCTGATCTGCGCCCCCGCGCTTGCCGCGCCCGCGCCAACATTGGCGATCCAGGACATCACCAAATTGCCGGTGGTCGAACGGACGCCCTATGATGAAAATGCCGATGCCGATGCGGCCGTGAACGCCGCCTTCGCCCGCGCCAAACAGAGCCACAAACAGGTGCTGATAGACCTGGGCGGCAATTGGTGCCCGGATTGCGTGATTCTCGCCAATGTCATGCGCCTGCCGGAAATGAAATCCTTTATCGCCGGGCATTACGAGGTGGCGGCGGTGGATGTCGGGCGCTTCGACAAGAATCTGCAGGTCCCAGCCCGTTTCGGCATCACCCAAAGGCTTGCGGGCGTGCCCTCGGTGCTGATCGCCGAGCCGGACGGCACGCTGGTCAATGCCGGGCATGTCTCGGCCCTGTCCGACGCGCGCCACATGACGCCGCAGGCCCTGGCCGATTGGCTGGCGAGCTGGTCGCACTGACGGGCGGATTTCCCGTCAGAGCCTGCTGGTGAAGCCGGCTTCCGTCTTGGCCTTGACGTCCTCCAGGCTGACGTCCGGCGCCAGCTCGATCAGCGTCATGCCGCCACCCATGCGGTCTACCTCGAACACCGCCAGGTCGGTGATCACCATGTCTATGCAGCCGCTGCCGGTCAGCGGCAGGGCGCATTTTTTCAGGATCTTGGACTGGCCGGCCTTGTTGGCATGTTCCATCACCACAATGACGCGCTTGACGCCCGCCACCAGGTCCATGGCACCGCCCATGCCCTTCACCATCTTGCCGGGAATGGTCCAGTTGGCGATGTCGCCTTTTTCCGACACTTCCATGGCACCCAGCACCGCCATGTCGATATGGCCGCCGCGGATCATGGCGAAGCTTTCCGCCGAGGAGAAATAGCTGGAGGAGGGCAGCTCGGTGACGGTCTGCTTGCCGGCATTGATCAAGTCGGGGTCTTCGTCGCCCTCATAGGGAAAGGGGCCGATGCCCAGCATGCCGTTTTCGCTTTGCAGCGTCACTTTCATGCCTTTGGGAATGTAATTGGCCACCAGGGTGGGAATGCCGATGCCCAGATTGACGTAATAGCCGTCCTTGAGTTCGCGGGCGGCGCGCGCGGCCATCTGTTCGCGGGTCCAGGCCATCAGACTTCCTCCCCGGTGGCGAAACCGGCATCGGGACGCGGCCGTACCGTGCGCTGCTCGATATATTTCTTGTAGTCATGGCCCTGGAAAATCCGGGTGACGTAAATGCCCGGCGTGTGGATGGCATTGGTGTCCAGCTGCCCCGGTTCCACCAGCTCTTCCACTTCGGCAATGGTGACCTTGCCCGCGGTGGCGATCATCGGATTGAAATTCTGCGATGTCTTGCGATAGACCAGATTGCCCTCGCTGTCGCCTTTCCATGCCTTGACGATGGAGAGGTCGGCGCGCAGCCAGCTTTCGCGCACATAGGTCCGGCCTTCAAAGATTTCCGTGGGCTTGCCATCGGCCACCACC